>NZ_JBAHYJ020000059.1:0-268653 GCF_036697665.2 Scytonema sp. PRP1 | reverse complement strand
AGGGCATAGCAATTCTGTCTTTAGTGTCGTGTTCAGCCCGGATGGCAAAACGATTGCCACTGGTAGTTGTGACAACACTGTAAAACTATGGAATCTAAACGGGCAGGATCTCCAGACTTTTAAGGGGCATAGCAATTCTGTCACAAGTGTCGTGTTCAGCCCGGATGGCAAGACCATTGCCACTGGTAGTGAGGACAACACAGTCAAACTATGGAATCTGGATTTGGATGACTTACTAATACGTGGTTGTGCTTGGATTTCTGACTATCTGAAATACAACCCCAATGTTAACAAAGATGACAGTCACCTCTGCGATGATATTCCTAACGCCCCAAAATTTCCAACTGTGCAGCAGCGCGGCGTTTCCTCTCCTCTGGGCGACGGCAGCCCCTTTGGGGAAGTCAAAAGTGAAGGTAACAAGTCAAAAGTCAACACGACCTTTACCACACCGGATTTTAATTTCCCCATCATCATTAAAATCTGACATATTAAGCTGAACCACCTCAGCCGGTCGCAGTCCAGCACCCGGCAGGATAGCGATTAATGCAGCGTCACGGAAACCCGCAGGAGTGCGATCGCTTCATGTGCCACTACCCAAAGGGCGATCGCCAAAACAAACCTGCATCACTACAAGCTAAGTACAGCATTTCATTAATTCGTAAGGTTTTTAAACGCAGAGGAGCGCGCTCGGTAAACGCAAAGGTACACAGAGTCTTCGTTCAAGTTTTCGCTATGAACTTATGGAATCATGTACTAAGTCCAGTACAGAATTTTTGCATTGGGAAAGCGCCGTCCGATTTCACCCTCAAAAAAGCGCTTCATAGTCTTCATCGTGTCATTATCATAGACATACTTTGTGCCGCCAAACTTATTTCGCTTGACACTGCGTTTGTCTTCGTCCATGTCTAGTTTTGAATGAGGATACCACGTTTGCAACACCTCTTTTGACCCAGGTGTAAAGCGGTGCGAAATGAGTTCAAAAGTCAGGTCACAATCAAAATCTAGTGCTTCGCTAATCTGGTCAAATAAACAACCATAATGCATCTCCCAATCATCTATATGCATAATAGGTGCAATGACCAAACCTACCGGATACCCGCCACCACCTCGTTCTGGTGGGAGCGCTAACCGTCGCAATGCCATCAGCCGTGATGGTACGGACGCTGTACCACCTTCAAAGCGACCGGAAACAGGTGCAGCATTCACACTTATCCGGCAGCGTGTATGACCATTGTGCGGCAAATTGAGTAGCTCATCCACAGCATCGAACTTCGACACCCATCGTAGATGCGCGTCATCACGAGTGCCAAAGTAGCGGATACATTCAGCAAGGCTTCCTGTCAAATGCTCGATGCCTAAAGGGTCAGTATAACAGCTAACTTCATAACTTGTTGCTTTCCCTGGTTTCTCGTAAGCTGCCAAATTCTCTAATATTTGCGGCAAATTGGCAAACACGCGAATGACTGGCGGACCTTGCAAGCTACCTGCTAAGTAGCAATATTGACAGTGCGCTGGACAGCCTTCCGCAAGATGAAATTGCCAATCAGCCGATGGTGGGATGGGGCTGAGTTTAAAGGAACTGGGCGGAGCTGTCACAACTGCAAGGGTGCGTTTGGCAATATCATAAGTATCGCGTTCAGATTCTCCGCGCAAACCTGTCAGGCGATTTCGCGGTAACTCTTGTATAGGTAAGTTCAGAGACTGTACGCGTGCTAATATTTGCTGTCCCCACGGTTCAGCGATCGCAGCTGGTGTGAACAACACCTGCTCTGGCATCCATAATTTTGGTTGTCGCAAAGGTGTGTTTGGTGTCAGAAGATTGTCTGCAATCATTTATCTTGCTAATTCTTCCTAAGAAATGTAGGTATCAAGGCTCAACAGCAGAAAGACACACTTGTGCCAAATATTAAATTTCCGTTATGGCGGTTCTCAATTAAATGCATTCCTAATTATCTTGTGGGATGAGTGTCTCGCCCGTCCTTGATTGCAGGACAAGCAAGTAAAAAATCATGTGTGTAGAGACGCGCCATGGCGCGTCTCTACATTGTGTTCGTGATAAGGGTTCTGGTGTTATCTGAACCGTATTGTCATATAACTCTATTTTAAAGCCCTGAAAAACGGGTTGGTACCTATAAATAGAGCGGGTTATACCCAACTAAAAGTAGTAATTTTCTACTGAAATTATTGCTAATACCATTTCACGTTAATCGCGATACATTTAAATTGTGTAAAGACGCGCCATGGCGCGTCTCTACACTACCGATTTGTATCATCCTTCTCAAGTTTTGTCACGAGCAAAATTACGCGGGTATGTCAGTTTCCAGCTTTGTGGATCTTTTAATTGGTTGTACATACCTTGGAGAATTAACCTGAAAGCGGTTCGAGTTCTAATGTAGTCTCTTATTAAATGCGTACCTGGCTCAGCAAAAATCCCATCAACTTCTTGTAACGTGCCAAATGGCTTTTCACAGTAGCTGCCAGCACCTTTTACTGTTAAGACAAAAAATGGGGATTCCTTGTATTTATCTGGAACCATAAAGATTCCATAAACATGATGTTCACCACGCCACGGCTGAACAACTACCTTGGTAGCATACACATCGTATTTTCCAAATTTTGGTCTAAGAACTACTTTTGTGTTACAAACAGAATCATCTACAGGAAACCATAAATAAACTGTTGTCAAGCTACTCAGTAGCAGAAGCAATAAAAAAATATAGTTTTTTTTATACCACATAAATTTAAAGAATTCGTAATTCGTCATTACTAACTTAATAACGAATTACGAATTATTGCATAATGACTTGACTACAACAGCCCAACCATGTGTAGCAGACCGTGACCTGTAATCAGTTCGATAATCAATGCTATGAAACCAAGCATAGCAATACGACCATTCCAAACTTCTGCACTACTGGTCAGACCCCACTCCCAACGCTCTGGCGGGTAGATTTTGACCTTTTTCTTCATTTGGCTGACTTGGGAGAGTTTTAAACTGGGTGATTTTAACGCATCAATCACCAAATCAGCCAATGCCTTAATAAATACCGGATGAGTATTGAGAGCAGGTACGCGGCGGAAGTTGTGAATTCCCGCTTGTTCTGCGACTTCCCGATACTCAATGTCAATTTCTTGCAGTGTCTCAATATGTTCTGAGACAAAACTGATAGGCACAACGACCAAATCTTTGACGCCTTTTTCCGCTAGTTCTGGGATAGCATCCTCTGTGTAAGGTTGTAGCCATTCTACTGGACCCACGCGACTTTGGTAAGCTAAAATATGAGGATTCGGTCGATTAAGGGTTTGCATAATCAAATAAGTGCATTCCTCAATCTCTTGCTGATAGGGGTCGCCTGCTTCTTCAACATAGCTCTTGGGAACGCCGTGAGCGCTGAAGAAGACATGAACCTCGTTGGGATTGGGACACTGGTCTAGTTCCTGGGCTATCAGATCCGCCATTGCTTGGAGATAGCCTGGTTGTTTGTACCAGGAATCAATGACAGTGTAATCAATAACCTGAAGTTTTGGGTTTTCTTGCCAAAGTCTTTCTAAAAGACGGAAGCTAGAACCACTGGTACTGATGGAAAACTGGGGATACAGCGGTAATATCACAAGACGTTCAATGTTGTCTTGGGTTATTTTGGCGATCGCTTCTTCGGTGTAAGGATGCCAGTAACGCATTCCAACGTAGATATTAGCTTCTTGCCCCAAGGCACCCAGCTGTTCTCTCAACGCTTCTCCTTGAGCTTCGGTAATGCGTCGCAACGGCGAACCGCCCCCTATTTGCTTGTAGTTCTCTTGGGATTTACTGGTGCGCCTTGAGGCAATAAACCAAGCTAAGGGTTTTTGCAACCAACGAAAGGGTAGGCGAATAATTTCTGGATCGGAAAACAGGTTGAACAGAAAGGGTCCGACGTCCTCTAATTTGTCGGGACCACCGAGATTGAGTAATAAGACGCCTACGCGACCCATAGCAGTTACAATCCCCGCAATTTTTCAGGTTTTTTACTAATGTTAACAATATATCTTGAATAAATATCCAAAATTAACGACAAGGAAACAGGCTGTAGCTATAATTTTAAGGCATTGGAGTTACCGCTACCAGTGCCTGTATGATGGCATATCGCGTCTGGCGGCTCTGGGTGTGGGTGGTGAAGGGCGTTTGAGGCAATTGGCAATGCTTGGCTTAACAATTCATGCAGACAGCAAAGTTCTAAATTTATGTTGTATTAGTGGTCAAGCAACGCAATTTTTTATAAAATTTTCACAAAATGTAACAGGGGTAGATGCCTCGACCTTATCCCTGAAACGGGCGCAGCAAAATGTTCCTCAAGCGGAGTACGTGGAAGCTTTCGCGAAAGCTCTGCTTTATCATAACTTTACCTGAACTTTCCAGACTTTATCTATATTGATAGCCATGAGTTGCTTACAGAGAATAAGAGCAATTGACCCTCGCTGAGTCCTTATGAGTGCATAAGTCAATTTCACCGACATCTATCAAAGATGTAGTGGAAGAAGTTTAGAGAAATTTGTCTAAACTCTAAAATTTTATTCCTTTTTGTCCAAAATCCAATCTAGTAAAGCAAAATTTTGACTCATGATTATCAACATATTTGATGTGGTCAATTCTTATCGAGATATCAGTCCTGACTTACTTGCAGCAACTTTAACACCAAACGAACAACTATCATCCAATTTCCAAACTTTTGTAAGAGCAAATACAGGACGTAGTCATTTTAGTGATATGTATGTGTTTGGTGACAGCCTTTGTGATATCGGTAATGCCTTCGATACCACGCAAAAGCTATTAGGAGAGGGGCGTCCACCTTCACCACCCTACTTTCAAGGACGCTTTTGCAATGGTCCAGTATGGGTAGAATACCTCGCAACATTACTAGGATTAACTTCTAGGAGGAATACTAACTTTGCCATTGGTGGTGCAAATACAGGTAGCGATAATACCTTCATTCCTAATAATCCACTAGGTCTACCAGGATTGCAGCAGCAAATTAACAGTTTTATTGGAGACTTAAAGGCAGTCAATAGGCTTGCTGACTGCGAGGCACTTTATATAATATGGGCGGGAGCTAATGATTACTTAGGCGGTGGCTTGACTCAACCTGCCATACCCATTAAAAATCTATCAGATGCTGTTACATCGTTGGCTGCTGTTGGCGCTAAACATATCATGGTGCTTAACTTGCCAGACTTAGGAGAACTACCTGCTACACGCAAGAATAGTCAACAATCCGCCCTCCTCAATGCGTTAACTCGGGAGCATAACGTTGGTTTAGCCAAATCACTTAGCTCTCTAAGTCTAGGTTCTGATGTAAATATCATTCTTTTCGATGTTCATTCACTATTTAATCAAGTCCTCACCAATCCAACAAAATTCGGTTTTACGAATGTGACTGACTCTCAACTTGACCAGTTAGAACATCTTCAAAATTACACTGATAAGTTCTTATTCTGGGACGTTATACATCCCACGACAACTAGTCATATGATATTTGCAAAATTTGCCTTTTCGTTGCTTGCGCCCATAGTTCAAGCAAGGCTATCTAATGACCAGTATAATTTGTCAAATCTTTAGTCAAATCTTTAACAGTAGAGGCAGTACAGATGGGTGGGTATTTCATAAATGCATTACGTCCTGAATTTCCGTTTCATACAGCAAAATTGTTGTCTCCGGACCTACCCTACCCGATTCTGGTGGCGGTCCCATTTCCATCTCAACGGCATAAGCCCACATACCTGAATCTATTTGGCAATTCAAAATTTTTCCCATACCGCCAATAAAGGAAACATGCTGATTTTTGCTAAACATAGGTTGTTTTGTCTTCATTTCAAGCATCTTTGTACACCTGTATTTTTTTTGATGAGTTATTCGTGACCCAATGCTGTCGTTAGTTCACGTAGCAGCAAAATGACAATTTTAGATTATGGTGCATGACAGCAAGCGTAACGCACTATAATTTAAAGAGCTAGAAAGTTAGTTGTTGCTAATTTGCTTGAGATAATTAGGTAATTTAAAATCATTTACTGTTTTGAAATTGCAATAATATTTTAGCGAAGACATAACGTTTCGACCTATGATTTCATTTATGGAGATTTGAGGTTTTATGCAGGATTAGAGCCAAGCAATAATCACTACAAAAATCTTAGTTGTATTTCGATAATATTTCCCCTCTACACTCCTCATGCCTGCCAAGAGACTTAAACTGCACACATCCCAAAGGCTGATTTTGGATTGAGTGTGTATTGATAAACACAAATTAGTACAAATAATTCATGTGTACTCTTCCTAACGCTATTTAAATACTTGCAGCGCCCGTTATCTCTACTTCTTTAGGTTTAACAGCCAATATCGTGTAGCTTGGGGGGAACGCAGATGTACCACTTGCAGATGGGTATATTCAGGTTTCTTCAACAAGACAGGATACTCTTTTCGCCGCCTGTGGTAAGTCTCAAGCGCCCACAAAATAATCGAATCTCCGGTGAACTACCTACACCGCCGCAAGCGGTCGGTGTAGGCTTCTGGCGCTCCTAAAAACTGCCAAAACTTCCTTAGAGGTACTATTAGTAGTAGAGTTACTACAGGATTCCCTTTACGGCGTTTTATCGTTGGGAAGAGACCGCGATCTACGCGCTTTATATTGATGGATGCATGATCGCTAACGTAAGCGATATAACGGCAAAACGCAGCGGCGGCAGATAACCTTGAACTCAGCACAAGCAACTCTCATCGTCCGCTGCATTTGAATTGTTAGACTTTGTTGCAAAAAATACATTCACGAAGGGGAAATACTACATTTAGTTTATCTGTAGCACAGCTCGAAATCCATCTCTGTCACTGTAATATTCACAAGCATATACCTCTGGATCTTTTGTTGGCAAAATAACTCTTCCACACTCTACTGCAATTGATACAGGAACTGCTGGCAAAATATAAATTTTACAATTTTTCCCATGTCTTGCCTGAATTTCATTAAGTAATTTACGATACTCATAGCTGAAGATTTCAAGCTGTCTTTTTGATTTTAAGAAGTGTGGTGATGGTTCAGAAATAGTTATTTGATAAATGTTGCAATCACTCGAAACTAAATTTTCGTATTTATCACGTTCAATAGCATCGCTGATTGCCAATTTTAGGAAGATAATTTCACTTTCACCTTCTTGCTCACAAGAAATAGAATAAGACAGCTCAACAGCAGTTTCCTCTTGCCAAGACCATGTTTTACTTGTATTGTCAATATTCCTATGAGATTGGTAAATATCTGTTGGGACAGTATCGCCTATGCACCGTCCCAAATACATCAACAAAGGCATAGGTGATATCCCAAACAGAGAAATATGTTTAATCTTGGTATCGTCAATGCCTTCGTCCAAATATCTTAAAACTCTACGCCTAATCTTCGTTTCAGCGAATATCTTCCATTGCTCTGGTGCCCCCTTTCGATCAAAATCTTTTTCTTCTATCTTTATTCCTTTGTGGTCTGTTGGAAATTTTGGAAACATTGCATTTCTGATTGCTTCAATGTTTATAGGAACAGTTCGATCACCGATATTTACAGAAAAGACTAATACTGTAGATCTATGTATATCTTCTGGATAGCTTGTTTGTATTTCTATTCTACTTTCGTGTTCTTGTTTCCAAGCACGCAATAACTCAGTCGGGTATTTTTCTGGGTGGTCATCTATTTCTTTATGACAACGCTGACATAAAAGCATCAGATTGTCAAAATATACTTGTAATTCTTCTGATTGGTTTGTTCCTCGCGGACCATCTTTACTTGAACCAATAATATGTGCGACTTCTGCAAAATTACCTTCACTTAAGGTTAAGCCATTGTACCAAACAGGTACATTACATCCTTTAAATTCGCAACGCCCTGCGGATTTTACCCAGAGTTGTAATTTCGTTGCTTCAGGTATACTTTTCCTTATTACCATAACTCATGACGTTGGGAAGTCATTACCAAACACTTTTTGCAACTTGATACATGCATTTGAGTGAAGAGGTTCATTGGATGCAATAAGCAAGATATCTCTTAAAGCAATTATTTTTGTTTTCACTAATAGCATTTGACTATCGCTCATCTTCTCAAAAAGATTGTTATAAGGTTGAACTGGAAGTTTTACGCTTATTTGATTATTCCAAGTAAACATACCAATTATTGCACTTACAACATTTTGCAATGCTCTCAGATCGTTATATTGATATGCATAGGAATTAGTATAGGGATTGTACACATAATCTTTCTGCGGCACAAAAAGGTTATAGCAACAAGCGGTTAAAGCTATTCCTGTTGGACGTCCTGCTACCGTTGAAGAAAAGTTGTAATCTTTCCATCTTTTCAAATATCTTATAATTCTGCGAAACTGCTCTCTATCAGAACCATCAGTAATCTTTGACTTCAGAAGCTCTTTAAGGCGAAAAGGTTCGGATACTTCCCAAATCTTTTTATCTTCAGATGATCCTATAAAGCCTTTTGCTATATGGTGTACTTCATTTCCTAAGTAATCTCTATCTGTAGAATAAATAGCCAAATCAACATGAAACCATTTAGCTCCGTTGTAATGGTACTGAACTCTTACACAAGGTCTTTTAATTTCTACTGTTCTTGAACCTGTATTGAGAGCGTCATAAACCCATCCTTTAACTTGGACTGGCTTGTAAGTATTTTTTGGAAAATTAAAAATAATGCCTACATCAATATCGTAATCTTCTCCTAGGAGAGGCTCAACCCCTGTTGCTAAGTCATAACTTCCTTGGTTAAAGGACTTAAATGTAGGTGTATTTGGGGGGAACAATTTTCTCAAGCCATCCCTTAAGTTACCAACGATTAAGTCTCTTTTATCGCGTAATGGCTGGTTGTCATCAAAATCGACTTTGATGGTGTTGTGAAAATTATTGAATTGAGTTTGTAGATTTGCCATGCCTTCAGTGACAGAAATTACAATAGCTGATTAAAACGAAATGAAGTATTCACCTTGAGAAGTCTAATAATTTATTGTACAGAGTTTTACTGTAGATCCTTCCATTTGGGATGAATGAACGAATCTCTTGCTGTAGATGCGTTAATTTTGGATGGATCTACAGCAAAGCTGCTGTGTATCTCCCTGAATCAAAGGGGATCTACAGCAAAAGCAGTTAAACCTGATAGGCTTCAGGTAAAGATCGCATCATTCACCGATTGAGCGGCACTACCGAAACGCTCCGTTAAGCTTTGATTAAAGAAATGCCTGGTAGTTTGAGAAAAGACTTACTCTGTCCGCTACATTAATCCTCTCCAAAACAGGACTTCCTTGGCAAAAAAGGCGGGTAAATCTTTCAACAAGTACGAGTAATTGAGAATCACCGCCTATGCATGCCCCCACCACAGATATCTGTGGGATCTTAAGGAGTACTCGTGGGGGAAGGAAGTCCTGTTTTGTCATGGTTTCACCCAACCCGTGTCTTTAGACCGGGGAGTGTCAAGAAGACCAAGGCTCACGAAAGCTGGGATAAAGCGTCAATCCACCATCAATAAACAGGGTTTGTCCGGTAATATAAGCAGCTTCATCTGAGCAAAGAAATGCCACAGATGCTGCCATTTCTTCTGAGGTTCCAGCACGACCCATAGGAATATTACTCTCAACTTCTGCCTTTGCCTCAGGGTCGTTAATCCATGATTTGTTAATTGGTGTAATAGTCGCTCCTGGCGCAATTGCATTCACGCGAATGTTATTGGATGCGTATTCCAAAGCCAAGGAACGCGTTAGGTTTTCCATCCCTCCTTTGCTCACGGAATACCCAACATATTTCGGTTTGGGAATGATTTCGTGAACGCTGGAAATGTTAAGAATTACACCACCAACCCTACGAGAAAGAAAATGTTTAAGCGTTTCACGGGCGCAGATATACGCACCTCTAAGATTTACGGCAACAACTCGGTCAAAGTCTTCAATTTTCATTTCATGAGCTGCCCCCTCAATTTGAATGCCAGCATTATTGATTAAAATATCAAGCCTGCCAAACTTTTCCACAACAGCAGCCACCATTTTGACGACATCTTCTTCTTGGGAGACATCAGCTTGGACTAGAAGACTTTCAACACCACAACCTCGAATCTCACCGCAGGCATTTTCTACCATTTCCTCAGTTTCTTTGGCATCTTCAGGATTTTTGCGGTAGTTAATGGCAACATTTGCACCTTCTTGAGCAAATCGAACTGCAATTGCTTGCCCAATTCCTGAACTAGCACCCGTTACCAACACATTTTTGCCTTTCAAACCTTTCATCGCGATTGAACCTCCTGAATCAGTTATGTAATGGGGAATTGGTAGAAGTTAGCTAATGAGGAGTAGTTATCATACTCATCATTATCGACTAATAAGTAGTGACTCATAATTGAGAACTTCATTGCAAATTAGCTGAAGGATTCTCAGGAACGACCCAATAGTAGATGGTGTGTTGACGAGCCGAACCCTGTACCCGCTCTACACGCTCAGGTTTCCACTCCCCCATATCAAAATCGTGGGAAATAATCCGCGTACCGGGTTTGAGTTCCTGCAACAGCTTTGGTCGCAGCTGCAAATTGACACTAGGTAACAGATAGAGCGTTACCACCGTTGCTTGACTCAAATCAGTTTGGAAAAGGTCTTGTTGTAAAAAAGTCACGCGGTCAGTCACTCCTGCCTTTTGAGAGTTTTCTCGACTTCGCTGAACTAACTCGGGATTAATCTCTATACCAGTAGCACGACTCGCACCGTATTTCTGCACAGCAGTAATCGGAATCCGCCCATCACCGCTACCAAGGTCATAAAGCACATCGTTACTTGACACATTTGCCAGTTGCAGCATTCGGTCAACGACTTTTTCAGGTGTCGGAACGTAAGGTACATTAGCCTGACGTTCTTGAGGTTGTGCAGTGGTGGTTGGTACTTGGGCTTCTGCTTCTGCTTCAAAATTGCGTTGTTGAGTGCAACCTGTAAACATCAAGCTAGTAACACTCACACTTACAACTAATAATCCAAGCATTCGATGTAACTGCATATAAGCTCTTTAAATTTCGAGTTACTGAAATTTTGTTTATGATTGCCGATGATTAGCCAGAAATAACAGCGGTACACCAGCTAACACCACTGCTACTCCCGCAAGCGCACCGACTCCAGTATATGCAAGGCTGGAGTAAAGCAAATAACCGCTTATAAGGCAAAAGAGTATCGGTGTTAGGGGGTAGAAAGGTACGCGAAAGGGTCGGAATACATGGGGTTCGCGCACACGTAACATGAGCAGCGACACGCCGCTGAGTAAGAAAAAGAACCAAAACACAGGGGCGGTGTAATCCACCATCGTTTCAAAACCTTTGCGCGTCAAAGTCCCCAATAACACCAAAAAAAGCGTTATGGCGCTCTGTACCAGCATTGCTTTTGTTGGTGTACTGGAGCGATTTCTCCAGTCTCCCATAAAAGAAAACAACGCAAAATCTTGCCCAAGTGCATAGTTGCTACGAGCGCCCGTAAAAATCGTGGCGTTGATTCCACCCAAGGTAGCAACTGCAACCAATAAGCTGATAAACACAGCACCAGGTTCACCAAAGGCGCGGCGCATCAAAGAAGTTGCGACAGCTTCTTGTTGTGCCATTCCTGATAGTCCTAATCCGGCGATATAAGCTATGTTGATCAACAAGTATATTGCTGTAATAATGCCAATACTCCACAGGAGCGATCGCACCATATTGCGTCTGGTGTTTTGTAACTCTGCGGAAATGTAAGCCGCTTCATTCCAACCGCCGTAAGACAGCAATACAAAAACCATCGCCAAACCGAAATTTCCTTGGGATGTCGGTGCAGCAGACACTACAGGTGGTGGAGTGAAAACTAAACCAGCAATAATAACTAACACTAAGCCGAGTATTGTGGCAACTGTTAGCCATTTTTGGGTGGATTTACCTTGTTGGATACCGATGATATTGACAACGGTAAAAATAACGATGACACCAGCAGCGTAAATAGATGGGGAATAATCACCAAGTCGCCACAACTGTGAGATATAGTCCCCGAACATAAACGCCAAAAGAGCAATAGAACCAGTTTGAATCACCGTCATTCGCGCCCAAGCAAATAGGAACGCCCAATTTTTGCCAAAAGCACGCATGAGGTAATGATAATTACCACCAACATGGGGATATGCTGTCGCTAGTTCGGCGTAACACAAAGCGCCAATCAACGACATTGCACCACCCAATAACCAAACAAACAGCGCCATCGTGGGACTTTCCACATTAGCGGCGACTAGGGATGGTGTCTCGAAAATACCAGCACCGATAACAACGCCAACGATAAGGGCGATCGCGTCTTTTAAGGAAAGCCTCCCTTGCGGCGCGACTTTGCTTGCAACCACAGTATTTGGTAAAGGATAATTTGTGCGTTTGCTCACTTCGGTACCATCCCAGTTGGATAAAAATTTCCTGGCATATTGACTGAAAGTGTTGCAGGCGAAGGGATTAATAGCTTCCTACCAAGGTGGTAGACTTTAAGCGAGCGAATTCATTTCATACTGAAATTTAGACTTTTCTAGCGGCGCTTATATAAGCCGAATAGAGGACCAAGAATTGCCCCGAAGACGAAGCCTCCTGCGTGCGCCCAGTAGGCAATCCCGCCACTTTCCATACCAACGTTGGTACGAGCCTGTAAGCTAGCGATACTATAGAAAGCTTGCTGGACAAACCAAAACCCAAGAAAGAAAAATGCGGGAAGTCGGACTGTAGTCAAGAAACATCCCAAGGGAATTAAGGTCAGAACTTCGGCTTTTGGGAAACGGAGAATGTATGCACCTAAAACTCCTGCGATTGCGCCACTAGCACCCAAGGAAGGAATCGTAGAATTCTGTGAGAAGAACCACTGGGTCAATGCTGCCAAAACACCGCATGTTAGATAGAAAATGAGATATTTCACATGACCTAAGCGGTCTTCAATGTTGTTACCAAAAATCCACAGAAAAAGCATATTCCCTGCCAAGTGCAAAAAACCACCATGCAGAAATTGAGACGTAATTAAAGTCATCCATTCTGGTATTAGTGAATTTTCGCTTGCTATGGGACAGGTGGTTGAAAGTTGGCACGGTACTAAGGCTGCAATGCGGAAAAACTCTTGCAATTGTTGCGGTGTTAGACTCAGTTGATAAAGAAAAACAACGATATTAGCAATAATTATCCCGTATGTCACAAATGGGGTAATTGTTGTAGGGTTGTTATCTCGCAGGGGAACCACGGTTGTTTTTCCTCATAATGACCATTCTTTGAATCTTTACTTTGAATTTTTAGAAGTTGTAGCCGACTCCCACTAACACCCCAACATCAGTTTCATCAATAAAACTGACATTCACCCCACCGGTTGCTGTAATCTGTGGAGATAAAGGAACATCTACACCACCAGAAATTAATGCGCCAACAGTGCTATCTCTGCCCGTAGAAACTGCCACACCGCCGCCAATATAAGGCGCTATATTCAGTTGGGTGACTTCCAAATTTTCTTGGGGAAAATCTACAGTCAGTGGAATCAGAAAGACTGTGTTATCGCCAATGACAGCAGCCGGACGTGCAGACAAGTTTCGTGTAAGTCCGATTTTGCTAATGACAGTAAATGCACCTTCACTTAAAGTCGTATTGCCAGTCAAACCAATATTACCACCAACACCAATATAACTAGGACCAGAGCGAGTGGTTCTCCCAGGAGAAACAACTTGAGCAACCTGTGTTGATTCTGTCTGAGGTGTAGTTGCTGTGGATGTTTGTTCTATTTGAGATGTTGGTGCAGTTAGCAAAGCAGATGCAGAAGTCAAAGTCGTGCCAGGAGTTTCACTGCTGTTTTCTTGCTTTTGTACTACATTATCAGAATTATCAGAACTAATAGTAGTATTAGTAGTATTTTCTGCACGAACTGGCATCATACCAACCAAAGTCACAGATGTAAGAGCTAGTAAAGTAGAAGTGTGTCGCCAAAAAATATTGTTCATGTCTGTTTTTTCTTGTTCATTCTGTTGTCTCTAGTTTGGATAAGAAATGTGATTAGAAAGTGACCAAAAAAGACAGGAACAAGAGTTAACAAGAATAAAAATACTGAAATTTTAAATATCTTATTTGATAATTTACAAAGTTAGAGTTAATGTACGGATCAATAAAAACATCTAGTTCTCCCTAAAGTTGTAAAATAAGTCTTGCTACCGATAGATAAATAAAAACACCTAAAACATCAACCGCAGTGGTAATAAACGGAGCTGACATCAAGGCTGGATCTAGACCGAGACGACGAAACAAAAAAGGTAGGGCAGAACCTGACACCGAGGCTAAAATAGAAATTGCAAATAGGCTAATTCCCACGGAAAGTGCCACTCCCCAATTGCCTTGGAGAAAGTAAGCCCATACCGTCACTACTGTGCCTAACATTAACCCCAGAATTGCCCCAGCACTCGCCTCGCGTCCAATCACGCCTACTACCCTTTTGGAGCGAATTTCCTGAGTACTTAGTCCCCGAATGACAACCGTTGAAGATTGCGCTCCAACATTACCACCTGTGTCAATTAACAATGGAATAAAGAAAGTCAAGGCAACAACTTGCTCTAAAACCGCCTCTTGATTTTGAATCACCACAGCGGTAGCCGTATTAGTCACCAGCAGCAGCAGCAGCCAAACAACACGTTTACGAGCAACAACAACTAGGTTTGTTTGGAAATAATTGTCGCCACCAGACTGAACACCACCTAGAGTGTAAATGTCTTTTGTTGCTTCTTGCTGTAAAACATCAATGACATCATCAACAGTCACAATACCAACTAAATGCTGCTCGGTATCTACCACAGGTAGGGCAACAAAGTCATAGTGCTGAATGATTTGTGCCACTTCTTCTTGATCGGTGTCGGTGTGGACAAATACCACTTCCCGCGTCATGATTTCACTCACCGTTTGCTCTGGCTGTGCAATGACTAAATCTCGTAGGGAAAGAATTCCTGTCAGACGGCGGTGACCATCAGTAACATACAAGTAGTAGATAATTTCCGTGGCGTTTGCTAAACTGCGAATTCGCTCCAAGGCTTGGGCAATTGTCATACTTTCCTTAAGCGAAATATATTCTGGGGTCATCAGCCGCCCAGCGGTACCCACTTTATAACCCAAAAGTAAGGCAGTTGCTTCGCGTTCCTCAGGACTGAGTTGTTGAAGCAGCCGCCGGACAACTTTAGCGGGTAACTCCTCAAAGAGTCGCGCTCGGTCATCCGGCGACATTTGATCTACAATGTCGAGGACATCTTGATGCTTAAATTCTGTAATTAAGGACTGTTGTACACTGGGGTCGAGATATTCATAAACTTCAATCGCCTCCTGCTTGGAAAGTAAGCGGAAAGCGATCGCCTGCATCGCTTCTGGTAACCCCTCAATTGCTTGGGCAATATCCGCAGGTTGTACAGGTACAAGTAAGGCTTTTGCTCCCTGCAAGTTTTCTTGTTGCAGCAGTGCTTGTAGTTGCCATCGCACTAACTCCACAAGTTCTTGTCGGGAATTTGCTCCTCGTGAAGAAGAAAATTGATTCTGGGTCAAGGTAGAGTCCCCCTTAATGCAGACTTACATAAAATTGGTAGACTCATATTTGATGTGCTACAGAAAAATCCCTAACCCCCGCTTATCCCTAGATAGGAGTCTAGGAATATGGGGGTAAGGAAGAATATCAACTGTGACATCAAAAAAGTGAATGAGTCATTCATTTCTCTGATTCACAGTTGCTCCAATCCGCGCTAGTTATCTTCAGTATCGACAATAAATGTGAAGAGAAAATGACAACGACTAAGAAAAAACCAACAATATTAAATAGCATTTCTGGCAAAAAAACCCAGGAATGTAGAAACAAGTGTCAGAACAACTGAAGCGGGAGCAACGCAGGTAGGAAACCAGCAACTATAAAACCAGGAACGAGGAATCCTACCAGCCAAAGCATGAGTGCGTTAACGACAAATAGAAACAAACCTAGCTTGACATACTCACCGTCCTAAAGGACGGTGATTCTTGACACTTCGCTGAGATGTGCTGGCAAGCCAGTCTTACCTTCTCTCCATGTCCGTTTAGAGTCGTGGCAATGCCCTATCCCGACTTTGTTTATATTTTTAGCTGCGTTCTCATCTCTATCCTGCTCAGTTCCGCAATTTAAACACAACACTGAACGGATAGATAAATCGAGCTTACCCCACCTAAAACCGCAATCTGAACAGATTTGGCTAGTTGGTTCCCATCTGTTGATAGTATGAAACGTCCTACCTAGCTTTTCAGACTTTGCCTCACATAGCACTCGAAACTCTCGCCAACCTTGCAAGCTAATTGCTCTAGCAAGCTTACGATTTTTGACCATACCTGATACATTCAAATCCTCCAAAATGATGACTTGATTTTCGCTCACCACTTTGGTAGATAGTTTGTGCAAAAAGTCTTTGCGAGTATCTGCAATTTGGTTGTGTAATTTTGCAATTTGAATGCGAGTTTTATTCCTGCGTTTTGAATCCTTGGGTTGTCGTGCTAGCTTTTTCTGGAGCTTGCGAATTTTTCTATCAAGTTTTGAATAGCCTGGGCTTTCGGCTTTCTCTCCATTGCTCATCACCGCAAAAGTCTTGATTCCCAAGTCAATGCCAATGCTTTGGTTTTTAGCATCAATTTGAACAGGTTCAACTTCTACGACAAAGCTTAGAAAATAACGATTAGCACAATCCTTAATTACTGTAAGCGAACTAGGCGCAGACGGTAATTCCCTAGACCAGATTGGTTTAACGTTGCCAATTTTAGCTAAATAAACCTCGTCCCCTTTAATAGAAAATCCGCCAATTCTGAACCGTGCCGTTTGTTGACTAGTCTTCTTTTTGAACTTAGGAGTACCTACTTTCTTTCCTTTCCGCTTACCTTTAAGCGAATCAAAAAAGTTTTTGTAAGCAACACCCAAATCTGCAACCGATTGTTGCAAGGGAATATTTGAGACATCAGATAACCATTTCCGCTCATTCGTCTTTTTTGCTTGAGTAATTACTAACTTTTGCAAGTCGTTATTACTTGGCAATTTTTCTGACTGTTTACAGATAGCAAGGGCATCGTTCCAAACCACACAGACACAGCCAAACAACTGAGCTAAACTCACCTGCTGTTGGTCGGATGGATAAAAACGATAGCGATATCTTGCTTTTACAATCTGTCTCACTTGAATTAATATATTTATGATAACATAAATGGGTAGCTGATGGGTAGATGAAATGGAGCGGGAAAGATTAAGTTTACGAATCTCTAAATCTAGAATTGAAAAACTGAGGCGAATCGCCGAACAAAGAGAAAAGACTATGACCCATCTTGTAGAAGATTGGATTGACAAGCTTAAAGAAGAAAAGCCGCTCCTTTAGGACGGGGCTTGTATCCCATTATTTCCGGTCACAAGGGTGAGGGGAAGCGTCAAAATGAACAAAACAGGTCGAACAAATGCATTGACTAACCCTAAAATCAATGCTGCAATTGCGGCTGTGCCAAAAGTATCAAACGTAAAGCCTGGTACAATATAAGCTGTCAGCAATAGTGATAGAGCTGCAACTAGCCGGCGTCAGTAAGAAGTTTACTATCAACATGGTTCAAATCTCGTCACTGGTTAGAGTTTGATAGCGAGTTGCAATGAGAGCGATAGTAAATGAAGCTGATGGGAAAGTGCTACCCATAAGGCTAGACATCCGTAGGGCGTCTACACACAAAAGCCCTATCGCCCCATCAGTTCCAACACGTATGGGTTTTCAACCCACAACACACAACATATAGTTAGAGGTCACAAGGAGTGATAACCTTTTTCTCTAGCTATCTTCAGTATTGCCAAGAAATGTGAGCAGAAAATGACAGCGACAATTGCTGCGGCTACTTGAGTGGTAGAACAATTTGAAAAGTTGACCCTTCCCCAACTGCACTTTTGACGCTAATCTCACCGCCGTGTGCTTGAATGATTTGTTGGGCGATCGCCAACCCCAAACCAAACCCACCAGTTTTACGGGAACGCTTCTTATCGACTCGGTAAAATCTCTCAAAAATATGAGGCAAATCAGTTTCAGGAATCCCAATCCCATTGTCTACCACTTGAATGACAGCCTCACGTGACTGGGTGAAAAGCCGTAACAACACTTTCCCGTCTGCGTTCGTATATTTGCAGGCGTTGCTAACCAAATTAACCACTGCTTGACACAGCAAGTCTAGTTCGGCTTGCACTTTCACATTGTCAGGGGGCAATTCGCAAGTTAAAGTGATATGTTGTGCATCTGCTTGTGTTACATAGTTGTCTGCTAACTGAATAAGCAAGTTGTTCAAATCAACTGCTTGCAACGATTGCGGAGGTAATCGTCCTTCATGACGCGCCAGAAACAGCAGATTATTGATAAGGAAACTCATCGACTTGGCAATATCAACGATTTTCTCGTAGCGCTGACGTTGTTGGGCGGGATTGCTAGATGTAGATAGTAAGCCATATTGGGCATTGCTGATAACTGCTGCTAGAGGCGATCGCAATTCATGAGAAGCATCAGCTGTAAAGCGTTGTAGCTGTTCGTAAGTCTGACGAATCGGTTGCATTGCTAGTCCCCCCAAGAACCAACCAGCCAAACCTATTATCCCTAAGGTCACTGGCACTGTCACAAGCAAAACCAGCCGTAACTGAGCCAGATCATTTTGAGTGGATGTCAGCGGCATTGCAACCTCAAGATAACCGATTAACAGATTATCTTGGTAGACCGGCAGCGTTAACTGACGAAGCCAGATAACAGTGGGCATTGCCCTCGAGGAGTGAAGCGCGGTTTTGATAGTATGAAATCCAGGGGTCATTGTCAAGTGCGCTCTTGGAGTCGTACCAAAAAATTGCACCAGTTGCCCTTTGGTATCGTACCAACGCGCATGTACAAGTTCACTACCCAGTGGTGGCAAATTACTTCCTAAGAGCGGCACATTTTCTAGGTCTAACTGTCCCTGACGCAGATCATACTTCGCGTTGACTGCCATCACTCTGGATTTTTGGTAGAGTAAGCGATCTAAATCCTCTAGCTCGTCTAAGACTTTCTGGTAGTAAAGTACTCCGGCAAAAACGACCAAAATACTCCCCATCGTTAGGGTAAACCATAAAGCTAGATTGCTACGACTACGATTAAACATAACTAGAGACCAGAAGCTAGTATCATGCAGAGGGAGAATTGTAATACTTGGTTTATCTAGATTGTAATCCGCCTACTCGTTGTCTATTCGCGCTTGTTGCCCTATGTCCTTGTCCCGTTGGTTGCTAAAATTACAGTCTTTCAAGCTAGAATTTTTGCTGCCTGTACCACTGCTTTTAATTGCTTTTGGACTTGGTGGTGAACCGTTGACAAACCTGCTATTGAGTCGTTACTACGGTACAGTAGACAAGCTCCAAGCTGATACACACACGCTAACAATGCAGCTTGTGACCAATGTACGAGTCATCAAAGCTGAAATTGAAAAGGAGCGTGATTCTACCATAGTTGAACTGAAGACTGCCAACTCTGTACTCAAAAAGTTAGAATTCAAGTTTCCAGCCACAGAATTAAGCTCTATTAAAGGCATGATTGCTGAAGAACTGGGAGTGTCTGCGGAAGTAGAAACTCTGCAACCTAATACACAAATGCAGGTGCAGCTTGCAGTCAAGGCGCTAGGAATCCTAGCTGAAATCGATAAGGAGCAGGGGTTTACCAAAGTTGAGGTCAACACCGCAGACTCTGTACTTAAAAAGTTAGAATTTGAGTTCCCAGTCACAGAATTAAGCTCTGTAAAAGCGATGATTGTTCAAGAACTAGGACTGTCTCCTGAAAATGCCACGATGTTAGTCAGCTATCGACTAAAAAGCTAGCAAGCATTCAAAATACTTTCTAAGAGCCCACTCTCCCACTCTCCTCAGGAGGTTTGAGGCTATAACCCATGCCGTAGACGGTTTTAATCCAATCTTCTGCACCAACCAACTGCAACCGATGCCGCAACTTACGTACCAGTACAGTTAAAGCATTGCTTTCGGGTTCCATACCCCACTCCCACAATGCTTCTTCTATTTGATTGCGAGTTAAAATCTGATTGGGGTGACGCATCAAATACTCTAGCAGTTGAGCCTCGCGGGGCGATAATTCCACACTAGCGTCACCCCGTTCCACTGTTAACGTAGTTAGATGCAGTTGTAAATCTGCCATGCGGAGGGTTTCTCCCTGCCATAAGGGCGATCGCCGCGCCAAAGCACGTACCCGCGCTAAAAGTTCCACAAGATCCGCAGGTTTGACCAAATAATCATCTGCTCCGGCATCTAAACCTGTGACTTTATCTGGGGTAGTATCCTTAGCAGTGAGCATCAATACAGGCGCGGTTTTACCTGCTTGGCGATACTGACGACACAGACTCAACCCGCTGATTGTCGGCAACATCCAATCTAGTATCAACAGATCATACTCTTTGGAGGACAATAGCCATTGTGCGATTTCCCCGTCTTCAACGCCATCGACAATGTAGCCAGCTTCCGACAGCACACCCTGTAATGGCTCTAATTGTTCGGGGTCGTCTTCTACTAGTAAGATACGCATAAGCCTTTTTGGTGACCCGTGTTTGCTATAGAACCGCCTTGCTCATAATACAAAAGCCTAAGACTTCCCACTTCTTCCAGCAGTTAGATTATCTTGAGGTAGTGAGCATCACATACCAGCCGCTAGCACGTTTAACAATCCGAACCTTACTGGCTATAAATACCAGCCTAAGAGACCGTAAGCTAGCCAAAGCAACACAAGGGAGAAGTAAGGAAATCTGCTGAAACCAACGTTCCTAACAATTTTATGTCCTTTTATCGGGTGATGCGGAGGATTTTGTCCTGCTGTGGCGGGCAATTTCCGCGCCCGTCGCAGTTACTGGTTGTAACATATAATTCGCCATCCGGTCCCATGATTGCCTCTCGGAGTCGCCCCTGTTTACCTTGCAAGTACACCTCATGCAGCTGGACTTGTTGGGGTGACTTTGGATTGAAGGCGACACGGTGCAGATGTTGGGAGCGGAGGGTAGCAATAATTAAGCTGCCTTTCCACTCAGAAATCGCATTTCCTGTATAAATTGCTGCCCCACCTGGAGGTAAAGCTTGACGCCAGACGATGGACGGAGTAACAAGTCCTTGTCTTGATTCGCAACGGTAGATGGTGGGCCAGCCGAGGTTGTCGCCTGCTCTTGCTACACTAACTTTATCGTGACCGCTTCTGCCCAACTCACCACTCGGACCGTGGTCTGTTACCCATAGGATTGATGGATCAGCCCAAT
The DNA here is from genome assembly GCF_036697665.2 of Scytonema sp. PRP1. Lineage (NCBI taxonomy): Bacteria > Bacillati > Cyanobacteriota > Cyanophyceae > Nostocales > Scytonemataceae > Scytonema > Scytonema sp. PRP1. The sequence continues at coordinate 247,327 of NZ_JBAHYJ020000059.1, read as the reverse complement.
CAAACCCCTGAGTGTTGCGAATACCAGTAATATATACGGGATTTTTCGGGAACGGATTGTCTTGCGGCACTTGTCCGTCAGGCGTCACGCGCAGAATTTTACCTGCAAGGCTATTAACATCCTGGGAACTTTGGGGGTTTCTGGCATCGCCAGTCCCAATGTAGAGCATTCCATCAGGACCAAAGCGGATGCGGCCACCGTTATGATATTGCGCTACAGGAATATTGTCGAGAATTATTCTATCTGGGGAGGCACTGAGTCCATTCTGGGATAGTCGCCATCGTTCAACGCGATTGACCTGCGACCCATTTTTGTCAGTGGTGTAGTACACGTAGAAAAGTCGGTTTTGGGCAAAGTTTGGATGAGTCGCAATGCCAAGTAAACCATCTTCGCCACTATCTGTAACATCAATGGTGGCTACTGGCTTTTGGACAAGTTTACCACCCCGCACGAGGCGAACCCGTCCAGGTCGTTCAGTGACTAACATATCTTGATTTGGCAGAAAAGCAATTCCCCAAGGAACTTCAAGACCTGTTACCACTTCTTGGGCCCGCACCTTTACTCGTCCTTGTGAACCGAAGTTATCTTGCACTAAAGTACACGCTTGATTCTTGGTAGAAGTTTGTTGACTGGCTTGTTGAGTTGTTTCTGTTTGTTGATTGTTAGCGTTTGCGGATTCAGATGTTGGTAAGGTGCAAGAAGAAATTCCCAAGCATACCATGCCAACAAGTAATTTGGCTGCAAGTATTCTTGTCAGGTTCATGATAATTTTCTCCAAAAAATTGCTGCTTGCATGGTCTTTGAAATAGCTAAATAATTAATTTCCCTAGTTCTAGGATTTGTTGCGAATTTGCTAGGGATGCAGTTGACGGCTTGACTGTGTAGTCACCATGAATACCATTAATTCTATAGATATTTTGTCTGTCGCTGAGTTTTATAACCTCTATCCACAGACCTGACTTGAAAAAAGGCAGCAATGCTGAAGGGAAAACAGGTTTTTTCATCCGTTCTGGTGTACGGAAGTACATGATAGCTACTTGGAAATTAGGCGCTTTCACTTTTTGGTCACATTTATTGTCAACACTGATGACACATTAGACAATGGCAATAGCCTTGTAAGTTCGTCAGAATTTATTGAGAGGTAAAATGGTTTCCAATCAACTCCAGCACGCCGTTGGTATATTTCCTAGCCGTAGAAGTGTGCTACAGGCGCTCAACGAATTGAGCAGTAGTGGCTTTCCAATGAAGAAAGTTTCTATCATCACTAAAAAAACCAAAATCGATGAGCAATCTGATGATGTTGACATGAGTGAACCTGCTCTCACTTCATCTGAAGGTGCAGTTGCGGGTGCGATCGCTGGTGCTACGACAGGAGGTTCACTTGCCTTAGTTGGGGGTTTGGCTGCTTTGCTCATTCCTGGAATTGGTCTGGCGCTAGCAGCAGAATCTATTTTACTCATCCTTGTAGGCACTGGAGCTAGTGCAGCAGCTGGCGGTCTTGTTGGCGCACTACAGGGTTGGTTTGTTCCTGAAAAAATCGCCCAACTGTATAATGAGCGAGTCTTCCAAGGCGATTATTTGATGACGCTAGAAGGCACAAACGAAGATATTCGTCATGCTGAACCTGTTTTAACGGTATCGCGGAAGTCCCCACCCTCAATCGAAGATAGGGTGGGGATGGACAGCGGGGTGCGACGATTACATCTTTGACTAATAGCAGCGACTAGGCTGCTGAGGGAAAAAGATGTATGAGGAGCAGCCAAATCAATTGGAGGGATGCTCCTGAGATTGAATGTATTGCTTGATTCTTTCAATCGGTGCGCCGCCAGTAGAAGCAACATAATAAGAACTAGACCAAAGTACTGAATTTTTGTATATAGTTGCAAGATGTTGTGAGAATTCTTTTTGAATAATCCTGCTGGATGCTGATTTCAGACTTCCAGCAAGTGCAGAAAGATTATTGTCGGGATGAAAGTCTATTAGCAAGTGAACATGGTCTGATTCTCCGGAAAACTCAATCAACCGACACTTGGTCTTTACACATACATTTGCAAATATCTCTCGTAACCGTTCCAGCATTGGGGCGGTTATTGCTTTTCGTCGGTACTTAGTTACAAAAACAAGATGTAGGTGAACAGAGAAAACAGAGTGAGAGCTTTTACGTGGGTGCACTTGACATACCTTTACTTCAACGATAGCATCAGTATAGCTATTAAGTAGGAGGTAAACACGCACAGTGGCAACAAGGCGAATGACTTTTCGGTTATACCCAAATAAGCAGATAGAACAGTCTTTGCGGTATCACCGGAAACTTCATAAAGACTTGTTCAATGCTGCTGTATACAACAGATTTACGCAGTACGAAAAGTTTAAGCATTCTGTTAGCTATATAGAGCAACAGAATAGTTTACCTGCGTTCAAAGAAGTCTGGACAGAATACAAAGAGATTAATTCTCAAGCCTTACAAGCTACCCTCAAAAGAGTAGATTTTGCATTTGAACGTTGGTTCAAGGGGTTAGGTAAGCGTCCGAAGTTCAAATCAATTCGTCATTACTCAGGATGGACTTACCCAGCTAAGACTGGTTACTCTGTTGAGTCCAACGGCGAGAATGGATACCTCAATTTGTCCAAAATTGGGCGTATTCAGATGCGCGGAAAGGCGAAGTATTGGGGACAGCCTACAACTTGCACCATTGTTTACCGCAACGGAAACTGGTACGCATCTATAACGGTTGACGTATTAGAACAAGTATTGAAACCTAAAGTTTTGCCAGTCGGTGCTATTGGTATTGACTTGGGTTGCAAGTCGGCACTGTCCATGACTGATGGAACCAATCATCAACACTCTTGTGCTCCCAAATTCTTACGAAATGCCGAATGCAAAATAAAACAAGCGTCCAAAGAAAAACGACGATCACGCGCACCAAACAGGAAGAAGAAAGTTAAAGCTTCTAGAAGATGGAAAAAAGCCCAATCTAAAGTCAGTAAGCTTGTTCGCAAGGTTGCTAACTCTAGACAGAATTGGGTACATCAAGTTGCAGCAGAAATAGTAAGCGGTAATAGCTTCGTTGCAACCGAAAAGCTAGAAGTGAAAAAAATGACAAGTATTGCTAAGAAAGGTAAACGTAAAAAGCAAAAAGCTGGGCTAAACAAGTCAATACTTGATGTTGGTTTTGGAATGCTCAGAAGTACTATCAAATACAAAGTAGAACAAATTGGTGGTGTATTCATTGAAGTCCCGACCAAAAAAGTAAAGCCCAGCCAAACCTGTCCGAAATGTGGGCATCAACAAAAAAAGACACTCGATGAAAGAATTCATGAGTGTCAAGAGTGTGGATATGTTCAAGACAGGGATATTGCTGCCGCAGAAGTTATGCTTTATTGGGCTAAAGGAACTCTACCGGGGCTTGGAACGAGCCTCGTAGACGCAGAGTCGCCTAGCTCTACTTCACGTACCCGCAAAACTGCTGGAAGCATGAAGCAACTAGGGGCGAAGAAGCGTCAGAAATCTACTCTTACTGGGCTGGATGTAGAAACCCGCCCTTCTACGAAGTAAGGGCGGGTAGTTCATACCGCTGTGGTATTCAGGAGTGGCGCGTTTTTGACATTCCTACAAATTGAAGCAATTGAGTATGAAATTGATAACGATGCTCTACCAGCTAAACAAGCTACTTACGTACCTAACTTCCTTTGTTTAAAGTAAAATAATAAATCAAAGAACATCAGGAGTTACCATGTACGTGCTAATTGGTGGAGCAGGTTTGGTAGGGCTATGTTTAGCACAGAAATTGGTAGAACTAGGACATACGATAGGTGTGATTGACATTGACCCTAACGCTTGTCGTTATGCCCGCGAACAAGTGGGAGCAATGGCTTTTGAAGGCAGTGCTGTTAGTACAGAAGTGTTGTTAGAAGCTGGGATTCGTAAAGCTGATGCCCTAGCAGCCGTTCTCCAGGATGATGCTTTAAACTTAGCAATGGTAACTCTCGCCAGACACTACGGTGTTCCCCATATTCTGTCTCGGATGCGCCACCCCGATTTTGTGGAACCGCTGCGTTTAGCTGGAGCTAATCATATTATCAGTACCGTCGATCTGGCAGTTTCAACAATGGTGAATTCTATTGAGTATCCGCAAGTAGAATCAATGATGCATTTTGAGCAGGGACAGATTGAGGTTTTAAAACTTTCCATCTCAAACAATTGCTATGTTGTCGGTCGTAGCGTTGCCGAAATTGCTCAGGATTCCCGGTTTCCTACTGGCTCTTTAATAATTGGCTATCAACCCCATCCCCACGAGGATTTGATGATTCCTAACGGCAGTACAGTACTGGAACCCGATTCAACTGTGTTAATTGTGACTAAACCAGGGACATTACATCAAGTCATTGATTTTATCGAAGGTTGTAAATGATTAATTTAAATGAAGCTATATCCGCTTTTTTATTCAGCGATCGCTGTTATTGTACTGACATCCTGCACATCGCCAGAGAAGCCACCGCCAAAAGCTGATACTAATCAGGTCTCTCAATCTCAAAAGGTGGTAATTTTGGATGAAAATTTCAAGACAGTGACCGGTCAAACTATTTATGTCCCTGTCTACTCGCACATCTATCATGGGGATGGGAAAAGAATTTTCAATTTAGCGGCTACTCTCAGTATTCGTAATACTGATTTGACCAACCCTATCATCATTTCTTCTGTGCGCTACTATGACTCAAATGGGAAATTAATTAAACAGTATTTGGAACGCCCGATTCAACTTGCTGCCCTAGCTTCTACGGATTTTGTTGTAGATAGAACTGACACTAGTGGAGGTTCAGGGGCTAACTTTATTGTGGAGTGGGTAGCTCAAACAAAAGTTTCTGAGCCTCTGGTTGAAGCAGTGATGATTGGTACTGACTTGCAACAAGGAATTTCCTGGATCAGCCCTGGCAAAGTTATTAAAAGTCAAAATAATGACAAGCGCTCATCTTCTGTACAGGGTTCTTGAACGACTAATCATCATCTAGTTTCAGCAATTGCTCGTCAATCTTTTGTATCCGGCGTTGGACAATTTCTTCTGAGAGAATTCGCTTACGCATTGCCTCGTTAAGCGCTGCTTTCTCTGCTAGCAATAAACGGCGACGAATAGCATCGAGTTTTGTGTGTTCGCCTCTGTTTTCGTCAAACTCATTCGGGCGGCGATTATAGAATTCCCGCAGTGTTCTTTCTGCTGCTGCCACTTGCACTTGATAAGCAGAACGCATCTCCTCATAGACAGATTTTGGCAACACCCCTGACTTCAACAGGCTGTCTAATTCATCTTGTGCTGCTTTACCTGCCATTAGCTGGGCTTGCAATTCTTCAACCTGTTGCTGAGCCTCTGAAAATTTAGATAATTTTAAGCGTTTTACCAGCCAAGGCAAACTTAACCCCTGACCTACTAATGATACCAGCACACTACCGAAGACTAAAGCAATGAGACCTTCTCGCCCTGGTAATGTGGTGGGTAAGCTCAACGCCAAAGCCATTGAGAGCGAACCTTTGATGTTGCCTAAAAAGAGTAAATGTTGCCAGCGCAATGGAATTGGGCGGTCAAACCAACGAACTCCTGCTAGCAGCGGATAGACCGTAAGAACTCGCGCTGCTTGATACGCCAAAACTGCAAGGAGAATTCCAGGTAAAGCCCTCCAGAGCGTTACCAGGTCTATTTCTACACCAATCAGTAGAAAAATAAAGGTGTTGACAGTAAAACTGGCATATTCCCAGAAACTCAACAAGGTAATGCGACTAGAAGCAGAAGTATTGCGAGAAAGCCCAAAATTCCCGAAAATTAATCCAGCTACAACGACAGCCACAGCACCTGATACACCTAGAAATTGCCCAACCTGAAAAGTTCCTAATGCAACTGCGACCGTCAGTAAGAGACTGCTTAGGGGATCATCTAAACGGGTAAATATAGGTATGCTCAAGTAGCCCAAGACTAACCCCACTCCGCAGCCTCCTAAAGCGATAAATAGTAGCTGTTGGATTCCCTGTAGTAACGTGAGCGAACCTGTCGAATATACTTGCAAAATCAGGTTGAACGAAACTAGGGCAGCGGCATCATTGAATAGAGTTTCTCCTTCAACGATGGTGGAAAGCCGCGAGGGCACCCGTATCTCCTTAAAGACAGCAATCATTGAAACCGTATCAGTGTTTGCTAGAATGACTCCTACAAATAGAGCGGGTATCCAAGTCAGTCCCAGCCCAAATTTCAATAGAACCGCAATAATACCACTGGAAAACACAGCCCCTGGACCAGCTAGGAGGGCAATCGGTTTAAACGTGCTTCTTAGGCGGCTGATATCTGTATTGATACCAGCTTCAAATATTAAAATCGGCAGGAAAAGATTCAAAACAAGGGTTGGATCTAAACCAATGGGACGAGACAATAGTTCAGTGATCGGCAAACCTGCCAACACTAAACCTGTAACGTAGGGAACACGAAGCCGCCGCGTTAGCAGAGCAACGCCGGTGGCTAGGAGCAGGAGAATAATTGAAACAGTGACTAAGGAAGCAACATCCACTTTGGTTTTGGAAAGTTATTTTGACTTCTGCGATAAACGTTGCCAAAAAGGTGTACAAGTGTCAAAAAAATTTTGTCACACTTGATAGAGAGTGTTTGAGCCATTGTTATAATATATTGTTTTTGAAGAAAATATTGGATTGACGACCTGTCTAATTTTTACCCTGCAAAGTTCCCTAGTACTGTTGAAATCCCTACTGGAACTGACGCCGGATATCGGCGCTTTTTGGGCGATTGTTCCAAAGCTATAGGGTAGCGTCGCCTTCAGGAAAATCTTCCTGGAGAAAAGGAGACAATTCCTGATTCAGCCGACCTGCTTTAACAAATTCAGCGTAGGTGTCTGCCTCAATCGACAGCAGTTCTCTCCGCAGCTGTTCAGCCGTAAAGTTCCGCAAATTAGGATACTCATTTTGTAGTTGGTCAATCTCTTGTTGCAAACGGTTCAACTCCCCTTTGACCAGCGTTTCCTGGTAGCGGTAAAACTCTGGTTCAACACCCGGACGTTCCTCTACTTGATTGAGGTATTGCAGAACACGATTGAGCGCAGCCAAACGCGCGATCGCTTCCGAATATCTCTGACGCAGAGGTTGATCCCCCAAAAGATTGAGTTTCTCCAACAAAGGTTTAACAGTCAATCCCTGCACTAGCAAAGTAAACAACACTACCCCAAAAACTGTGGCAATGATTTCCTCCCGTTCAGGCAGGATAGCAGGTATACTCAATGCCAGAGCAATGGAAACTGAACCTCGTAGTCCGCCCCACCAAAGTACCGTTTGGTCCTGTAAGGGAATGGACGAGTTAACGAGGCGATTACTTAGGCTGCTTAGAGCGTAGATAGCGATCGCCCGTGTCAAAATCACCGCTCCCACGGCCACGGCAATAATTCCCAAGTTTTCTCCTAGAATGGCAAAGTGGATCTGATCGCCAATCAGCAGAAACACAATGGAGTTGACAAAAAACGCCAGAAACTCCCAAAACTCAGTCACAATAATTCGGGTGCGGGGGTTCATACCGATGCGAGAGCCAAAGTTACCTAGGATTAAGCCTGTGGTAACTACCCCAATCACTCCCGAACCCCCCAAATCTTCGGTAATCAGATAAGTGCCGTAGGCAGAAACCAGAGTTAATGATTGCTCTACCAATGGCAAATCGAACCGTTGAGTTAGATAGGAAATACCAAAACCAATGAAACCGCCGACAGCAATACCAATACCAACAACTGAAAACAATTGAACTAAAATCGACTGAATTCCCAAGTTAGCAGTACCTAAGGGAAGCGCCACCAAAAAACTGAAGGCAACTACCGCCATACCATCGTTAAACAGGCTCTCACCTTCCATCAACGTTGTCAGACGACTTCCCACGCCCAGTTCTCGAAATAACGCTGTCACAGAAACCGGGTCAGTAGCAGATAGACTTGCCCCAACTAGCAAAGCCGTAGTTAACGACATTCCAGTGAGTTGATTTAACCCCAAGGCGATTCCTAAAATCGAAATCACTACCCCTAGCACCGCATACAAGCAGATGGGAACTAAATCTCGCTTCAAATTCGACCATTTCAAATTCCATGCCGCTTCAAATAAGAGTGGTGGTAAAAAAATTGACAGAATCAATTGCGGAGAAAGATTCACGAGGCGGACATCGACAAAAGCCAAACCTAAGCCCACAATTACCAACAACAAGGTATAAGGAATCTGGCGAAACCAGCTAAAAATCTGCGGCAGCGTTGCTACACTTAGAGATACTGAGAGTACCAAAAGAAATTGCTTCAGATTGTCTTCAATGATGACCGAAGATTGCACCGACTCAAGCGCCATAACAATTCTAGGCTCCTTATTTGCCACATCAAACGGATTGTCCTCAATTATGCGGTACTGAGGAGATGTAATTCACCTAGTACAGGATTGCACAATATGGTAACGTTATGGATTTATGAGAAGCTGTACTAAGGAAACTTTCTGCTAGAAACTCGCTTGAGTTCAAGTGCTGCATCCCTGTCACTTTTTAGTCACATTGATTTCCAAGACTGGAAACATCAAGAAACTTCTACAGGTTGACAAAGCGGTTCTATATTACCTTTTTAACTTATGAGTTAATCAGGTTCAACGCCAAAGATTTCCTGTACACACAACTCCTCCACGGTATTCTCTATGTTGGATCTCTGGTACAAAAACGCTGTCTTGTACTGCATTGATGTCGAAACCTACATGGACGCCAATGGCGATGGTGTCGGTGACTTTGAGGGACTGACTCAGCGACTAGACTACATCGCTGGGTTGGGAATTACCTGCATTTGGCTCATGCCATTTTATCCTACTCCCAACAAGGACAACGGGTATGACGTGATGGATTACTACAACGTTGATCCCCGTTTAGGTACGCTTGGGGATTTCGTTGAATTTACACGTCAGGCGTATGAACGCGGTATCCGCATTATCGTTGACCTGGTAATCAACCACACTTCCGACCAGCACCCTTGGTTTCAAGCAGCTTGCAAGGATGAAAATTCAAAGTACCGGAATTATTATGTGTGGTCGAAACAGAAGCCTGAAGACATAGAAGAAGGAATTGTTTTCCCAGGTTTTCAAAAGAGTACATGGACTTACAACGAAGAAGCGGGAGCGTACTATGCTCACCGATTTTATGACCACCAAGCTGATCTAAATCTTACCAACCCTCAAGTGCGTCAGGAAATCCAAAAAGTCATAGGCTTTTGGCTTGCTCTAGGTATATCCGGCTTCCGGCTTGATGCGGCTCAGTTTTTAATTGAAATACGGGAGAATAAAACCCAATTTAATGTCGATAGTCTTTACATCTACCTGAAGGAGATACGGGACTTCCTTTCGTGGCGACGTGGGGATGCGATTTTGCTAGCAGAGGTAAATGTCTCCGTGGATGAACTTTTACCATACTTTGGGAACGGAGACAAGATGCAAATGCTCTTCAATTTTATTGTCAATCAGCACTTGTTTCTTGCTCTCGCCCAAGAAAAGGCTGCCCCACTTGTAGAAGCGTTGAAATCACTGCCGAATATTCCTGAAATTGGTCAGTGGGCGAACTTCATCCGCAACCATGACGAACTGACCCTTGATAAACTCTCCGACGCCCAACAAGACGAGATTGCAGCTGCGTTGGCACCAGATAGAGAACAGATGTGGATTTTCGACCGGGGTATCCGCCGTCGCTTCGCCCCAATGGTTGACGGTGACCCGCGTCGGCTGCGGCTTGCTTACAGCCTGATGTTGACCCTACCTGGTACTCCTGTGATCAATTATGGTGAGGAACTTGGAATGGGCGATGACTTGTCCCTAGAAGAACGCAACCCAGCTCGCACGCCAATGCAGTGGTCAAGTGAGGCGAATGCAGGCTTCTCAACAGCACCTCCCGAAGAACTGGTGCTTCCCGTAGTCAAGGAAGGGAAATACAGCTACAAGCACTTGAATGTTCTTGAGCAGCGTCGTGACCCCAAATCGCTCCTCAACTGGATGGAACGCGCCATCCGGATGCGTAAGGAATGCCCAGAGTTTGGTTGGGGGAAATACCAAATCATCAGTGCAGACAATCCTTGCATTTTTGCACACCGTTGTGAGTGGCACAGTGGTGTTGTCATCACCGTGCATAATTTAGCGAATGAGGCTTGTACTGTAACACTTGAGCTAGAAGAAGGCGACGGGGAACGCCTGATAGATTTACTTGGAGACCAGCCCTACGAAGCTATTGACGGTACTTCTCACAATATCCAACTTGAGGGCTATGGCTATCGTTGGTTTCGTGTTGGCTGTCAGCATCTCTAGGCGACAAAATTGTTGTAAATTAATGAAAGGCGATGGAGCTCGCCGTAACCGCCTTTTCATGTTTGTATTAATGCAAAGGCTGATGGCTCCTACTTTTCCGGCTTGCTACGGAAGGGTAGGGCTGTATGCTTTGAACTTCCGGCTTGCAAGTCACGCTTACCCATTGGTGATTCTCAAGCTGCGTGATGTTAGAAAGCTTTCTTTGGATTTTACTTGTAGGCTTTTTCGTCGGACAAATCGCCCGACGGCTGAAAGCTCCTGCACTCGTAGGCATGATTTTAGTCGGAATTCTACTAGGTCCGCAAGTTGCTGACGTAATTAGTCCTGATGTCCTCGCAGCGTCAGATCCCTTGCGAAAGATAGCTGTGATGGTAATTTTGATGAAGGCAGGGTTAGGGTTAGACCGAGAAAAACTGGTACAGCAGGGAACAGTAGCACTACGATTGGGCTTTCTACCTGCTGCGTGTGAAGCTGTGGCGATCGCCCTAGCTGCGATGTGGATTTTAAAGTTCGACTTTCCGACAGGGCTGTTGCTGGGTTGCATCATTGGGGCGGAATCACCAGCAGTTATTGTCCCAGGAATGCTGCGACTGAAAAGCCTGGGTTGGGGGATTGCTAAAGGGATTCCCGATGCCATCCTAACTGGAAGCGCCTTGTCAGATGTGTTACTACTGCTGGTGTTTAGCTTGTTGCTGAACTTTTTGGCACAAGGAGCAGCAGAGGTTACATTACCTTTTGGCTTAACCCTAAGTGCGGTTCAACTTCTTCCCTTTCAGATTATTTGCCAGATTGTTCTGGGAGTCGTGCTGGGTTGGCTGACAGCACAAGTTTTAGTTTTGCTGCTCGTGAAGCAGAACTGGACTCAAAATGCGGTGCAGGACACGCTTGTAGCGGCGAGTTTTGCATTGTTGCTTGTGGTTGTAGCAGAGAAGTTCCCCTATTTCTCTGGCTATCTGGCAGTAATGGCAATCGGATTTTTCTTGATTGAGTTGGATGCTCCTTTAGCACGGCGGTTGCGTCAGGGTTTCGATAGCTTGTGGATTATAGCAGAAATTGTTTTGTTTGTGTTGTTAGGCACAAGTATTCAATTGCAAGTGCTGGAAAAAACTCTGCTTTCAGGGTTGTTGATTCTGGCGGTGGGTACACTCATTGGACGTGCTTTAGGATGGTACTTGTCTACTTTGGGGAGTAACTGGAATCGGCGGGAACGGCTATTTTTGCTACCAGGGAACTCTGCAAAAGCGACCGTTCAAGCGGCAATCGGAGCGATTCCCTTGGCACAGGGGATTCAGGGTGGAGAGACGATCCTGGCGATCGCTGCATTATCTATCCTGGTTACTGCACCTATCGCAGCTTGGGCAATTCCTACATTTGCACCAAAACTGCTAGAACGGGGTGAAGTTGATCCAACCAAGGTAGCGATGCTCCCAGAGGGAGCCGCGCAGGGCGCGAACGCCCGTCGCATTGTCCTGTTAGCCGCTGTTGATACCTCCTCCCTCGCTACTCAAGTGTTGACTAAAGCTGCCGATCTTGCCCGTCGTAGCGATAGCGAGGTCATTGTGTTGCACGTCATTCGCACGATTGATCCGCAAGGCGTAGAGCATCTGCGCTCAAAAGTTCAGCGACTTCTTGCAGACATTCGCCACAAGTTTATCACCGCCACAGGCTCAGTCCCGGAGGAAATTATCCGCTTTGCTCAGGACTATCGAGTCGCTGAAATTGTCATGGGAAAGCGAGGTCATCAACCTTGGAATCAGGTTCTGGTAGGTTCTGTTTCTCAAGCAGTACTTGAATCCAGCCCGATTCCCGTCATTTTAGTTGAAGATGACCGATTGCCGATTCGACCCGAGTAACAATTTACTTTTTTGCTATGCTAAAAAGCCCTGCGATTCGCACTCCTGTTGCTATCAGTCTCGGCGCAATTGCCGGAGCGCTCTCGCGCTATTATCTTGGTTTATGGTTCAATCAGCTTTTCGGTACTGAGTTCCCCTACAGCACCCTCATTATTAACGTTAGTGGTTGTTTTGTCATGGGTTTGTTTACCACACTGGCACTGGGACGATTGATAACAATTCATCCTGATGTCCGCCTGCTAGTCACTACAGGTTTTTTAGGATCTTATACCACGTTCTCAACTTATGAGTTAGATACAACCAAGTTGCTTGAACAACCCAGTATAGAAATTGATTTGCTCTACTGGTTCGGTAGTGCGTTCTTAGGATTGTTAAGCCTCCAGATGGGGATTACTGTGGCTGAATTTCTCTGTATCAAAAAAGAATCATGACTCAATGAACTACCCCGCCGCTCCCGGCGGACGGGGTTTCACCCGGTTCCGCCACGTGGTTGAGTTTTTGTCGCCTCATTTGCCCAAGTTGCTTCATCGATCCGGTATTCTTGCGTAACTCCGTCTTTGAAGTAGAGCTTAGACATCCGAGACTAACGAGGCTAGTTCCTAACCCCGGTTGTTGATTGGTGACAACGTTGTACATCACCATTGCACTGCCACTATCACGAGGCACTTCAAATCCACAGTCTGGGCAGGCATGTCTGCAACGCCTTTTTTTCAAGCATTGAACGCATAGAATTCTAGGTCTTGTAGGAGAACCATTTAATCGTTACAAGCAGTTACTAACCCAAGGTAGTAACCTGGTAGCGCAAATTTTCAGCTTCCTCCACAACTTTTTCCATTCCGCCTTCGGCAATCTTTTTAACGTAATTAATTTTTACTTCCTCTAACATATCCACCAACCAAGATTGAATTTCTTGCAGGTTATGCGTCTTTTGTAACTCTTGTTCTAAGGAATATCTAAAGTTTGTTATGAGATTATCAGTTAGTTTGGCACTAACTGGGTCTTCTAGAGTTTTTATTAAGCTGCTATAGACTCTTTGAGACATATCTTTAGTTAAATTTTCTGTAATTTGGGTGGGTAATTGATTCAAGCCAGGTATGTTTTGTATTTGTTGATATATTGGAGATTCGTTAAGGGTACTTTCAATAGTGTGACGCACTAAAGCTTCTAGATGCGGTTGGACTTGAGGTAAAACATCATAAACACTGATGTTGAATAGGCGAGTAGCTATAGCTTCTATTTCGTTGGTGTTATTCACTTGAACGTAGGGACGGCGCGTTTCAGGATGAAATAACCAACGTGCCAAATCACCCCGACGAATGGCATCTTGCATTTGGTCAATTATTTGAATACCCACCATTTCAGTGAGTTCCCCAGCAAAACTAACCGCAAAATCATGGTTCAATTGCGCTCTTACTGGTTCAAGATTTAATAAATGAGCTTGGTAAAGACGAATAGTAACTGGAATAACGCGCAACCATCGCCAGAAGGGAAGTAACAAAAATAAATCGTACCAACGGCGTAGCATAGCTTCTAACCAGTTCAAGTTGGGATTGCGGCGACTGATATAAAAAGTACGCGACAGATATTCTAGGGCAAAAATAATGATAAACGGTAAATCAATTAGCCAGAAAAGATTTACGAAGTTACCGACTTTGTCAATATCTCTATAGTAATTAGTTTCAATGAGAGGTCGAATTTGAGAATTGAAAAAATTGATTTCTGATTGCCAACGCTGCTGCGACAGATAAGTTTGACTCCAAAAAGTGGCAAAGGCACCCCTAGCAGATTGTTCATTAGTACGCAAGCGTATTTCATTTTTGATTTTTGCTAGGGTACCACTTTTATTTGCAACGTCAAAAGGATTATCCTCAATTATTTGACTGCTGAGAACACGCAATTCACTAAGCAAACTTGCTGCTTGGGGTGACTGCAATCCAGTTTGCAAAACCTCTTCTTGCAATTCGTTTACCTTGTGGAGATAGTTTTGTGTCTCTGGATGGGGTTCAATGCCCTTAACTGGGTCATAAATTCGAGTTAAAGGTGGCAAGGCTTGCAAGTAAAAATCACGCAAAGCCACATAGGTCAGGTCAAAAAAAACTAAACTCAAGTTGATGAGTGCCAGGATGGCAATGCATCGTTCAAACCAGCGGTTACGACGGAGAGGTGTTCTTAGGACTACTGTTGATGTCATGTGAAAAAGTTGAGTTATTATTAGGCTTCTTGCAAAAGTAGATTGATGAATGTTTAGAACCACAGATGCACCCAGATAAATGATCTGTGTTAATCTGTGTGCATCTGTGGTTTCATTTTCATAAATTTGACTTCTGATAATACCAATTCTCTATGAAGGTACATATTATTTTTACCCCTCCTAACCTCCCCGAAGCATCGGGGAGGTGCCGCAGGCGGTGGGGTTATTTCTATGCATCTTCATATGGAAACGGTATAAGAGGTTTATTATTCAAAATCAAAAGATAGTAATTCTAAATGGCTCGGATTTGAGATTAGCTCTTTTGCTACTAAGTAACCACCAATAGTCCAGGTTTGATATATCCTTGCTTCTTTGCCAATCAATCGACCGTTCTTACCATCGTAGTATTCTGGCCATTTATCCTCCATTAAACGAGTTTCAGCAATCTCAATAGCTTTGTGAGCAAGCTCTAGACGATTTGTTTTTTGAGCCGCAGCTGCTAGTAGCCAGAGTAAAACTGGCCAATTACCACCATTATGATACGACCAAGGGATATTTTTTGGATCGCATCCTGTGACGATTCTCCACTCCATACCTTCGAGTGCTGGAAAACAAATTTTCATGGGCATATATCCCACCAAATCACTCCAGCGTTGCTCAAAGGGAATAATTAATCGCTATAAAAAATCAACAAATAGAGATATATGATATACTGCTTTGTGGATTGTTTTCATTGGGAGCAGGACGGTATTGCAACCAGGCAAAGAGTGCGGCGTTACCAAGAAAAATTAAGGTGATGATTGCCACAAGTTGAAGCATGATGCTGTATCGCATATAGCAATATCCTAATGGGATAAACTGTTTTTTTTAAGAAGCAACGACTACCAAGGCAAATTTCCCAAAGCGGCACAAACGCATAAATTAAGTTAAACAAGTAAGTTAAACAAGGTTGTAGTGTTCCATGTGAACGTTGGTTACAGGGGCGCCCAACTCGTGCAAAGCAACCTCTACAGCATCCATCATTTTAGGTGCAGCACATATAAAATAATTACGGGTTGCAGGACGCTTGGGGATATACCGTTGCAGTAGTTCCTTATCGACGTACCCTGTCTCCCCTGACCAATCTTCTGGTGGTTTTCTAAGAACGTGGACAATTGTCAGGTCTAATTTGTCCTTGAGGGCTTCGAGTTGTTCGCGATAGGTTACATCTTCCCAAGTTTTACTTGCATAAATCAACAATAGGGGGCGTTCGTCGTTGCGTTCAGCTAAGGTAACGAGCATACTCAAAATTGGTGTAATGCCGATACCTCCAGCAATGAAGACAAATCCCGCCGTATTTTCATAGCGGTCTGTGGTAAAAACTCCATAAGGACCGTCGAGGTAAGCTTTGGTGCCGGGTTTGACATCTTTGATTGTGTTTGTAAAGTCTCCCACAGCCTTAATGCCAAACTCGATACTTTCGGGATGTTCAGCACTCGAAGCTATAGAAAAGGGGTGTTCTCGCATTCGGAACGGTGAGATTTGCAAAGTGATCCAAGCAAATTGACCAGGTTGAAAACGCATTCCTTCATGACCTCTGGGACGCAAAACCAAATTCCAGACATCTCCTCGTTGAGGAACGACTGTTTCCACCAAATAAGGTTTTTTCAACATGAACCAGGGCTTAATGAGGCGGACATAAATCAACAACCAGAATGCAGCTACTGCAATTCCAGTCCATATTACTCCTTTCCAAAACAGTCCCAGGTAGTTACTTACACCCAAGGCATGCCCTAAACCAAAGGCGACGGCAATCACTGCAAAGATACCATGAGCTGTGCGCCAAGGCTCGTAGGGAATATTAAGCTGCTTGCGCCAGATGGAAGTCACAATTAACAACACCAACGCCAAGGTTGCTATAACTGCTGCCCTGGCTCTCCACGGCGCTTGTAAGAAATTTAATAGTTGCAGCGTTTGTGGGTTATCGATAAACAAAATTACCGGGTGGGCAATGATGAAGAAGAATGCCACTATCGAGGTGTAGCGGTGAAATTGAAGAATTAGGTCAATTCCGTATGAGGCTTCTACACGGTTGATGCGAGCAGTTAAGGCAAACTGCATTGCCATCATTGCCAGACCGATGAACCCAAGGGCGACGGAAAATTCTAGCCAAAAGCTTCGTTGTTCATTCGGCGTGGGAGGGTAGAAAAGCAGAATCAGTAGGGGGAAAAGGATAATAACAAGATACGCCCCTATCCAAGATGCCCCTATGACCACAGGATTTTTTATCAACAAACTTCTCACTAGGGCGTACCTCCTAACTTTGCCGTTGTGATGAAACTTGCGCTCTCTTGTTGACTTCCGACCAGTTGACAACATTCCACCAATTCTCTAAATACTCAGCACGGCGGTTCTGGTATCTAAGGTAATATGCGTGTTCCCACACGTCATTACCCATAATTGGATACAAACCTTCCATAATTGGGCTGTCTTGATTTGGTGTCGTTGTGATTTGCAGTTGTCCTTGGGGGCTACGCACTAACCAAACCCAACCACTACCGAAACGATCGCCTCCCGCTTCATCAAACTGTTTCTTAAATGCATCAAAACTACCGAAGGTCTGATTGATTTCTGTAGCTATCGTTCCCGTTGGTTGTCCGCCACCTTGAGGACTCATAATTTGCCAGAAAATCGTGTGGTTAAGGTGCCCGCCACCGTTGTTGCGTACCGTTGTCCGAATGTCTTCAGGTACACTGTTCAAGTCGCGCAGCAAAGCTTCAACGCTTCTGTTCTGCAACTCAGGATGCTCTTTCAAAGCCTCGTTGAGGTTGTTGACATATGCTGCATGATGCCTATCATGATGCAGTTTCATCGTTTCTGCATCAATCGCTTTTCCTAGTGCGCCATAGTCATATGGCAATGGTGGTAGCTGTGCGGGGGAAGCACTCAAGTCCTTGTCAGGATAGGCTATGGGGGAAGAAGTAGCGGGGGTTTGTGTTACTACAGGTGTCGCTGTGGAAGTCTCTGCGGGAGATGGTGACTCTGCTACTGGTGTTGGTTGACAAGAAGCTAACAGGATAAACACAGCAGTTCCCATTAGTAAATAGCTGATTTGTTGTCGCAAAAACTTTCTCATGAACTCTAACTTCCAAAGGAATATTGTCTACAAATCTTATGCTTTTTATCATTAGGCATCCAGGAATGCTTCTCTGTTCTTTGTTGATTAAGCAATTGGTGCCACAAGTCTCAAGAGGATAGAGTTAATAATTGCCAAAGCAATTGAACCAATTAGAGCGCTCCAAATCCCCCACCTTAAGCTAAATCCTGGTACTAAATACGCAGCTAAAGCAAAGATGATTGCATTCAAAATAAAGAAGAATAAACCCAAGGTAACGAGAATAAAGGGAAAGGTAAAAAAGGTCAAAATGGGAAGCAGGATAGCATTCAAAATTCCGAAAACTGCAGCAGAAATCAATGCTTTGCCAAAACCGTCAATTTGCACTCCAATTGGCAATCTAGCAATAATCAAAAAACTGACAGCAGTGACTAGCCAAGTCCAAATCAGTCCAACCATAATAAAAACTCCCTATTGGCAATAAGCTTTTGTACGTACATTATTAAAGCTAATAAAGAGTCAAGAGCCAAGAGCTAACTTTAATCACTCTAGGCTTTTGACTCTCAAGGAGTGACCAATTGTTTTCTATTTCGAGTATCGACGATAAATGTGAATAGAAAGTGACAGCAAGGAGGACACGGAGAATATCTCAACCTCTGCGCGTCAGATACGTATCATGGTTTCCGCCGCGTTTTGTGCTATTTACTTTCACCGATATATGACACTTATATGGCACTTGGTAAATTACGCCGTTGGTATCGTCTATAAATAATAGCAAACCATCGGGTGCGATCGCCCGCAAGGGCTCGGCTCCCAAAGCGAGCCGAGCCTATGGGGGGCACTTCCTGCCAATGCCCAAAGGGCACGCTACGCGAACGCGCGCAGCGCACTGTCCGAACGCGAGTGCGTGTCCGCAGGACTTACGCCGCAGGCGTGCCCACGGTGAGGGACATACGGCGATCGCTCACTTCTAGATCAAGTCTTTAAAATCAAAAATAAATCATGTACCTTGGGGCATAGAACAAATTAGATACTTATAAAAGTTAACAAAAAGTGAATGTCTTCATAAAAATATTTTTCATAAGTAAACATCTTTTATAGAAGATTGGATTAAGAAACGCTTTACACAACCTACTATAGTTAAGAATGGCTAAGTGTAATTTTCAGACATCTACTTCAATTGGGAATTATCCGGGGTTTCGCGCCTAACTTCCTCTATTTGACCAACTTGAAAAATCAAAGTGAACGGCTGATCCATTTCTTTTTTTAAAAATTCTTCTAAAAGCATCACTTGTCTTGGTGTGACAGGTTCCCTAGTGCGAACATTCAAACGGACTTCCGGCGGATTGGTTAACCAATTCACATCACTATCTAGTAATATCACTCGTTGAAAGGTAATAGTTCGATTCACTAGAGCTCTTTTTAGACTGGCTTCAAGCCGGGCTTGTCTAACCAGCTGGAAAAAGCTAACTCCTAAAGGAATGAGAAGTACCGCTGTAAATGCTAGTGTCCAACCTAGAGCTTTACGCGCACGGTGCAGTGGAGTACAACCGGTGAGCAAAAAAGTCAGCATACAAGAAAGGGTAATTCCCAGCAAATTTGTCAGATAAAGTAGGGTTGCACCAATACTGAGCGACCAATTTGCTTGTGATAAACCCAAACCCACAACACATATCGGTGGCATAAGAGCAACAGCAATGGCAGTACCAGCCAGAGAACCAGAAATTTTTGGCTTAACTTTAGCAAAACCACTAATTCCTCCAGCTGCCACTGCAATTCCTAAGTCTAGTAAATTAGGTTTAGAACGGCTAATAATTTCGCTGCCAAATTCTGGAAGCCCTACAAAATAACCAACTAACAAAGCTAAAGTGATTGCCAAGGCTGTTCCTACTACAATTGCACTTAAACCTTTGCGGAAGAGAACAACATTGCCTTCTAAAGCTCCAAATGCTAACCCTCGAATTGGTAACATCAAAGGAGCAACTATCATAGCACCGATAATGACAGCGACACTATTAGAAAGTAATCCTAAGGTGGCAATGACACAGGAGCCGAAAATCAACACGAGATAATTTATATCTATAGTTGATTCTTCTAAGAGTCCGCTTCGTATTTCCTCTATTTCATGCGGCGCAACTCTTTTGTTTTTTAAATTATTGAAATAATGGCGAATCTTATTGATGTTTAGCAAAATACTATCCCTCATTCACGAAAAAGGCTGTAGACGAAAATTGAGGGATTATGTTGCAACCCCTCTATGGATTCCCTCAAAAACTCTTGTTGTTTTCTGGGTATTTATTCATGGTTTTAAATTTTCTTCATCTACCCATAGTTAGAACATTAAAATGATTGAATTTTCTTCACAAGAGCCAAAGCAGATCATGTCATAACAAACTGGATAAAAGTTATACTGCGTTAGAAAAAATTATGTATTGCTGCAATATATGACTGACCTTAGGCAGAAATTATTTTTAAAATTTTCTATTAATATAAGCACCATCTCCCTAGGAAAAAGGTGTAATGAATTTTCAGGAATCAGTATCAGCAGTATGGGTAAAACTTCAGAAAATGCTTGATAGTTTCATCATCATGCTGCCTAATATTGTATTGGCATTGGTCGTCTTTGCGTTATTTTGGTTCGCGGGTAGGATAGTTCGGTTTGCTGTCAGACGCCTAACTCGGAGGTACCGCCATGCACGTAATTTGGGGCTGATTCTCGGACGTTTAGCGCAGGGGGCTATCATCTTATTAGGTTTATTCGTAGCTTTATCGATTGTCCTTCCAACATTCCAAGCAGGAGATTTAGTTCAACTCTTAGGTATCAGTGGTGTAGCAATTGGTTTTGCCTTCCGTGACATTTTGCAAAACTTTTTGGCTGGTATCCTGATTCTTTTAACTGAACCGTTCCAAATCGATGACCAAATTATCTTTAAAACCTTTGAGGGAACGGTAGAAAACATTCAGACACGTGCTACAACAATCAGAACATACGATGGTCGCCGCATCGTAATTCCCAATGCGGAACTATTTACAAATTCGGTGACTGTGAATACTGCCTTTGAGAACCGCCGCTTGGAGTATGATGTTGGCATTGGTTACGGTGACGACATTGAACAGGCGAAGGAGTTGATTCTCCAAGCAATGCATAGTGTAGATATGGTCTTGAAAGATCCTGCTCCTGATGTATTGGTGATGGAACTTGCTGAAAGTACAGTCAATATCCGCGCCCGGTGGTGGATTGCTCCCCCGCGACGGGCAGATAGTCTCGACTCACGCGATCAGGTTCTGACTGCTATCAAAAATAAGCTGACAGCCAACGGCATTGACTTGCCTTTCCCAACCACGCAAGTTTTGTTCCACGATCAGACAGAAGAAACAGATGGGAATCGCTCGCGTCAGCGTGAAGGATGGCCCGCAGGATCGGGTAAAGTGCCAAAACCAATAAGAATCAGTGATGCTCTTAGGAAGCTTGCCGATATGCCAGCACAGAGAGACAATGCGAAAGCAGAAGGTAACGGTAATGCTCGCAAATTGGAATAAGAAGACTTGGTTTCCAAACTCCCGCGAGGTTTTTATGAGTCGCTTTCGTCGCTTTCGCATTATCATCATTTATGCCATTGCTTTAATGGTTGTACTGACATGGTTTTCAACGAGTCAAATGTCAGTACAAGCCCAAGGGCGACCGACATCTGTGATTACACTGGATGGTCGTCCGCTATTTAAAGTCAGTGAATCTGGGCAATTTAGTGCTGAAAATCGTGCGGCTGATGCCAAATTGATTTTAAAGGCGGCAGTCCGCTCGACTGAACCAGCAAAGGTGGAGATTCTAGAAAGTAATGAATTACCTGTAATTCAGGTAAATGGTCGTCACTTGCTAACGGTAACCCAACAAGACACTCCTCCTGGTAGAACAAAGCAGGAACAGGCTCAAATCTGGGTGCAACAAATCACTGAGGCTATTTCGCAAGGTCAAGAAGAACGAAGGTTAGGTTATCTGTGGAGGGCGATATTATTTGCAGTTTTATCCGTGTTGGGTGCAGTTGCTCTCCATCTAGTTTTGGCTCGGATTTGGCGTTCTTGGCTACGTAGACTCGTTCCTAGGGAAGCGAATGACCCTGATACAGGAGCGCAACCTAAGGGTATTGAATTATTTCTACAATTGACGCTCTCCTTAGTGCGTGCCGGATTATGGTTAGGAACGGTTATTTACATTACAGACTTATTTCCGTTAACGCGGGAGTGGAGTCAGCGCATTGCTAATATTCTTTGGATGAGTCTGACATCACCAGTCATTTCTCTAGGGGAAAAGTCTTATTCAGTCATCAATATCATTATCTTAATTGCCCTATTTTTTGGATTAGTGGCTGTTGCAGGAGCAGTTACGAATTTGTTGCGATCGCGTATATTACGCATTACTAGTGTTAGCCGAGGTGTTCAAGAATCGATAGCAGTTATCATCAACTATAGTTTAATATTTATCGGTACAGTCGTTCTGTTGCAAATTTGGGGCTTGGACATCAGTTCCCTGGCAATAGTAGCGAGTGTTTTGGGTGTGGCAATTGGGTTTGGCTTGCAGGGAATTGCTAAGGAATTGGTGAGTGGTTTAGTCATCACCTTTGAGCGCTCTATCGAAATCGGGGACTTTCTGCAAATTGGGGAGTTTATGGGAACGGTGGAGCGATTAACTGCCCGCAGCACTCACATCCGTACTTTAGATGACATAACGGTGATTGTGCCAAATTCTCGTTTATTAGATAAGGAGGTGGTCACTTGGAGCCATCGTAGCCCTGTGTCTCGGCTAGTATTACCCGTGCGTGTAGCTTATGGTTCAAGTTTGAGTACCGTGCGTTCTGCCCTACTAGAGGCGGCAAAAGATAATCCTGATGTCTTAAAAAAACCAGCACCGAAAGTTTGGTTTAAAGCCTTTGGTGAAGATTCTTTAAATTTTCAGTTATTAGTTTGGATCTCACAACCTCGCAAGCAGTTTCAAATCAAGAGCGACCTCTACTTTCAAATTGAAGAAGTTTTGCGGCATCGTCATGTTCAGATTCCCTTTCCGCAACGCTCCCTCCATTTGCAGTCAGGAAGTCTTCCTTTGGAACTTTCACCTACGTTAGAAAAGTCTTTGTCTCAACTTTCTGAAGTTTTGACCGCTTGGCTGAAAAATCAGTCGCAAAATGATAACTCGAATGGTTCGACGAAATCATCAAAGGAACGACATTGAAGAAATGAGTTCTTATTGCCTCAGATGTTCTTACCCTTCGGGTATCTCCTATGGCAAGAAATTAGGTTCGGTGACTCGTTCATCCTGAGCAGCGACGGGAATTGATGATGTCATCGCAATCGTAACGGGAACAATCAGAAAAGAGAATAATGGGATTCTCTGCACAATTATGTGTATAGCAAAAAGCCTCTGCTAAGTAGCAGCTTTACCTGTTCTATGCTTCAAGACTTATCTATCAGCCTCTCAACAGAGGCTATTGGTTTAGTAGGCTCTGCGGGTAAACGTGTAGTAAAGCCACAGACCAATCATGGCTCCAATAACCGAGACGATAATGCCCCCGATGCTCAATCCTGCTGAGGTCAAGGCTAACGTTCCTGTGGTCAGCAAGGTGTACACGCTTCCACCAATGAAGGCACCAACAATTCCTAGGATCAGTGTTCCCAGAATACTGCCCCCCTGATGCCCGGGATAAATCATTTTCGCGATCGCACCTGCAATCACACCTAAGATGATCCAAGCAAGAATATTCATAAATTTCCTCCATTAACAACATGTTTTGTTAAGCGCACTGAAAATCCAATCAGTAACTCTGCCTGTTTTCGTCATCAAGCGAAAATTACACTTCCTCTTCAAGCAAAACTGAATGAGTGCGTCCTTTTACCTGTTCACATAATATCAATCAGTCGAGACGATTTTAGTCTATCTGAAGTAAGAAAACCTCTTTAATAAACATGAGTAGACCAAAACAAATCTCCCCAAAACCACAACTACAGGGGGTTTTTAGCTGATTTATTTATAGTTGGGAAAAAATAGTTACAGTAGCAATTAAAAACGATAATTTGATTATAGGAGCAAAGGAATAGCACCATGAAAACCAAAGAGCGCAAGGCTTTTACAGCGATCAAGTTATCGCAATTAAAAAAGCTGATAACTGCTCGATCCCTGGAAGATTGCCTGAACTTGCTCCAAGACGTCACTCAGAGTCAGTTCTTCAGTTAATGTGATCAATGACTTCCTTGGTTGGTAGTAATAGTTAAAACGTAAAAATGATTTTGTCTTTGATTGTGGTGCAGCACTATCAGCAGAAGACCCCAAGGTATTGCAGGCATTAGTTGATGCGGCAGTTGATTGTGATAGCACTGTCTTATCTAAGTTATCGCGCAAGCGGAAATAGGATTATAAATTTATATTGATTTTTCCGCAAGCGAGTCATTGATTTTTCTCGCTTTCATCTGATATATTTTTTTCAATATATTTTCTTTTCTTTACTATCACTTCAATTGAAAATTATCAGAAATATATATTATTATATTTTCTTATCAAGCAAGTATTTATACTTTATGCTACCCAGAAGCGGTTAGGGAACATTTCCGCAAGGGTAGCGGCAGCTTGGGTAATGATGGCAGGATGGTAGCGCTGTCCTGGAGCGCAAACCACACCATAAGGCAGGTTTGTTGCCTGCATTGCTGCACCTAACCAAGACCAAGCAAAACCGCTTTCACCTTGGCGATCGCTCTAAATTCCAAACAAATCAAAGAAATAGAGAATCGCAAACCCCTTGACCTCTCCCCGATCTAAAGACACGGGGATTCTAAACTGTTGCTACAGGGAGGGCTGAAGCCGCTCCCTTCCGCTTTTTAGTTTTAGTTTCCCAGATACGAAATCTGGTAGCAAGGGTCAAAACTTGCCTACAGACCTTGACTAGGCTTAAACCTAATTGTGTCTCTACTTTCCGCATTATATTTGCGGCTCCATTCAAATCAGCGTTGATGAGCTTACCTGTTCCAGTGCGATACATTCCGCGTCTAACTCGTTTTCCTGATGGTTTCCACGTTTCGGGTTTTTCACCGTATTTTGGTAGAGAATCATCATCCAAAAAACTAGCCTTGCTGGTGTAGGATTCTTCAGTTTCAACAAACTTGATACCGTAGTATTCGCACAGTTGTTTAACTCGCTCCTTTAGTTTGGCAGTAGGTATCTGCACAAAAGATTGAGTTGTTCTACCAAGTTGTGCTTCTTGTCGTTGTCCTTGATTCCAACCAAAAACAACAGTACCAATTTGATGTTCAATGCAGTGGTCAACAATTAACCTAGCAGCTTTGTTTACCGCATCCCGCATCTGTCGATTACGCTTTTCTGTGATGTGGGCTAATTGCTCATCCCAGTAGCCTTGTGGCTTGCCTTCCTTTAAAGTACTAACACGTTTGTTGTACCACTGGTTGAGGCTTTTCACTTTGCGTCCATCAACAATGAAACTAGTTCCAACATTGGAAACACAACTTAACCAATTGTTTATACCAGGGTCAATAGCTAAAGCATATTGAGGATTTAGGTTTAAATCGGGTGCTGACTCTTGCTCATAAACAAACTCAGCATAAAAACATTGGTTTCTTGGGAGTATTCGTAATTCCTTGATATCTGCAAACTGCAAATTAGAAGGCATTGGAATTATAAAGCTATTAAGCTTAAACCATCGCTTAATAGTGTTGCCTAGTGGAATTTTGATACTATCACCCACAAGCTTTAATGCCTGCTTTGGGTATGTTACCAATGCATAGCCATTGCTTTTACGGTACTTAGGTAGCTTTGGTTGAAAGTGCAATTCACCTTTACTGTACTTCTTATCTAGCTCTTTGAAAGACTTAAAAGACTCAGAAACAGACCTTAATATCTGTTGTGCTGCTTGAGAATGG
The DNA here is from genome assembly GCF_036697665.2 of Scytonema sp. PRP1. NCBI lineage: Bacteria > Bacillati > Cyanobacteriota > Cyanophyceae > Nostocales > Scytonemataceae > Scytonema > Scytonema sp. PRP1. Next base: position 221,930 of record NZ_JBAHYJ020000059.1, on the reverse strand, counting down.
AGTACTTGATAATGTTTGTTGGTCTTGTATTCCTTCTCTAAATCGTACTTGCCAATTAATTTGCCAGTTTTGAAATATAGCTGACGAGCATAGTAGATGCCACAATTAGTTAACTTGTGCGATTCTGAGCAAATAAACTCAAGTATCGCTTTTAACTCTTCATTTGGATTGATTAGATTTTGCTGGCATCCATACATCTGTTTTCACCTCCTTTGCATATGATAACATTAAAATACTAACAAAGTATGTGCATTATGAAAGGAAAGACATTAACAATACGCTTGTCTGAACGTAGAAGAAATAAGCTCTATTTATATGCTGCTCAGAAAGATAGGACTATTACTGCTTTGATTGAAGAGTGGATTGATAGTCTAGTGCTTGAAAAAGAAAGAGAGACAGCAGGTTAAAACCTGCGCCCGTCGCGTTTCATCCCTGGGCTGAAGCACGGAGTACGCAACTACGTTGCTGCTCCTCCAGGGCTTTCACGCTCCCGCAAAGTTTTGGTAAGATTATTTGATGTGGCAACAACTTTTTTCATACACCATTGGAATGTTTGTCGCGCTGTTCCCAATCGCCAATCCGATTGGAGCGGTGCCGATTTTTTACACCATGACGGCAGACGATACCAAGCCTTACCGTCTCAAACAAGCGCGGCAGACCTCCATCAATGTAGTTCTGGTGTTGGTCACTTTTTTGCTAGCAGGAAAACTGATTTTGTCCTTCTTCGGAATTTCTTTGGGGATTCTCCAAATTGCAGGCGGGTTAATCGTTGCTCATACTGCTTGGGAAATGGTCACTGCTCGGCAACGATTGACAGAGTCAGAACATCAAGAAGCGGTTGATAAGGATGATATTTCTTTCACCCCAATGGCAGTTCCGTTGATCAGTGGACCGGGAGCGATTGGTGTGGTGATTAGTTTATCTGAACGGGCAAACGAATGGCTTGCATATGCTGGTTGTTTAGTGGGAATTGCTGCCTTTGGTTTATCGCTCTACTTGTTTCTCGTGTTGGGAGAGCCTCTCATTCGAGCAATGGGACGAAATGGCATTGGTGCAATGAACCGCGTTTTGGGCTTCTTGATTTTGGCAATTGCGGTGCAGTTAATTGCTGAAGGCATTGTTGCCTTCATTCAACAATCAATGCCATCTCTGCTTCGGTAGATGGGCGCAATTTTCGATAAGATTCCCAAGGACAGAATCTGAGGCACAACCTTAATTACTCATTACTAATTAGGCGCATCTTCATAGAGAAACGGTATCAATTTGATCTAGTTCTTTGGCAGGACATAATATTTTAAATTTTACAAAATATGCTTTTAGGTACGTAAGCGGTCATTTGGTTGTAGTTTGGGTTGTTACACTTTCCAGCCATTCATAATTATCTTGCTGAGTTGTTGCGTTGTTAATATTCTGCCAAAGGTTTCACCCCACAATGACAAAAGAGGGATTAACGAGACTGCCGTGCAAAGGCGCGGAGAAAGAGGGTAGGTTGGCTTAATGCACGAAATCCAACATCTAAACTTTATGTTTCTTTAGGAACATTTACGCTGCCTGAACACACTAAATCTAGGTAGGATAAAAAGAAGTGTAAATTATTGCAGTTCGAGCTAGAGTGGTGCTGACTTAATATTTAGGCAACAATACCCGCATGGATACCAATGAATTAAAGTTCCTATTAAAATTACTAGGATGTGAGAATTATCGTTCAAGCCTTACTGCTAGTGGTTTTAAGAGTTTTAAAGGTAGAAATAAAATTTGTCAAAATTTAGGCGATCGCGAACTGGTAGACTTTTCCCGCGAGATTGCCGCAGTTAAGATTTTACCGCCTGCTCAAGCCTTACTAAAAGCTGACACAGATCAGTTGCCGCTTAAGCCTAATGAATTGAAGGTACTGGAGAGTATCAGCAAGGCTTCAGGAAAAATCATGCCAAGCAAAATCAATGTCAAATCCGTGAAGTCTGGGGAACGAGACGCCATCTTGCAAAGCTTTTATGAAAAGGGATTGATTGAAGCTGATATCAAGATTAAGAAGACTAAAGCTGAGGTATGGCTTACCGAACGCGGAATTGAGTATTTGCGGGATGACTACAGCCCCAAGGGAGCCGCAAACATCAGCTTCGATCTGCTGAATAATTACCTGCGCTTTTTGCGGAAATCTCTACATGGTAAGCCAGAGGAAGTAGCTACTTCAGCGCCTACCAAGCAAGAGTCGGCTGCTGTAACAATTATCAACCTCACTGACGAAGAAATTTTACAAACTATCCGGAGATTGGATCAGGAGCTAGGTACTGACAATTATTTGCCAATCTTCCATCTGCGGCAAAAGTTACAACCCCCATTGTCACGGGAAGAATTAGATAAGGCACTGTATCGTCTGCAAGCGAGCGACCAAATTGAGTTGAGGGCGCTTGTACACGCTCAACAATACACCGCAGAGCAAGTCAATGCTGGTATTAGCCAGCGTTCAGGTAGTCCTCTGTTTTTTCTTAAAGTTACCGTTAATTAAAGAGCAGCCTTATGGCATCCATAGATGAAATTATTCTGAGAAGTACCAACCCCTTCGATAACTTTCGTTCTGTCAACTTTTGGCACAAACAGCAACACCCAGAACCCAGGGTTGACTCTATCCATCAAGAAGCGATCGCCACCATACAAGCAACACTCGATCAAGTTGCTAAAGACCATCGTACGCGAACTGTGATACTTGACGGTGATGGTGGTTCTGGCAAAACTTATCTGTTGGGGAGGCTCAAGAAGACGTTCAATCATAAAGCTTTTTTTGCCTATATCCATCCATTTCCTCAGAGTGACTACATCTGGCGGCATATTTTGCGCTACACAGTCGATAGCTTGGTACAAGTTCCAGAGGGACAACAAGATTCTCAGTTGCTGCTTTGGCTTGAGAGTGTGTTATCTGCCATCAAGCAACGCAGTATAAAACAACGCATTCTCAAGGATGATATTTTTGACTTGCTGCGAAGCGATCGCCGGAAATTTATCGACAAGCTCAAGGTCATATACAAGCAAGCAAGTATCTATAATGCCGACATTTTTTTTGGAGTACTGCACGATCTTACTAATTCAGAACTATATCCCTTAGCTTGTGAGTGGTTGCGAGGAGATGACTTAAGTGAAGAGTCTCTGCAAGCTTTACGAGTGAAAAACTCTATTGATACAGAAGAAGCAGCACGGGAGATATTGGCTAATTTCGGCAGAATTGCTGCTGAGACCAAACCAATCGTGCTGTGTTTCGATCAGCTAAACAACATAGCTCGTCTTCCAGACAGAACCATCGATCTGCAAACCTTGTTCGATATAAATGCCAAAATTCACAACGAGGACAAGAACTTTTTAGTCATCATCAGTATCAACACTGATATTTGGAAGCAGTACGAGAGCAGAATAGACCAGACCGACAAATCTAGTGTAGACCGAATAGTCTCTCTAGGGCTTATTAATTTAGACCAAGCAGAATTACTTTTGGCATCTCGTCTTTACTCGTTACACCGTCAAGCTAATCCTCTACCTAATTCTGCGATTTACCCTTTCAAACGTGAATATCTAGAAGTTGAATTCCCTGGTAAAAAAACTGACCCTAGAGATGCAATCATTTTAGGGAGAGAGATATTTCAAAAGTACAAAGAATGGTTGGCTGGTGGTAAAAAGGGTGAGTTTATATGGTCTGGTGATGTAATAGAGCCACCACGAGCGCTAGAAATCTTTAAGTTGAAATGGCGTGATGATTTTACCAAAGTTCAGCAGCGAATTACACGAATTCGCCACTTATCTTCTCCAGAACTTATTCAGATGCTACAAGAAGCTTTAGCTGCTTTAGACGTAGAAGAAATTAAGACTCCTCTGTTTACCAAAACACAGTTTGCTAGTTATTCACTCGGCTATAAGTTACCAGGTAAACCTGAAAAGTTAGGGCTAGTCTGGACGGAAGACCAAAACATGAATACTTTCTTCCATGTTATGAAAGCCTGCCAAAATGCAGTTGATAAAAATTCGTCTTTAACTTTGCGTCTAATACGGGCGGAATTATTGGGTAATCAAAAGAATAAAGGTTATGAACTTTTTACGAAAATCTTCAGAGGTTCTCCCCATAGTCGCATCACGCCAGATATCAACTCTGTTCACTACCTAGCTACCTATCACAGCTTGGTTAAGGATGCTCGTGAGGGAGACTTGGTTATTGGAGGAAAAACTTTTGGATTAAAGGGTTTACAAGCTCTCGTCCGTGACTCCAAGGTGTTCGATGATTGTTCTTTGTTAAAGAATTTGGGGATAATTAAGAATACTGATGAGATAAATAATAGTAAAGATGGCAATGGTAAAACAAATGGTAGGCAAGCCTCTCACAATCAGCAATTAAAACTAGTTACTGCAGTTAAGCAAGTCAAGCTAACCAAGGAAGAGATGGAAGCTAAAGAATTTGTCTTAGATTTAGTTACAACTCAGCAGTTTATGGGGCGAGAGATACTTATCCAAAATGCTCGTAATCAGTTTCCTATGCTGAGTCAATCTCAAATCACTCAATTGATTCAACAGTTGTGTCAGGAAAAGCAAATTCAAATTCTTGACCCCACAGCCAAACCAGAAGCCCAATTAATTTGTTTAGTACCTAAAAGGTAACATCTAAACTGAATTCTGACATCTTAGCAAATGCAATACCTGACAGAAGCTACTGAAATGCGAGCGCAAATCGCCAAATTCGCCTGTGCTAAAACGCTTTGGCTAGATACAGAAATCGCTGATTGGAATACTTCGTATCCCAAATTATCGCTCATTCAGGTGTTGGCTAACCCCACAGATTCGGCGGGTGAATCTGTTTTCATTCTCGATGTGTTAGATAAACCTGATTTAGCAGCATATTTTATTAACCAAATCATGGTTAATCCTAATATACAAAAGGTATTCCACAACGCCAGCTTTGATTTGAAATACCTGGGTGGACAGATAGCACAAAATGTTACCTGTACGCTGAAGCTAGCCAGAAAGATTACCCGCGAAGTTTTGCAAGTATCCAACCTGCAACTTAAAACATTAGCAGCAGAACTCTGTGGATTTTCCAATGTAGATAAAGAAGAACAAGGAAGCGACTGGGGAAAACGCCCTCTTAGTCAAAAGCAGCTACAATATGCCGCAATGGATACAGTTTATCTGGCTGCTGTGCATCGCCGCTTATTAGAAAATTCTAATCCTAATATTATAAATAATATTTTTGATATGGTATCTAATGGTTCAAAAAAGTCAACAGAAAAATCTGAAAATTCATCTTCAAATGCTACTAAAGTCAGAGTTGCCTTTGAGTGCCCGCGCCTTTTTTATTTAAATCAGCGTTTCGGTGGAAATACCTTATTTTTACCACAGAATACCGCTATTGGAATTGGTAAAGCATTCCATAAATTAGCTGATGAAATCGTGAGTTTAGCTACTCATGAACCAGGATTTCAAGATTTGTTTAAACCATCTGCTGCCCAATTGCAGGTAGAGGAAATTGCCTCTGGTATGCAACAGCTTTTTTATGAAGTAAAGTTCTATCCTTACTTGCAACAAGTTGTTAAAAAAGATGCTAACCAAGCACAAGCACTGCTGCAAGTATGGCAAGGATTACAACGACTCATCAAACGCTTTGCTGAATTGCTGATAGTTAATCGCCGCTATTGCGATGCAGAAACAGTTATTCGTAAGACTTTTATCACAGAAGAACGCACTCTTGAGTATTACTTTAATCTCCCAGATGGAACGCGGCAACGGGTAGGAGGGGAATTTGATTGCTTAGTCTACAACTTTGAACTCAAGCGCCTATGTGTGGTGGAATTTAAAACTTATCAGCCTGCTGATGCATCAGCGCAATTAGCCCAAGTTGCGCTTTATAGTTATATGCTGTGGCAAAAGAAAAAAGTAGCTGTTGACTCAGCAGTTTACTGTGTTTTGCCAGAGTTCAAAGAGTATCAGTATACCTGGGAACAGCTAGAGAATACGGTGCATCACCTGATTCCCTATAAGTTACAACAGATGCAGCAATGGCTGAGTTGGGAACCACCAAATCCCAATCCCCCACCACCTACAACCCAGCCTTATCTGTGCGAAATTTGTCCACAGCAGCAAAAGTGTCAGACTTATTTTGTTGATGCAAGGCTTGATCCCCCCAACCCCCCTTAAAAAGGGGGGAGACATCTACAAAACATAATCAGGGATCAACCGATGCTGATGCCATAGGTGAAGAATTGGTTGCCACGTTGCAATCTTTTGGTATTGGTGTAGATTACCACGGGGCGGCTGTTGGTCCAGCTTTTATCCGGGTGAAGCTCAAACCCCAGCTTGGTGTTAAAGTGAACTCTCTGCTGAAGTTATCAGCTGATTTGCAAGTGCAGTTGGGCTTAGCAAACCCGCCTCTGATTTCTCCTCAGGCTGGATATGTGAGTGTTGATTTACCTCGTCCAGATAGACAAGTTGCTAGATTTGAGGATTATATAAAGTCGCAAATTTTACCTGCGACAGCACCTGTAAAAATTGCGATTGGGGTGAATTTAGAGGGACAGTTGGTAGAAGCTGATTTGTCCGATCCAAATACCTGTCACTTTTTGGTTGGGGGTACGACTGGAAGTGGTAAGAGTGAGTTTTTGCGATCGCTCCTTCTAAGTCTACTCGTTCGTCATTCGCCGCAACATCTACAGATTGCCTTAGTTGATCCCAAACGAGTTACCTTTCCCGAATTTGAGCGAATGCGGTGGTTGTATTCGCCAGTCGTTAAAGATAGCGATCGCGCTATTGAACTGATGGATCAATTAGTGACACAAATGGAATCGCGCTATCAGCGATTTGAAAAAGCTGGGTGTGCTGATTTGAGTACTTACAATCAACGTTCCCGTCAACCTTTACCTCGCATTGTCTGCATTTTCGATGAATACGCCGACTTCATGGCAGAAAAAGAAACTCGTACAGCGTTAGAACAAAGCATTAAACGGCTAGGTGCAATGGCAAGAGCAGCTGGAATTCATCTCATTATTGCTACCCAACGTCCTGAAGCAGGTATTGTTACCCCAATTATACGCTCTAACTTACCAGGACGCGTTGCACTCCGAACTGCCAGTGAAGCAGACTCAGCTATTATCTTGGGAGGAAAACAAACAGCCGCTGCTCGTTTATTAGGTAAAGGCGATTTACTCTACCTCATTGGCGCTCAAATCCATCGGTTACAAAGTTTATTTGCGACAGATATTAGGCTACCGTCAGTCTAGCCTTGTCTATAACAATCCTAAATTATAAGCCCTACGGGCTGCCTTCGGCTACGTGAACAACAAGATTCCCGACTTCGCCAAAGTTGTCGGGAATCTAAGCATGCGCGATTTATGCGCTTAGCGCAGGCACTTTCGATAGATACTTGGTATGCGACCAATAAATTGAACTGTGGAAATTAAATAATCTGTATCTATAAATAACAATGACATAACAATCAACTTTCAGAGATGAAACTACAGATAAACACAGACTATTTATCTAGTGTCCATCTCTGTGCATTTTTGATTTTAAATTATCAAATTAGAGATTTTTGCAAGAACTCTAGCCAAGAGTCAAAAACTCCACAGGTAAATGAAATATCTAAACGTAATTTTTCATCAGCCGTCCTCGCTCGATAGTTTAGGTAACTGCTCAATTGCTTTTGACCACACTTTTTTGTAATCTTCAATTGCACCGCTGTAGTCTTTTAGTTTAGAGCGGGCATTACCCCGGCTGATATAAGCTTTAGCATCGTTGGGATGAATCCGCAGAAACTCCGTGTAATCTTCAATTGCGCCGCTGTAGTCTTTTACCTTAGAGCGAGCATTAGCTCGATTGATGTAAGCTTCACCATCGTTGCAATTCAGGTCTATAGACCAAGTGTAATCTTCAATTGCACTACTGTAATCTTCCAACTCACTGTAAGCATTGCCTCGGCTAATATAAGCTTTGGCATCGTTAGGATTCATCCGCAGATAACGAGTATAATCATTGATTGCACCAATGTAATCTTTGACCATAAAGCAAGCATTACCCCGGCTGATATAAGCTTGTGCATCCTGAGGATTCATCCTTAAAGATTGTGTGTAATCTTCAATTGCACCACTGTAATCTTCCAACTCGCAACGGGCATTACCCCGGTTAATGTATGCTTTGGCATTATCAGAATTTAGCTGCAATTGGGTGCTATTTTCAAGCTCATACTGACCATTCTCTATGGTAACGTAAACTTCGCCATCGTTAGAGTTAAGGGGCAAAAACTGGGTGCTATTCTCAATTTCGCCGTTATAATCTTCCAACTCAGATTCAGTATGAATCTGGCTGATATTGATCTCAGTCTCAGCGTAATTGGGATTAAGCCCTAAGGAGTGGGTGTAGTCCACAATTGCTTCTCTTTTGTCAAGCCCAGGGTTGATAAACGCAATGTCATTAGGAATAGTATAGCCAGGATTAATCTGCATACTACTGCTGTAATCTGCGATCGCTCCCTTGTAGTCTCCAAGTTCAAAGCGGATCAGTCCCCGATTGGTGCGAGCTTCGACATCGTTAGGATTAAACTGCAGGTACATATCAAAGTCTATCATTGCACCTTTGTAGTCTCCTAGCTTTTGACGGGCAAGCCCTCGCTGATAGTAAGCCTTAAAACCGTTGGGATTGAGCCGCAGGAATTCGTTAAACTCTGCAATGGCTCCTTGGTAATCTCCTTTTCGAGCATTTTCCTCTCCTCGACGATAAAACACTTCGACCACATCGTACTGACTACGAAGCTGTGCTGCCGCCTGCTGTCGTTCGATGATAGTACGTGATAGAGCTATAGCATTACGCCGCAACTCAAATTGTGCTATCACCTGATCACTCAATACTCGTAGTCCTTCTATCTGTTCGAGACTCAAATCTCGGGGTACTATGTCAATCACGCATAATGAGCCAAGCGCAAATCCCTCCGGTGTAATCAGGGGTGCGCCAGCGTAAAAACGAATGTTGGGATCGGAGAGTACCAAAGCGTTGTTTGCAAACCTAGAGTCTGCCAACGCATTCCTGACGACTAATGGCTTTTGTTGCAAAATTGTATAAGCGCAGAATGCGAGATCCCGGCTTGTTTCAGGTGCTGCTAAACCCACTTTCGATTTAAACCACTGCCGATTTCCATCAACAAGGCTAATAATCGCAATTGGGGTACGACAAATTTGTGCAGCTAAGAAGGTAAAATCGTCGAAGACTTTTTCGGCAGGAGTGTCGAGAATTTGATACTGGCTAAGTGCATTGAGCCTAGCTATTTCATTGTTAGGCAGTGGCGGTTGTGGGTTCATTCTTTTTGGTAAACCTCGCAAAGCTGGTTTGATAGAGCAAATAACATGGAGACGCACCTTCTTAACTCAACAACAGGTCGTTCTTCTTAATTAGTATCGTGTAGTGTCATGCTTTTTAACGAGTCAGGAAGACTCAATCTACCACTCTGTCAACCGAAAAATAATCGCTGATGGCAGGCACACCCGATACACGAAGTGAGCGACGCAAAGAGAGTTTTTGAAAGATATGATTACTTGCTGCTAAAGCAGTTACACTCATCTTGTCTTAAAAACCAGCTCCAATGATCACTCATTGCCGATCTAGTACTTAAATTTTATTGTAATAAATCATACTTAAGACATTTTGTAAAAGCCTTAAATATTTTACATCTAGTTTGAGGTAGAGTTTGAGTTATGAGTGTTGTTTCTAGCCTATATTAATTTATATAATAATTTTCAAACAACTTTCAATTTTTGTAAATATTTTTACTGAGTGAGTATAAAATCTTAAGAAATAAGGCTTTCCATCAATAAGGGTGTCAAAAGAGGCAGGGGAGCCGGGGAGAAGGGGGAAAGGGGGAGAGACCCCAGACGGAGCTTATACTCCGCAAAGCGTCCAAGCGTCCTTCCAGGACGGGGCTTCATACCCATGTTCTGCAATCGACAACACAGAGGGAAAGGGCTTGCTCAAGAACGCTAGAAAGCCCCCTTCCCCTCTGCCTATAAAGGTGAAATTACCAACAAGCGTATTGCAACGACTGCTCAAAAGGACGCAGGACTTCGATCTCCCCCTGGCTATAAAAACGAGCGATATTCGTGTTTTTATAGCCGGGGGATGAGTGAATTTACAAACTTGTCATAACTTGAGCTAACTGATTAGATAAATCCACGCTCTTATCTTGAGACTGTTGAAATAAAACACCAGCTAAAAAGTAATAATCGCCAGAATAAAAAGCCATTTTGTTTTTTCGTAATTCCTCTATGTGGTTTTTAACTTTTGGCTCGGAGCTATAGTAACCAAATTTTAAAGGTAAAACTATAAAATTTGTCACACGGTAACCGTTAGATATTGCATGATGAATTGTACTTTCTGGGTTAGAAAAACTGGAGACTAAAAGTAATACATTGTCATACCCCAAGGATAAGAGTTCGTTGGTAACTGTTGCGCCATCTATGCCACCAAATAACAATGGCATATAAATTTCCTTATCCGGGGCGGGGAGATAAGGAGGATTAGCAACTAGATACTCAGCTTCTGGTTGAGAAGACTCAAACAAACATGAATTATGAATTATGTATTTATGACCAAGATTATATTCGTCTATTGTTAAATTTGCGGTTTTCCAAGCAGAAGTATTTAATTCAAATCCATGTATCACACCATCAAACTTGTTTCTGAGTAATGAATTAATAACAGGGCTGCCATCTCCTGAGCCAAACTCGACGACAGATTCAGATTTTTGACAATTTCTCAGAACCAAATTTTCCAAGCAGTTTGAGTAAAAATTGGATTCATCAGGGCAAAAGAAGATGTTTTTCATTTGGTTATCATTAATTCCAATATTTTTGAACAAAGGCGGGTAGTGCGCACCCTAGCAGCTACCTTTAAAAAGTCAAAAAAAAACGGTTCCTTTAGCAAGTTATCTGTTACTAAAGGAATAAATGGCTATGTGAATTATCAGTAGATTAGAAATGCAAAATTACGAATGCTGTTGGTCTACCATTGTGAACTTTGAATTATGAATAACTTAATGTGGCTTGTTCTGCTTCACGTATCGACTGCACAACAGCAAGAGCCGCGCGATCGCCCATCAGCTTTTCTTGGTCGTACCCCAGCACCAATTGCCATGCATCATCAGGGTACATTTGAGCTAAAGGCAAAGCCACATCATCCAACATCCAACGTCCGTGGCGTTCATCTTCCCGGATGTGCAATTCCCAATAACCCATCGCCGCGTCAGATAGTCCGAGTCGTTGCGCCGCAGCAAGATAGTTTCTGTAAGCCGCAGGTCCCGCCACCTCGAAATAGGTCAATCCACCGCTATAACGCAGGAAATGGCGCTTGCACTCAGTCAGTAGGAAGTTATGATTAGCGCAAGCGAGTACTTCCCAAGGAACTAAATCAAAGTACCCCTCTGGCTCGGTGTTCATCCCAAATTCAGCTAGCATTTGGGCAAAAAATGTAGAGTGCTTGCGAGAAAAACGACCGTTGCCGTATTCTTCCAGCAGGACACGCACCAAAGTACACTGTACTGGATTAGCAGCACCACCCAAAATGCGAGAAAGGCGACTACCTTCGACTAAACCGTCAAACGAGCCAATAGCTAGCAAGTGACGGTAGCCAGCCTCGCTCATTTCCTCGCGGATGTAGCGACTTTCTGCCGACAAAGGGGGATCTAAATCCTCAGCACAACGATCAATGAGAGCTTGTTTAACATCCAATTGTTGCAATGCAGCGACATCGATTTGTGCGAGTTCCCAGTCTTGCCAAGCCGTCTCAATTTGGTCGCGCACTTTATACAAGTAAGGAGAACGCTCGTTGACGTAGTGGCGTAGGTCGTCGTACCAAAACAGATTTAAGCGATTGATGCGATATAGTATGCGCTGGACAAAGCGGTGAGCTGCATCATCACCAGCACCATTTTCATAAGCATCACGAATTGCCACAGAGAGTGCGTGTTCAAACTCACTGTTTAACGCAGGTTCTGCATCTAGTTGTTTGTCCAAATTCTCTGTTGCAAGCAGTTCTATAAATTGCTGCTCAGCACGCTCGTAGTTTATATCTATTTTTTCTTTTATCTGCTTACTGTTTGTTTCAACCTCGGGGAGAGGAGACATCACTAAATTGCTGTGCATGGAATACTTGGTTAGTAAAGGCAGGCATGAAATTGTTTCAACCTCTACTATTTAGATTTCCATTAAGTAAATTTAAGTACCTCTCCCACAGGTGATAAAGAAAAATTAATTTCTTGATGAAATATTTCAGTCTAGAGGCGCACAGAGGAAGATGGGGACAAGGGGGACAAGGGAGAATTTGCTTCCTTGTCTCCCCGCTCTCCTTGTCCTCAACGTGGACTGACAGGTGCTTGATTGGCGGGTATTTGAGGCACTGGTTTACTCGGTGGAATCTGTTCAATGGTAATCAGTGCTTCCATGACTGACTTAGCAATGGGTGCGGCTACAGTACTACCATAGGCATTTTCTCCTTTTGGGTTATCAACCAATGCTAATACGACGTAGCGGGGCGATTCTACAGGTAAGATACCCACGAAGCTGGTGATTTTAGCTCCGCTGATGTAGCCACCAGCGCGACTGGCTTTTTCGGCTGTGCCGGTTTTGCCTGCAATGCGGTACCCAGGAATTTGCGATGCTCTTCCTGTGCCGTCATCGACTACACTTTCCATCATCTCTACCACCTTTAGGGTGGTCGTGGGTGAGAATATTTGGCGCGGAGTAGCTCGATTGGGTGAATAGTGAACCTGCCCTTTGGTGTCTATCAGCCCCTGGACTACGTGAGGTGTGACCAATTTGCCCCCATTGGCTAAAGCTCCGTGCATTTGTACCAGTTGCAACGCTGTCAGTGAAAAGCCTTGACCAAAGGAGGTTGTAGCTGGTTCAACTGGCGTGGCAAGAAATTCTTCCTGACGTTTTAGCTGACTGTTTACAGTGAAGGGTAAATCAGTATCATCAACGCTTTGCCCTAGCCCCAAGCGTTCCAGCCAACCGTAGTAGACAGAAGGCTGCAATCTTTGAATGATTTGCACCATGCCTATGTTGCTTGAGTGTTGCAGAATTTGAGAGATGTTGATCCGCCCGTAACGTTTGTTTTCAGCATTCCTGATTGTTCGGTCAGTTACTTGAATGTAACCGGGGTCATTAAACACATCTTCAGGTTTAATGACGCCAGCTTCCAAAGCGATCGCCACATTTAAAGGTTTGAACGTTGAACCTGGTTCATACAGATCTGCTACCGTCCAATTTTTAAATAGAGAGATATCGGCTTTAGAATATTCATTTGGGTTATAAGTGGGCTGAGAAACTAAGGCGAGTAGGGAACCATCCCACGCATCCATAACAATGACTGCTCCTCGCTTTGCCCGGTACTTTTCCATTTGTTCTTTAAGGGCAAAGCGGGCAACTCTTTGCAGGCGGTTATCTATAGTGAGTTGCAGCCGCATATCATCAGAATTGAGAAAACCCTCTGGAGCATAATCTGGCATCAGCGCCCCGTTACCTGCTCGGCTGAGTCGTACCGTCTGCATAGAACGTTCTAGTAACTTCTCTTGGCTGTACTCCACACCAGCCTGACCGCGACGGTCAAGATTCACATAGCCTACCACTTCTGCTACCAAATCCTGCTGTGGGTAGAATCGCGAGTATTTTTGAATTAACTCTAAGCCATTGAGGTGGAATGAAGAAACGCGATCGGCAATTTCTTCTGGTAATGCCGAAGCAAGTGTGATCCCGGTTTTTTTACTTTCAAACTTTTTTTCTAATTCAGCAGCGTCTTGAGCCAGTACTGGCGCAAGCTGTTCTGCCATCTGGTGATTAGACTTTTCAAAGAGTTTGGGATGGGCGTACAAAGTATACACGGGACGGTCAATTGCTAGCAAATCCTTATTGCGATCGACCACTGGGCGACGAGGCATAAAAGGTCGCAAATTCACCATTTGCTGGTTTCGCGCCTTTTGTGTGAGCTTTGGTCCGCGCACGATTTGCAGGTTGTACAAGTTAACACCCAGCCCTACGCCAGCAGCAATCAGAAAGCTCCAAACAATAAACAGTCTGAATTTGGTGTTGGGTGCTTGCTCTTGAGTCTGGTCAGGTTTGCTGTTGAACTCTCGTCTCCAACCCTTCTGCTGTCGTCTGGTAAATTCTGGTTTCGGAAAGTTAAACTTTTTAAATTTTGTTCTGCTTGGTGACTTTTGCATGAATATAATCCTTTGTCCACCCCTTCACGCCTCGTTACTCAAATCTGCCCAATCTTGGCAAGTGGTGCGCCTTAGCTCGTTGGGTGTTGAGGGGTTTTTGTATAAATACCCGCACCACTGCCGCCCCAATTCCGTATCGTCATGCTCATAGATTTAATGAAGATTGGGCAGATTTGAGCAGGTTTAGCCCAACCGCTGTGCGGAGTCCAAAGTGAAAAGTCAACAGTCTAAAGTTATTATTTTTGGCTTTTGGCTTTTGACTTTTGACTTTTCACTAATACCCCACTGGATTGGGGGTTTGCTGTTGTATTTCTGAATTTGGCGTTCTGTTAAGTACTGGGTTAGGCTCAATAGGTGCTCTCTTCAAGAAAAGCATCCCTGCCGGAGTTGGCGATACCAGCTTGGCTGGTGGGCGTTCTGCTTCTTTCGCCATTTGGTTTTTTAGCACCTCGTTGGTTGTCATCAACTGCCGCTCATAGCGTTCCAAGTTATGCCGCTTGCGGTATGCCTGACTCCAAAGTTGTTGGGAATATACAGTCCAACCATAAACTACAAGCGTCGTAGCGACTAACAAAAACGCGATAATTGAAGAATGACGATGTAAGGCGAAAAGGCGCAGCAACCACGAAGGGAAAGACTCAGCAGATGGCATCACAGGGACGCTTGAGGCTTTTTGTTTGCTAGGATCTGGCACGGATGTTGTTTGTGTCTTGGCGCTGGAAGCTTCCCTTGCCATCTGCCGTGCAGAAACTGATAAATTTTTGGACGAATGCCTTAGTTTTCTAGAGGATACTGATGTAGACAAGGCAGGCAGAACGGCTTGGGGAGTTCTGAACTGCGGTGTCTGTGGAGGATTTTCTGGTGGTTGAGTGGACTCTTTTGGTCGGGGAGCAGAGCGACGTTTTCTGCCACTTCTCACTGCTGTCCGGAACCCACTGCCCGTTGCAGAAACATCTGATTTGCGAGCAACAGCCATAATTTTTTGGATAGAAAATACTTTATTCTAGATGATTGTCTGTTTTTACTCTCGTTATTATTGCCTTTCGGGCAATAACCAACAAATACACCCTACACCCAATCAATATATTCTGATAGGTAGGCGCACCAATCTTCCCATTCCCAAGAAACTTAGTTTGACGGAAGAAATCAGATTTCTTGGCAATGAATGGAATTGCCGCTGAACACTCAAGGTGTTCAGGTATCGCATTTATAAAGTATGGCAACGCATTGCCACTATAAGCAAGAGGTGTGAAAAAAAAACGCAATTTTTGCTATGATATCGCCCTTAGTGACTTAATTTGCTAATACTACCCTGAACGATTGAGTGACTTTACAACAAGCGAAAACATTTTGTTTAAATCTGTCATCTCAAGTTGCTTAAAAAAAAGCAACAAATAAGGTATCGTAGTCAACAGGCTAAAATTGTTATTGCCGCAATTGGTGAAAGAGGAGTTATGAAAATAAAAATCCTTAGTTTTGCTTTAATTTTGGGTCTGGCAGCAGCTCTCGGAGCCTGTGATAGTGGTGGTGGCGGCGGCGATGCTCCTGGGGGCGCTGGGGGCGCTGGAGGTGCCGCTACTTCACCTGCGGAACCAGCAGATACTGGCACTACCCCTCCCGCTGGTGGCGCAGCTAGCCCTGGTGCTGGTGCTGGTGCTGGTGCTGGTGGCGCAGCTAGTCCTGCCGCCACCCCAACCAAGTCCCCCTAAATAGCAGTCTCAAAACAGCCAAAACAGGTTGTTGCAGCGCGTCTCACTACATTGGTTGAGTTGAACCTCCCAAATTTCCATAAAGTAGATGGCTGAGTTTTGAGAGTGCATAAATTAGTCACGCTCACTGACACTTTGTCTTGACAATCCCCTGTACTCCGTTTCTCGTCTGGAAAAGTGATCTGATAGCAACACTTGAGGTTGCCAGATCTTCACAGCAACTTACCCAAGAAACCCGGTTTCACAGAGAAACCGGGTTTCTTTATAGCTAAGCTATTGGGGAGGGGAGGAGAGAATAAGCAATTCACGCATTCGCTCATTCATAAGGTACGGCATTAACAAAACCAGTGCTGGCAAGACGCCTAGCTGCTAACAGTATGCATTCTTATAGGCGTGACAGCTTAACTCATGACTGGGGGAGAGAGAGAAAATGAGAAAGGTGATAAGATTTCTGGTTTTAACAGTCTGTACTAGCATATTGGTGGAGCTGAGCAGTCATTGGGGGGCATTGGTCATGGCATTACCGCCACAAGAAGAGATACCAGAAGAAATATTGCGAACCGAGATTATTACAACAGCGCGATCGCCTGTTGATGGTAAGCCTTTGAGCGCTGGCGAATACGCTCAATTGCAGGCTCAGTTGCAAAAAAGCCCACCCCCAAAACTTGATCCCCGAATTCAAGATCAAGTTTTTCTGCTGCGACTGCGTAAAACCTTGCTTCAGCTTTTCCCCTTTCTAAATCTTTGAAGCGTGTATGAATCAAAGAACTTACTACATTTCACACTCCGTACTTTACACGAGGTAAAGCATACTCCTCCAAAAGGACTCCCTCCAAGGTACGATGACTATCACGACAAAATTGCAAATAAATGTAAAGAATATATATAGATGTTTTACAAAGCAAATTTACTTACCCACTTTAGTTAACGTAGGTAGCTGCATGTCTATGACCACGATCGCCCCCGAACAGGTTAACCGCATCGTTTGGAATCAACATCAAGATCCGTTTGAAGTACTCGGTGCCCACCCCATAGAACAGAATGGCAAAAACGTCTGGGCTGTGCGTGCCTACCTACCAAGTGCGAGTGCGGCTTGGGTGATCCTTCCTGAAGAACGCAAGGAATACCCAATGGAAGCGGTGCATCATCCCAACTTTTTTGAATGCACGATAGAAACAAAAGAACTAGCAAATTACCAGTTACGGATAAAAGAAGGCGAACACGAGCGAGTCATGTATGACCCTTACGCTTTCCCTTCTCCCCGGCTGACTGAATTTGATTTGCACCTGTTTGCCGAAGGCAACCATCACCGGATTTACGAGAAACTGGGAGCGCACCCCACTGAAATCAATGGTGTTAAAGGCGTTTATTTTGCCGTTTGGGCACCCAACGCCCGTAATGTTTCAATCCTGGGAGATTTCAATAACTGGGACGGGCGCAAACACCAGATGCGGAAAGGACACACTGGCATTTGGGAATTATTCATTCCCGAACTTGGCGTAGGAGAGCATTACAAATACGAAATCAAAAACTACGAAGGACACATCTACGAAAAATCTGATCCCTACGGTTTTCAACAAGAACCCCGCCCCAAAACCGCATCCATTGTCACCGATTTGGATGCCTACACATGGAGTGACGAAGACTGGCTGGAAAAACGGCGTCACACCGATCCCCTCACTCAACCCCTTTCAGTTTACGAACTGCATTTAGGGTCTTGGTTACACGGCTCTAGTGCAGAACCACCCAAATTGCCCAACGGTGAAACCGAACCTATGGTGATGGTTTCAGAACTTAATCCCGGCGCACGTTTCCTTACATACCGGGAATTGGCAGAACGACTCATTCCCTACGTCAAAGATTTGGGATACACTCACATTGAAGTGCTGCCCGTTGCCGAGCATCCCTTTGATGGCTCCTGGGGTTATCAAGTCACTGGGTATTACGCCCCCACCTCGCGTTTTGGTCGCCCAGAAGACTTTATGTATTTCGTTGACCAGTGCCACAAAAACGATATTGGAGTGATTGTAGATTGGGTTCCCGGTCACTTTCCCAAAGATGGTCATGGTTTAGCATTCTTTGATGGCACCCATCTTTACGAACACGCCGATCCCCGGAAAGGCGAACACAAGGAATGGGGGACTCTCGTGTTCAACTACTCGCGCAACGAAGTCCGGAATTTCCTGGTGGCAAATGCCCTGTTCTGGTTTGATAAATTCCACATTGACGGCATTCGCGTTGATGCTGTCGCCTCCATGCTCTATCTCGACTATTGCCGTGAAAATGGAGAATGGCTTCCCAACCAGTACGGCGGCAGAGAAAACTTAGAAGCAGCTGATTTCCTGCGTCAGGTGAATCACAGTATCTTCAGCTATTTCCCTGGCGTTGTCTCAATTGCCGAAGAATCTACCGCATGGCCGATGGTATCTTGGCCCACCTACACTGGAGGACTGGGCTTTAACTTGAAGTGGAACATGGGCTGGATGCACGATATGCTGGATTACTTCAGCATGGATCCATGGTTCCGCCAGTTCCACCAAAACAACATCACCTTTAGTATGTGGTATCACCACAGTGAGAACTACATGCTTGCCCTGTCCCACGATGAAGTGGTGCATGGTAAGAGCCATATCATCGGCAAAATGCCTGGGGATAGATGGCAGAAATTGGCAAATGTGCGTTGTTTGTTCGCCTTTATGTTCACTCACCCAGGTAAGAAAACCATGTTTATGGGCATGGAGTTTGGGCAGTGGAGTGAGTGGAATGTCTGGGGTGACTTAGAGTGGCAGCTATTTCAGTATGAACCGCACCAACAGCTCAAAGAGTTTTTCAAAGAACTAAACCATCTTTATCGCTCTGAACCTGCTTTGTACACCCAAGATTTTGCACGCGAAGGGTTTGAGTGGATTGATTGTAGCGACAACCGCCACAGCGTGGTTTCTTTTATCCGTCACGATAAGGATTCTGATAATTTCGTTGTTGTGGTTTGCAACTTCACACCTCAACCCCATTCCCACTATCGCATCGGTGTACCTGAGCTAGGATTTTATACTGAGTTGTTCAACAGCGATGCTCGTCAGTATGGTGGCAGCAATATGGGTAACTTAGGTGGTAAGTGGACGGACAATTGGTCATTGCACAATCATCCCTATTCGCTGGATTTATGTCTGCCACCCTTGGGAGTTTTGGTTCTCAAGTTGGATAAGCAGAAGACAGCAGAGGTGATGGAATCTTAAGTAAGGAGGGTGGGCATATGCCCACCGTTGGCTTGTTAAATCTATTACGTATTAGATTTTCACACTTTATACGTAGAGATTTAAGGAAATCTTACAATATGAATCCTGGTGATGCCACATAAAAAAGGAATGAGTGAATAGTACGTATTCACTGTTTTAATTGTAACATCACGGATGACTTACCAAACACCTAAAGAAAAGCTTGAAGCTCTCCTGGCACAAATAGAAAACGATCTATACAAAGATAGACAAAAAGCGTGTCAGAATCTATCAGATGTAGAAAAAAGTTATATTAACCAGAGATTACTTCATAGATTTACGGACCTCTGGCAGAGATACATAATATTACAGAGCCATTGCAGTTCAAACAGACAATACTAAATAGCTATCTATGAATCATAAAAATTGAACTGCGAAAGGGGTTCAATCAAAAATCTATCAAAGTAACCTTGTGCTTCTACAACTGCTTCCTCAGAAAGACCATTCTTGGTAGAAATGATCTGATTTCTTATAAACTTAAAGACTTCTAAGTAAGCTACAGGAGGCAAGACAAAGCTAATTACCCCGTTAGGCAGTGGAGTGGGTGCATCACCTATTGCCATGTAATGTCCAATCCACTTCAGGTAGAGTTCAATATCTTTGCTGAATTGTTCAATTCGCTGTGGTGCTAGCACTGAAGTATTTACTTTATTGCAAATAATCTTTCTTTGACTAATGAGATTTTGGATCTTTATAACTAACTTACTCCGATTCTTGGATAACCATGTAGAAACTTCTTGGCAAGCTTTGTAAGAATTTTCTATATCTTCTAGGGCAAAATCATACTTAAATACTTGCTGTAATTTTTCAATAAGAATGGATTTAACAGGTTCCTCTGTTAAGTCTAAGCTTTCTATCTCTTCTCTTATAACATCCTTAAACTTTTTAACAAAAGTAGCAATATCTTTGTATTTTTGCTCAAAGTCGCCTAAAGCTCCTTGAAGGTTTTCAATTCGTTCTTCAAGAAATTTGTTTTGAACCTGAAGTGATGATAAATCAAGTACGAAAGTTGTGATTAGTCTGATTACCTCCTACGTTTGTTTGATGACCTGCTACAGTGTTGTGACCCGCATTGACACCAGAAACTGACTCTATGTTCTGTTCGGTAATGGAGCCGACGTTATTATAGTTAGTACCAGAAGTATTTTTTATCGCTTCCTGGACTTCGACAACCAGTTTCTCTAGTTCTTTTCTGAAATCTTCCTCTTCTGTAGCTTTCTTTTCAACTAGTGCCTCAAGTGCTTTAGGATTCTCAACAGCTTGAGTAAGTTCAGGTTTACCAGCAAATTTCCATTGGAAAAAACCTCGCAAGCGTTCAACACTAGCTTTATAGGCATCACTACCAATGCTTTGAAGCGCACCCTCTAGAGCTTTTCCTAGAAAAAAATTTACAGCAGCCTGAGCAAGAAATACGACATTCATTTGGTAAGCACCACAGTAAAAATACTATGTACACTTTTACGATACACTAAAGTTAATGTCAACAGGGTGTTTAAAACTTATTCAAGTAAAGCTCTATGAAAATCACACCAGACAAACACCCACAGCGATCACTTTCTTGAGTGAATCTCAGCATTGCGAATGCAATCGCACTCCATCCCTGTAATTAAGTAACATAAAAGAGTCCGCAATGGCTACGCAACAGGTGAAAAGCCATGTCCTTGGTTCCGTTGGAAGCGAAATCAGTTGGTGAGTCAGTCATTAGGGTTAGCATTGCAGCGATCGCAAGGTAACTATAGCGGTTCTTAATTGAGTGCAATACAACCTTTTCTTGTGGGATGGGCTTCTAGCCCGTCTTAAATTGAGGGCGGGCAGGATGCCCACCCCACAAAATATGTATTTCATCCGAGTGAGAAGCGCTATATAGAGGAGTGGAAACCGTTTGGTTACGTTGGGCGACATTGGAGGGAGAACTGTTACCTACTGCTGCGGAGATTGCACAGCAGGAACATCAACGCGCTGAACAGGAACGCCAACGCGCCGAACAGGAACACCAACGCGCTGAAGCTGAACATCAACGCGCTGAAGCTGAACGCCAACGCGCTGAACAAGTGCAGTCGCAGTTGCAGCAAACGGTACGAAATTTACTTCAGACAGGAATGACAGTGGAACAAGTCGCCAGGTTCACGGGTTTAGATGTTTCTCAAGTAGAGGAATTGGGCGATAAATAGCGCTGTAACAAACCAATCATGATTTCTGGTGTTTCCAAATGGGGCAGAACCCCTGCATCTGGAATTGCATGAAAATCTCGAATAGCACTAAGATTGAACTTTGCTAAACGCTGTCCTAGCTTAACACTGGTAAATTGTGCCTCCTTACCCCAAAATATCACTGTAGGGATGGTCAGTTGTTGAATATACAAGCTTAAGTCAAAGTAAAGGTCACCCCGTAAAAATGCCAAGGCGGCAAATTTAGCATTGGGCTGTTGTGCAGAGGCTAGGTAAGCCTGTACCATTTCTTCGGAAACTCGTTCGGGTTTGGCAAACAGAAACCTTTGCAAAAAGTTGCGTACCGCCAATTCATTTTCTGCGCCCAGAGCATAAATGAGATTGTCCAATATCGGTGTATTTATTAATTGAAGAGGAAGTCTACGTCCAGCACCTTGCCCAAAATCATCAAATCCAGAGGGACATACCAAAAACAGTGCTTGGAATAAAAAAGGATGGGCAATAGCAAGGCGAATCGCCAAACCAGCTGTTAATGAAGACGCAATCACCGTCACAGGTGGACGACAAGTATGTCTGATAAATTCTGCAATCGTCGTCAAGTAATCGCTAATTTGGTAATCTCGCACAGGATGTGCAGATTCACCCCAACCGATTAAGTCTGGGGCTAGCACCTTGTGCGTAGGGGCAAAAGCAGGATAAACTTTAGACCATTCATAAGCAGAAGCCCCGCCACCAAAATTATGGAGGAAGACAAGGGGAGGTAAATCTTCAGTTTCAGCAATCAACCAAGGTGCATTCGTTTGGGTATAGTAAACCATCAACCCCAAGGAGGTGTTGATAATTTTTTGTCCAAAGCCAGGGGGTTGAAACTGGAGCATCATGAATAAAGTTTAAACTCTTCTTTGTTCAATTTTCCCTTAGCTTGGAAATAGAGTTATTGAAGACGACAGGGTGTAGGGTGTAGAAAAAAATTTCCTTTCTTTGGGAGGGCATATTTCCCCGGCATAATTTTTCGCGTTGTACCCCTTAATCCCCAATCCCTAACACCTCGACTTCGCTCGGTGTTAGCCCTCTGGCAAGTCGAAGGGCTAATCCCCAATCCCCAATCCCCTCCACCAGAAACGTCAGTACATAAGTCCTTTTGTGATCTTGTGGCAAGATCATGTAGTGAAAACACTCGCATAAGCTATACAATGTTAGGAAAGTTACTAGATGGGCGTTACAAAGTTGTCCAAGTCCTTAGGGCTGGAGGATTTGGTCAAACTTACATTGCTGAAGATACACGCCGTCCAGGAAATCCCAAGTGTGTTCTCAAGCTGCTGAAACGTGCGAGTTCTGACGCGTACTACTTGGAAGTTGCTAGACGTTTATTTAATAGCGAAGCGGAAATTTTGGAACAATTGGGCAATCATGACCAAATTCCCCGTCTGTTAGCTTATTTTGAAGAAAATGAAGATTTTTTTTTGGTGCAAGAGTTGATTGTAGGGCGTCCACTCAGCACGGAAATGCAAGTTAGTGAACCTTGGACTGAAAGCCAAGTTATCCAAATGCTACAAGATGTTTTGGGTGTCTTGGAGTTTGTACATAGCTATGATGTTATTCATCGCGACATTAAGCCAGATAATTTAATCAGACGTGACAAAGACAGCAAATTAGTTTTAATTGACTTTGGTGCAGTCAAACAAATGCGGTCTCAATTTGTAGCATCTCCAAGCCTTATAACTGCTACTGTTGCTATTGGTACTCCTGGCTATATGCCAGCAGAACAAGCGCAAGGTAAGCCACGACACAATAGTGATATTTACGCGCTAGGTATGATTGCGATCCAAGCAATGACGGGATTGTTACCAACTCAATTTCAGGAAAACCAGGAAACAGGAGAAGTGATTTGGCAACATCAGGCGCAGGTTTCTCCGGGATTGGGGGCGATTATGCAGAGGATGGTGTGCTATCATTACCGCGATCGCTACCAGTCAGCCACAGAAATATTGCAAGACTTGCAGCAGCTCACAAATCCCTTACTAGCAACGCAACTATGGATTCCGCCTACATACATATATAACGCTGCGCCTCCGTCAAATATACCTGTTGCACCATCCCAACAACCATCCTCAGTACCTGTTTCTGGTGCAATCAACCACTCTCGAGTATTCCCGAAACCACCTACTTGGCTCAATCCAACTCTGTCTGTGGTAAGATTCTTACCCTTTATCGGTGCATTTGGATTATTTTTATTTAAAGCTGCTACCTGGCTAATATTACTAGGTGTTGTTCTGGTAGCTTTTGGAGCAGGGCTATTTTTTCTACGTTCTTGGTATCCCAGATTAGGGCGAGATTACGATGCCATTTTTGCTGTTGTGTTTTGCCTGTCTGGCATACTTCTTTTATTTCAAGATTCTCGCTGGTCTGGCACTCAAGAAATACCAATTGGTCAATCTTTGCTAGCCGGAGCAGGAGTTTTTTCTGTCGCTGAATGTATTCGTTTACGTGGGAAGTAAGAAACAATTTGCTTGATTATTTTGAGGTGCTTACCATTAACGACAAATCACTCATCAGTTGGCGGTTAACTTTTTGTGTTCAACTTTGAAACTATCAAAAACCTCAAATATGCTCAATCATCAAATCAATTCTTTAGGCATTATTTTAATAACTGTAGCACTCTTTTTATCCGCTGTACCATTTGTACGTCCAAATTTATTTCAGCGTCAAGATATCTTGTTAATTATTGTGTTTTTTATTTGTGGTTCCATTCTCCTATTTCCAAACAGGTTATACAGTCAAGGGGTAACACAATTTAATTTGATTCTTTTGATATTTCCTGCTGTTTTTTACACTTTTGAAAGCTTGCTTTTACGAAATAGAAAAAATTAGAGAAGAGTCAATCCAAGTAAAAAGTAAAAAGTAAAAAGAAAGACAACCCCATAGATGAATCAAGGGGCTTGTAGCAAGGACGCCTTTTTTTCACAGCATGAGTGTCTCAAAAAAAATCTTTACCTTCTTTTCCATGAAGAAATTCAGGGGTTTGTGACCAATTTTATTCTTCTTTCTTTTACCTTTTAACTTTTAACTTTTGCCTTATTCGGTCATAAGTCATTCATTCGTCAACAACAAGAACCCCGACTTTTTAAAAAACTCGGGGTTCTGAGCAAGCGCGATTTTTACTAATCAAAATAAAAAACTATTCTTTCATAGGTGATAATTCAGCTAAACTCTCACCCATTTCAACACACTTGGGTTCTTGTCATAGTGGTACGTCAAGCCGTCCCTAGTAGTGATAGAATTTCCTTTGCTTGCCTTACTTCTGATAGTGCTAATAGAATAGTTAGTTAATTCACTTATTTTCTTATGAGAAAGCCCTTCACTTGTGATTGTTTCCGTCAATATTTGTGATTGACTTTGCGACTCATTATTAGGCGTGCTTTGAATATTTATTGTTTTTTGATTTCGATATTCCTGCACAGTCACAAGTTGCCAACTGGAATCTTGTGAAAGTTCTAAAACCCATTGATGATAATCAAATAGACTTTCTCTATGCCCTACACTAATAAATGTTGTTTTCGTTGCTTGTAACTGTTGATATAAACTTCCTTCATTTTTCAAATCCAAGGCACTTGTTGCCTCATCTAATATTGTGAACCTGGGATGAGTAACTAATAGTCGTGCGAAAGCAAGGCGTTGTTGTTCTCCCAAGGACAATATATTCTCCCAAGGAACTTCTGTATCAAAGCCTTCAATTCGACTTAGCAAGTTTTGCAGGTTAACTTGTTGCAAAACTTCTTTGAGCTCTGCGTCGGCCATTTGACGATTTGTCTTAGGATAAAGTAACTGTTCGCGCAAAGTTCCTAAAATTATATAAGGACGTTGGGGTAAAAACAATACTTCGTCTAAGGGAGGTCTTACCAAACGACCGGTTCCCGCATTCCATAACCCAGCGATCGCTCTCAATAAAGAGCTTTTACCTCGACCACTCGGCCCTACAATTAATAAACCTTCACCTGGCTGGACAGAAAGTGACAAATCTTCAACGATCACTTGTTCATAATCAGGTGTTTGTAAGGTGACATGCTCAAAAGCAAGATGATTTTCTTCTATTGTTTTAATCGTACTGACATTTTCAGGTTGTTGAGTTACTGCTTCTAGCGCACCTGAAAACTCAGCTAAACGCTCAGTGTAACTGGAAAAATTTCCTGAAACTCCAAATTCACTAATTAAGTCTCCTAGAGCGCCACCAAAGAGTTGACAAGCTAAAATAGTTTGTCCAAGTATTCCAAAATCAATTTCACCGTTAATATATAAAGGCCCAAGTACGAAAAAGGGAAATAATTGGATAACAGCTTGATATGCTCTGCTAAAAATTATCCTTCCTCTCTCCCAATTAATCCTGCTTTCAGTTTTCTTGACAAAATTATTAAATCGGCGACCAATTATATTTCCTTCTTGTTGTTCTCCCCGAAAAAAAGCTATCGATTCAGCATGATTTCGTATATGAGTTAAGGAATAATTGTATTCGGCTTTAGATTCAATTTCTTCTTTATTAAGCTTATTTAATTCTTGATTCAGATAAACAGCAATTAAATTGCCTATAACCGTATAAACAACCATAACAACAGCAATCTGTTGGGAAATTGACCAGACAACTATCAAAAAAGTAGCCATCTCCAGGATTTTTTCGAGGAAAGTTGCTGAAAAGCTGAGAGCGTTACTAGTAATCGGTTCAATTTCTTGAGATATACGTTGATCTGGGTTATCAATATCGGCACTAAAGTTAATTTTATAATAAGCACGATTACTTAAATATTTATCTAAAACTTGATTATTCAGCCATTTGTACCAATCAAGAGCGATTTGCTTTCTAAGAAATTCAGAAAATCCTGTTACAATCGCTACTGAAAAAAGCCCAACAGCATAAAGCGATAATTCATTAATAAACTTAGAATAATCTTTATCTTGAATAAGAGCATCAACCATATAGCGGCTAATGAAACTGTTAAAAGCAGTTACACTTACCAGCACGATTATTAGTAGCACAAGTAAAATTAACATTACCCAGCTACGAATCACATCTGAAAATGCTCTTTCTCCTGGGTTGGTTGGATACCAATAAGGCCCAGCGACAATTTTTACATCCCCCCAAAATTGAATAAAACTGGAAATAGGATTTTTTGTGGGTTGAGCTTGAATAACTTGGGTTGGCATATTTTAGAATGTTTAATCGTCAGAAGCAATTGGTGTTGTGACTACAACAGGGTTACACCACCATCCACAGGTAAAATAACCCCTGTCATATAAGGGTTTGTTATCAAACTTAACACTGCTTGCGCCAGTTCTTCTGGTTGTCCAAGATGCTGAACAGGTAAGGATGCTTCGGCCCACTTTGACAGATCTGCTCGCTCGGACTCGCTTTGATAAGTCAGTACGCTTGTATCCTCTACTATTCCAGGAGCGATCGCATTCACTCGAATCGGTGAGAGTTCTAAGGCTAACGTGCGTCCAAATACAGCGACAGCAGCATTTGCGGCAGCTATGACTGAAATACCACCCAGTTTTGAAGGTTTGGAGATAGTGACACTTGATGTCAAGGTAATCGAGCCGTCAGTGGCTATATTTTTTACCGCAGCACGAACAGCATAGAAAGTTGCCCAGAATTTTTCCATCCCGCTTTGAGCAATTTTAGTCGTCATCTCGGCTATTAGCGATCGCTGCATATTTCTGTCTGGTACAGCTGTCACAACTAAATGATCAAACTTACCGACTTTCTCAAATAGAGCATCGACTGAAGCTTCGTTTAAGATGTCAACGGCGATCGCCTCCAAGTCAAAAGACACCAAATCCTTGAGTTGATGTAATTTGTCTTGAGAGGGACCTGATACTACCACCGATGCTCCCAGTTGAGATGTTTTAGTGGCGATCGCTAGGTCAATCCCTGAGCTTGCGCCAATGATTATTAGTTTCTTACCTGATAGCGACTGAAACATTTAATTACCCCATAATTAGTCATTAGCCATTAGTCCATAGAAAGGGAAAAGGAGAACTTTCTCTCCCTCTGTTCCCTCTGCTCCCCCATCCTTTGAGTTGACTTCTACTTCTGTAACAAAGCCAAAAAACAGAGAAATTCATTATTGCAACTTCGCCCAAATACCTTGGCAGCGTTCCATAACTAAAGCCTGAAAAATTGATTGAGTTGATGGGTGAATATCTACTTTATATAGATAGAAAATACCTGTAGGCGTTTTCAAATTTAACTCTCTGCGAGTCAGAGATAATGCTTGTGCGCGATGGAGTTCTACAGCTTGGAGTAAACCAGGATAACTCAAATTACGTAAAGCTAATTGACCATTTTTAGTCACATATATAGCATCATTTTGAAACAGATGTTCTAAGCTGATTAAACTAGCATACACATCGGTATCCTTTTCTAGACCTCCTAAACGGTGAGCATCTAAACCAAAGCGAATACAGAAATTGACAGCTACTAACTTTCCAGCTTCTTGAGCAGGTAAAGTACAAGCAGCAAACTCAAACCCCAAACTATCAGCTCGCCATTCCTCTACACCAGCATAAGAATAGTTTTGAAAAAGGTGATGCTTGTCTTTAAAGTCAAAACCCAAACCACTTGCATGCCCTGCTTCATGAACTTGAGTATCTACGTGACGATAGCGTTCACTATTGATTTCATCCTCTAGGGGGCCTAGTAGTAAACTAGCTGTTTCGTATTCAAATACTTTTTGAATACATTCGTAGCTAGAGCCTAAAAAACGTCGTCGCTGCTCTTTTGCATTGTTTAATGCTGGGCCACGAACACTGTTAGGAAAAGACCATCCATTCGGGACGATAAAGGCTTCACCACTTTCACCTTTGACATTACCACAACTAGCAATTTCTGTAAAAGAAAGGTTTATCGGCATTGGTTGATTCAATTGGCCAAATTTTTCCCGAATCAGATTTTCTAATTGTTCAATAGATGGCTCTTGATTACTGTGTATCTTCCCGTAAATTGCACTTAAAGCCAGATTAGGTCGAGATTTGCGATTTATTTGGTACGGTGCAACAATTAGGAAATACCCGTTTTTACCAATAAAATCCATATTGATAAAATCTTCAGATAAGATACTCCAGTCGTTATTTTCTAGAGCATCTGCCGTCTTTGATAGCCAAGCTTGAGGAAGTTCACTAGAGTTTACCGCCTGTTGACGCAGTTTTTTGACAGACCTGGCAATTTCATCTTGCTCAATATCTTGGACTATTTTTTTAGTTAATTCTTGTTCATCTACACAAATTTTTGTCATCGTTCGATGTTGTTATTAACTTTATCATTAGTCATTTTTTTTAGATTAATCTCATTAAAGAAAAAAATAATTTCGCATTACTTGATAGGCTTCTTTGCTGAAACTAATAAATAATTCAGTGATGATGAAATTAGCAAATCATCTATAGCAGCCACATTTACCTTATAGGTTTCTTCATCTATCTCTCCTGCTTCAAATTCCTTTTCAATCCAAGATTTCAAATCTCGCGAGTGTGTATTCCAGCACTCCTCTGTCGCTTCCAAAACTTCTATCTGCTGGAATTCTGCCTGTTGGTAAAGACCTTTATACTCCTCAATATCTTGGACAATATTTTGAGGAACAACGAGATCGCCGAAATACTTTGTAGTGTTAAAGACAAGATCAGAGAGGATCAGCTTGCCTCCAGGCTTTAATACACGCCAAGCCTCTTTCAGAAACTTCTCCCTTGTATTAAAGTAGAAAGCTGCTTCCACACAGATGATGTTATTAAATGTATCATCCTCAAATTCCATCTGCACAGCATCCATACAAATGATTTTACAGTCTGGTGCATTAACTGCACTTCTGGCTATTTGTTTAGGGGAAATATTGATGCCTACAACATCGGCAGGCAAATAATACTTGAGTAGATAACTGGTAGTTGCTCCTAAGCCACAGCCAACATCAAGAATATTTCCCTGCTTATCTGGAATAGCTTCTAACAGCTTTTCCATTAAGTTAAAACTGGCTTCCTGCTGATTTTGAGTATCTGAGCGCCAATAGCCTACATTGAAAAACTCTTCTTGACCGTAGTAATCTCTAGTCAAAGGATCAAGAATTAAATTGTCAAATACAGTAAGAAATTCGTTTTTATCCATAGTTACCTTATTAGTTATTGGTCATTAGTCAACAGCTAATAGTTCGCCTCTCTCTATTCCCCACTCCCTCCCGCGCTTCTTTGATGCAAGCTTTCAACCGTTGGGCTAAAACCTGGACATGGGGTTCAGCCATAATTGAAACGTGATTGCCCAATACAAAATGGCTCTCCACTGGTTCAGTAGAAAACTCACTCCAGCCCAAGGATAAATCCTGTGAAACTTCAGCAAACTCATTATTAGAGTCTTCCGTCATATCTTCGTTGGCGCGGAGAATTGTCACTTTACCCGGGTAAAGCTGTTTCGGTACATAATCAACCAGACATAAACAGCTGCTTCTATAAGCTTGTACGATATTTATCAGTTGCATAGTTTCAGCATTTGGAGGCAGTATCTTAGCCATTTTGAAACAGTTTAAAACGTATTTTAGTTGCTCTTCCACAGTTAAAACTTGTAGAGTTTCGTAAGAAATATCTAGATTCTTTTCTAAATAAATTTCCATGCCTTGGCTTACTTCAGCTAACCACCTCGTATGCTCCCAATTAAGATAATCAACAAGTATTTGCTTATCTTTATAGGTTGGTGCTGAAGAATCAAATATTGCCAATAAAGCAATCTTGTGTCCTTTTTGACACAACTGTTGAGCCATTTCAAAAGCTAAATTACCCCCATAAGAATGTCCTCCTAAAAAGTATGGACCTTGTGGCTGAACAGCTTGCATTGCTTCAATGTAATGACTCGCTATATCTTCAATACGAGTAATCTCACCCAATTCCTGATACAGATTATTTTCAAAACCGTATAACGGTTGATCGTCTCCTAAATAACGTCCTAAGTGATAGAAGTAAAACGGTCTACCTCCTGCACCTGGAACACAGAAGAAAGGTAAGTTTGAACCATTTGGTTGAATTGCTACCAAACAAGATGGCAAAGAGTCATCCGATTCTGTTTGGATAATTGTTGCTAACTGTTCAATCGTGGGGTTTTGAAACAGGGCTGTTAAAGGAAGAGCTTTACCAATCTGCTGCTTAATTTGAGTCATTACGTAGGGTGCTAACAGAGAATGACCACCCAAATCAAAAAAGTTATCTTGTACCCCAATTTTGTCAATTTTTAGAATTTTTGACCAGATTTGTACGAGCTTCAACTCTAATTGATTACGCGCTTCGATAAATCTATCCTTCTCACTAGTGTTAGCAGGAGCTTTCAAGGCGCGGCGGTCTATTTTACCGTTAGGAGTTAGTGGTAGGGTTTCTAGAATGACAAAAGCATTTGGCATCATGTACCCAGGCAGTTTATTAGCCAGGAACTCTCGTAGTTCGCCTGTTGTGAGTGTCCCCTGTTTTTGCGGCACTACATAGGCGACTAAGCGCTTATCTCCAGGGGTATCTTCGCGGACAATGACGCAAGATGCTTGCACATCACTATGTTGGCTCAGTACAGTTTCAATTTCTCCCAACTCAATGCGGAAGCCACGAATTTTGACTTGATTATCAATACGCCCCAAGTATTCAATGTTGCCATCAGGTAGATAACGAGCTAAATCCCCTGTTTTGTAAAGCCGCTCGAAATTAGAGGATTGGTCTTTTGTTTCCCCTCTATCCCTCTGCCCACCCGTCCCGTGTACGGGGTTCCTGCCATAGACCTCTGCCCCTCTGCTTCTTAGGAAAGGATTAGGGACAAATTTCTCATTGGTCAACTCAGGGCGGTTAAGATAACCGCGTGCTAATCCTACTCCAGCAATGTGCAGTTCCCCTGGTACACCAATTGGCACTGGTTGTAAGTGCGAGTCTAAGATGTAGATTTGCGTGTTGGCTATAGGGCGACCGATAGATATTTTCTCATCATCTTTAGTGCATTTGGCGATCGCAGCACAGACGGTTGTTTCCGTTGGCCCATAAGCGTTAAAGAAGTTTCTCCCAACAGACCATTGTTTTATCAGTTCAACAGAACAAGCTTCTCCGGCGACAATGATTGTTTGCAACGCAGGCAATTCCTCAGCAGGCAGGACTGCCAATACTGATGGTGGTAGAGTGACATGAGTGATGCCATAGTTGCGTAATCGCTCAATTAAAGGTGTACCAGGTGCTAAGGAGTCTTTTGTACCTAAGTAAAGGGTTGCCCCTGACCCCAAAGCCATGATCATTTCCCAGATAGAAGCGTCAAAACTCAGGGAGGCAAACTGGAGAATGCGACTATCTGAATGCAAACCAAAAGTTTGAATCTGAGCTTGAGCTAAGTTCACCAATCCGGTGTGCTTAACCATTACTCCTTTAGGTTTACCTGTGGAACCGCTCGTGTAAATCACATTAGCTAAATGAGTAGCACTCACGACTCCAGTCAGGTTATCTTGGTTGTTTTCGTCAATTTGTGACCAGATTTCATCTAAACAGACAAGCTGCCCTTGATGCCCATTTAGTTTATCAAAGAGTTGCTTTTGGGTCAGCAGCACGCCAAGTTGAGCATCTTCGAGCATAAATTGTAAACGCTCTTGGGGATACTCAGGGTCAAGCGGCACATAAGTCCCACCTGCTTTGAGAATACCCAGCAGTGCCACTAGCATTTCTAAAGAACGCTCGACACACAACCCAACCAGTACATCTGCTCCTACACCTAAAGAACGCAAGTAGTGTGCCAATTGGTTCGTACGGCAATTCAATTCATGATACGTTAATTGTTCATTGTCAAACACCACCGCAGGGGCATCTGGAGTACGCTCTACCTGCTCTTCAAATAACTGATGGATACATTTATCATGGGGATACTCTACTAGAGTATTGTTCCACTCCACCAACAATTGATGACGCTGTGCTGGACTCAACAGGGGTAATTCAGAAATTCGCGCTTGTGGATTGGTTACAATTGCTTGGAGTAAAGTTTGAAAATGTTGGGCTAGCCGAGTAATTGTATTCGCCTCAAATAAATTAGTGTTGTAACACCAAACCCCCTCCAAACCTCCAGGAACTTGCCAGTAGTTTACTTCCAAGTCAAACCTAGCCCTAACATCAATTGGTAAGGGCATATTCTGAATATTTAATCCTGACAAATTCCCAGAAGACTGCGGCGCATTTTGCAGAGAAAACATCACCTGCACCAAGGGATTACGGCTCAAATCCCGCTGGGGCTGTAGCTTTTCCACCAACATTTCAAAAGGTAAGTCTTGGTGAGCATACGCTGACAAGGTTGTTTGCCGTACCTGTGCCAGAAACTCAGCAAAGCTGGGGTTTTCAGCAAGATTGCCTCTTAATGCTAGGGTATTGGCAAAAAACCCCATTAATTGCTCGATTTGGGGGCTATTGCGGTTGGCGATAGGCGAACCAACAATAATATCTGGTTGACCACTATAACGAGAAATTAACACCAAAAACGCTGCCAGTAGAGTCATAAACAACGTTGCGTCTGACTCCTGGCTTAACTGCTGGAGGCGTTGCGTGAGTTCTCGATCTAGCACAAAAGACTGAGCTGCACCCTGAAAAGTCTGGATTGGGGGACGCGGTTTATCGGTGGGTAGTTCTAGTACGGGAGGAACACCCGCTAACTGTTTTTGCCAGTAATTAAGTTGGCGTTCTAGAACTCCGCCGGTTAGCCACTGGCGTTGCCAAAAGGCAAAGTCAGCATACTGAATGGGTAATTCTGGTAGTGGGTTGGGCAATCCTTGGGTAAAGGCTGCATATAGTTGAGATAACTCACCGAAGAAGATGTTTAAAGACCAACCATCATAGATAATGTGGTGCATCTTCAATAACAGTACATACTCCTTGGGACTTAATTGGAGTAGGGTGAATTGTACTAAAGGCCCAAACGCCAAATCGAAGGGCGCAGACGCTTGGGACTCGGCAATTTGCCGAATCTGGGCGGTTTGTTCATCGACTGACAACCCCTGCAAGTCGTGGATAGATAAATTTAAGGTAGTGGCAGGGGCAATTTTCTGGATAGGTTTCCCGTCTACAGTGGGAAAAGTGGTTCTCAAGACTTCATGGCGGCGGACAAGTTCATTCAGGCTTTGTTCCAGTGCCACTATATTGAGCGCACCGTCTAGCCGCAGTGCCTCCAACATATTGTAAGAATCATTGTCTGGTGAAAGCTGCTGGACAAACCAGAGTCGCTGTTGGGCAAAGGATAGCGGTAACTCACAATCCCGTGGCACGGGTTCAATGACAAGTTGCTCGGAGACTTTAGCTTGTTTGGCTTCTTGCAATAAGGAAATAATTTCTGTTTTGCGTTTGGCTATTTCCTGGCGTAGTGTTGGAGTTAAAGCACCTTCAGGCGCATGACAACGCAAGCGATCGCCATCTGTCTCTAGGTTAATACTCAATTTTTTGAGTTGACAAATAAATTCAAATGTGCTCTTCATCGCTTAAAACTCCACTACTTCACCACTAACTTCTGTAACTGCTGAATCTCCAACAGCCCAATCCATTACTTCCAGGTAAGATGCAAGTTCGGCTACTGTGGGAAACTCAAACATCTTTTGCACAAATAGACCAAATCCCAAAGCTGAGTTAATTCGTGACACCACTTGAGTAGCTAACAGGGAATGTCCGCCTAGTTCAAAGAAATTATCTTTAACACCAATGCGTTCAGTTCCTAAAACTTCGCTCCAAATTTGCACCAGTTGAGCTTCCAGAGGTGTGCGGGGTGAAACAAAGCCAGTAGCAAGATTTCTCGTAGCTGTATCCGGTGCTCTTAGGGCGCGACGATCAACTTTGCCATTGGGTGTCAAGGGCATGGCTTTGAGGAGAACAAAAGCTTGGGGAACCATATAGTTAGGTAGCTTCTGTTGGATCAAAGAGCGCACTTGCGGGACTAATTTCTGAACTAACTTACCATATAGGGGATTGTTAGTGTACTCAGTCCAGGGTTTAGCAGTAATGGACGAACTATCAAAAGAAGCGGCTTTGTATGCTTGATTGTGGCAGAAAACCACATCATAAGAACCATCTTGACTACTTTCCCACCAACTGAGTTGGACTGTGTAGCCGAGTTCCTGCCCCAACTGGTAAAACTGTTCGGGGTTAATGCCAACTGTGGACTGTTGTGTTAGTAGTTGCCGTAGTTGCCCCACCGTTTCGACGGCTGGGGGATTTTCCCACCATTGCCAAATCTGTAGCGCTTGCTGCACCCGTTTATTAGGTACACCCCTAATTCCCAAAATTTCTGGCTGTCGGGTAAGTAGTTGATTTTCAATTTGTTTTAATGACAGCCCGTCTAGTTGCCAGTTTAACCAAGGAACTACCGTCACTTCGGCTTCGCTCAGTACAGGTGTTTGGACATCAGTATTTATATGCAGGGTAACATCATAGCGGAATTGCGTTAACTCGTTTTGGGCGTTACCGCGCTTGGGCTGAATCTCTACCCAAGTAATTTGGGGAAAACGTTGTTTCAGGGCGATGAAGAAACTAGGATCAATTAGTAATTCTTCTTCAGCAGCCACACTAGAATTTACCTGCTGTTGCCATTCCTCAATTGTTCTCTCGAACGAAGCTTGGGACAACTGCACAGCAGCATGGAATGCTTCCAACAGAGGCAAGGAGCGCACATCACCCATGAAGATTTTACCTTGTTGAGCGATCGCGGCGATCGCCCCTTCGATTACCTGCAACAGATAGTCCACACTGGGGAAGTACTGGACGACAGAGTTGATCACTACAGTATCAAACTCTCCTTGGGGGATACCGTCAAAGTTATCTGCCGTTCGTTGTAGCAGACGCACATTATCTAAACCTGATAATGTTTTACACATCTGCTCAACGTGTTGTAAGGCAGCACTGGAATAATCAATCCCCCAATACTCCTTACTTTTGGGAGCTAAACGAGATAGGAGTAACCCCGTACCACAACCAATTTCTAATACTCGCTGCGGTGACAGAGACAGGATGCGGCTGACTGTATTCTCAACCCACTCGCGCATTTCCCAATCTGGGATAGCAAGTTTTGTGTACGAACTGTTCCAACCACTGATATTAAAAGTCAGGTCATCGGCGCTTGTTTGCGGTTGTCCGTAAGCTTGTTCATAGAGCATTTGCCAGTCACTGACGTACTCACTCTGCCATTGAGCTAACTGTTGGGGTAAGACTTGGTTTTTCAGCGCAGGTACTAAGTAAGCTACTAGCTGTTTATCACCAGTGCGATCAATGGCAACAACGACACTTTCCTGTACTAAGGGGTGTTGAGTCAAAACATCTTCAATTTCCCCTAACTCAATACGGAAACCACGAATCTTGACTTGGTTATCAATGCGTCCCAAGTATTCGATATTGCCATCTGGCAGATAACGAGCTAAGTCACCAGTTTTGTACAGTCGGGAATGCGGTTCATCGCTAAAGGGATTAGAGATAAATTTCTCTTGTGTTAATTCCACACGGTTAATATAACCTCGTGCCAATCCCACACCACCAATGTGTATTTCTCCTGGTACACCAACGGGTACTGGTTGTAAATGCGAATCTAAAATGTAGATTTGTGTGTTAGCAATGGGACGACCAATAGTAACTTTCTCATCTTCAGGATTGCATTTGGCAATTGTGACGCAGACGGAGGCTTCTGTCGGACCATAAGCGTTGAAGAAGTTTCTCCCCGCAGACCAAAGTTTGACGAGTTCAGGCGAACAAGCTTCACCAGCAACAATAATCGCTTGCAGTGCTGGAAGTTCCTGACTTGGTAGGACTGCTAAGGCCGATGGTGGTAAGGTGACATGGGTAATGGCATCATCGCGTAATCGCTCAATTAACGGCGTACCTGGCATGATTTCGTCTTTTGTTCCCAGGTAAAGTGTTGCCCCTGACCCCAAAGTCATCAAGATTTCGGATATGCAGGCGTCAAAACTAAAGGAGGCAAACTGAAGAACGCGATTATTAGACTGTACACCAAAAGCCTGAATCTGTGCTAGAGCTAAGTTATACAATCCCCTATGCTCAACCATCACACCTTTAGGTTTACCTGTGGAACCGGAAGTATAGATTACATTTGCTAGATGAGAAGCTGTGACTTCAATAGTCAAGTTATCTTGGTTATTGGAGTCAATTTGTGACCAAACTTCATCTAAGAATACCAGTTTTGCTTGATGTTGGGGTAGTTTATCTAGCAGTCGCTCTTGGGTGAGCAGTACTCCAACTTGCGTATCTTCTAACGTAAAGCTGAGGCGATCGCTAGGATACTCTGGATCAAGGGGTACGTAAGCACCACCAGCTTTGAGAATCGCCAACAGTCCTATGACCATTAATAGTGATCGCTCCACACACAACCCTACTAGTACATCTGCTCCCACACCCAAAGACCGCAAGTAATGGGCTAACTGATTCGCTCGACAATTCAATTGGTGGTAAGTCAGTTGTTGATTCTCAAATACTACCGCCACTGCATCAGGGGTACGTGCTACCTGCTCCTCAAACAACTGATGAATACACTTATCTTGAGGATAAGCAACCTGAGTTGAGTTCCACTCTACCAACAATTGATGGCGTTCTGGCTCGGTGAGTAAGGGGAGTAATGCTACTGGCTGCTGCGGATTTGCGGCGATCGCGCCAGCGTGCTGTAGGCATATCGCTTCTAGTAAAATTTGGAAGTGCTGCATCATACGGGCGATCGTTGCCGCATCAAATAAATCACGGTTGTAAGAGCAGAAGCCCCCAAGCCCTTCTGGTGTATCCCACAAGTAAACTTCCAGGTCAAGCCGCACTGAATCTAGTCCCGAAGCCATCTCTTCAACTGTTAAACCAGGTAGTTCCAAAGGCGCAGAGGGAGCATTCTGAAGGGCAAACACCACCTGTACCAAAGGATTGCGATCTAAGTTCCGCTCTACTTGCAATTCTTCGACTAACATCTCGAAGGGCAAATCCTGATGGTCGTAAGCCTCTTGAGTTACCCGTCGCACCTGCGCCAACAAAGCTTCAAAAGTTGGTTCTTGGGATAAATCGAATCTCAGTGCCAAGGTATTGACAAAAAAGCCAATTAACCCTTCTATTTCTGTGCGGTTGCGATTGGCGATCGGTGAACCAACTACCAAATCTGTTTGTCCACTGTAGCGAGACATTAACACTACAAAACCCGCTAGCAATGTCATAAACAGCGTACTTCCAGACTCTTGAGAGAGCTTTTTCAGCTGTTGCGTTAGGTTGGCGTCTAATTGCAGTCGTTCTGTACCGCCTCGGAAAGTCTGTATAGCTGGGCGGGGGCGGTCTGTGGGTAGTTCTAACAGAGGTGGCGCACCTGCTAATTGTTGCTTCCAGTAGCTTAACTGACGCTCTAGCACTTCATTTATCAGCCATTGACGCTGCCACACAGCAAAGTCGGCATACTGTATGGGTAACTCTGGTAACATTATAGGATTACCTGTGGCGATCGCTCGATAATAGGCTGATAATTCACTGATGAATACGCCCAGTGACCAACCATCAGCTGCAATATGGTGAATTGCGAATGCCAATACATACTCGTCTTGAGCCACTTGCCACAGCTTGACTCGTAGCACAGAACCATTAGCCAGGTCGAAAGGTTTGCAGGCTTCTTCTGCCACCAGTTGCTCTACTTGTTTGGTGGGGTCTGGCAGATTCTGTAAATCGACCACTGGTAACGTGAAGGTTGTATAGGGGTCTATTACCTGTACTGGCTTATTATCCTTGATCCCAAAGCGAGTCCGCAGAGGTTCATGGCGTTGCACGATCGCCGCAAAAGCTTGTTCCAAAGCTTTAACATTGAGTTGCCCCACCAAACGCAAAGCTAAATCTATTGTGTAAGCACCGCTTTCGCCTTCTAAGTGATTGACAAACCACAACCTTTCCTGCGCCCATGACAGGGGTATGTCTGCATTTCTGGAAACAGGTAGAATCGGCGTTACTGTTAGACTAGAACCAGTTTCTAGCTGAGTGGAAATTACTTCACTTAACTGAGCAACTGTTGGTGATTCAAACAGAGAACGCAACGGCAACGAAATTTGCAAAGCTTCCTGTAAGCGAGAAATTACCTGAGTAGCTAGGAGGGAATGTCCTCCTAGTTCAAAGAAATTATCATCAATACCTACTCGCTCTAACCTCAGCACTTGCGACCAAATCAGGGCAATTTTTTCCTCAATAGAGTTGCGGGGCGCAACAAATTTATCTGCTATTTCACTATCTAAATCTGGTGCAGGCAGGGCGCGGCGGTCTACCTTACCGTTAGGAGTCAGGGGTAGAGCTTCCAGAATGACGAAAGCATTGGGAACCATGTAGTCTGGCAGTTTAGCTTTTAAGAATTGCCGCAATTCGTCGCTTGTCGGTATCACCTGTTTTTGCGGCACTACATAGGCGACTAAGTGCTTCTGTCCAGGGATATCTTCACGGGTAATGACGCAAGATGCCTGCACATCTTCATGTTGACTGAGTAAGGCTTCAATCTCTCCCAACTCAATACGGAAGCCCCGGATTTTTACTTGGTTATCAATGCGCCCTAAGTATTCAATATTACTATCTGGTAAATACCGTGCCAAATCCCCCGTTTTATATAATCTACTCTCTCCTGCTTTCGCAAAAGGATTGGGGATGAATTTCTCATTGGTTAACTCTGGTCGGTTGAGATAGCCGCGTGCCAATCCCACACCACCAAGGTACAATTCTCCCGGTACACCAACAGGTACAGGTTGTAAGTTTTGGTCAAGGATGTAGGTTTGCGTATTAGAAATTGCCTGACCAATAGGAATAGTTGTGGCTGTGTCTACTAACTCCTCTACCAAATACCAAGTAGAAAACGTAGTATTTTCTGTAGGGCCATAGACATGGAGTAGGTGCTGTGGTGCGCCTTTATCTAGGATTTCCTGCACCCATCTGGGGTCAACCGCTTCCCCTCCAAATAGCAGATATCGTACACAAGCAAATGCTTGCGGTAACAAATTTGCTAATTGATTGAATAAAGCTGTGGTTAAGAATAGGACGCTGATTTTGTGGGAGCGCAAATTTACAGCAAATTCTTGGGGCGAAAGTAATACAGACTTGGTAATGATGACTAGTCTTGCTCCATGCAGCAATGCTCCCCAAATCTCGAACGTAGCAGCATCAAAAGCAATATTTGCCGCTTGAGCAATACAGTCATCGGGTGTTAACTGTATGTAGTTGGTGTTTAAGACCAATCGATTTACAGCTTGATGTGTGACGACTACTCCCTTGGGTGTGCCTGTAGAACCGGAGGTGTAAATTACATAAGCTAGGTTTTCTGCACTGACTGTGCTGTTGAGATTATCCTGATTTTCTTGGTGAATAATTCGCCAGTCAGTATCTAAGCACACCACACGGGCTTGATGTTGAGGAAGAGACTCTACTAATTTGTCTTGAGTCAACAGCACTTTTACCTGAGTGTCTGTCAGCATAAATTCTAGGCGTTCTTGGGGATACTCAGGGTCAAGCGGCACATATGCCCCACCGGCTTTGAGAATACCCAGTAGTCCCACCATCATCAAGGGTGTACGCTCTAAACAAATACCCACTAGCTCATCGGCTCCCACACCCAAGGACTTCAGGTAGTGCGCCAACTGGTTAGCACGACAATTTAATTCATGGTAGGTGAGTTGTTCATTTTCATACACCACCGCTACTACATCCGGTGTACGCTCTACCTGTTCCTCAAACAACTGATGGATACATTTATCTGCGGGATAATCTACTTGTGTATCATTCCAGTCGATTAATAACTGCTGCTGCTCAACTGCTGTCAATAATGGTAATTGAGAAATGCGCTCTTGGGGATTAGCCACAATTGCTTCCAGCAATGTGACAAAATGACCAGCCATCCTCTCAATGGTGCTGGCATCAAACAAGTCGGTATTGTATTCCCAGACTCCCACTAATCCAGCCTCAGTGTTGCCCATTGCTAAGGTAAGATCAAACTTGGCAGTTACACCTGCTGTTGATATGTGACTGAGAGTTAGCCCCGTCATTTCTACTTCAGACATAGGTGCATTCTGAAGTACAAACATAACTTGGAACAGTGGTGTATGGCTGAGGTTGCGTTCTGGCTGTAATGCTTCCACCAGCATTTCAAAGGGCAAGTCCTGATGAGCGTATGCGCCTAAAGCTACTTCCCGAACACGACGCAGTAAATCAGAAAAACTGGGATTTGCAGATAAATCAGCCCGCATCACTAAGGTATTGGCAAAAAAGCCAATTAACCCTTCTATTTCGCTGCGATTACGGTTAGCAATTGGTGTACCCACCAAAATATCTGCTACACCCGTGTAGCGGTACAGCAGAGTATCATAAGCTGCTAACAGCGTCATGAACAAAGTTGCCCCTTGTTGCTGACTTAGTTGTGTTAGCCTTTCGGTTAACTGGGGTGAAAGTTCAAACTTTTGGTGTGCGCCAGCGAAAGTCTGTACTGCCCCTCTGGGTCGGTCTGTGGGCAGTGCTAATAAAGCTGGTGCGTCTTTGAGTTGTTCTTGCCAGTAATCCAGTTGGCTTTGCAGTACATCGCCTTGCAACCACTGTCTCTGCCATAGTGCAAAGTCTGCATACTGAATTGGTAGTGTTGGTAAAGTGGTTGGCTGACCTTGAGCGTAAGCATTGTACAACGCTGTTAATTCTTGGACAAACACACCCATTGACCAGTCATCAGAGACAATGTGGTGCATACACACTAACAAGATGTGTTCTGCCTCATTTAGCACTAGTAATGTCGCCCTGATTAATGGTTGCGTTGCTAGGTCAAATGGTTGCAAAGCTTGTTGTTGCGCTAGTTGCTGTACAGCTATTTCTTGCTCGTTTGCAGGCAGATGTTGTAAGTCAACAACGGAAACTTGCCAATCTGTGCGTGTTTGAATAATTTGCCTTGCTTGTCCATCAACGGCGATGAAGTTAGTGCGTAAGGCTTCGTGACGCTGAATAATTTCTTGCAAGCTTTGTTCTAAGGCAGCTTGATTCAGTGTTCCTACCAGACGCGAAGCTTCGGAAATGTTATATAAGGCACTGTTAGGCTGTAACTGTTCTAAAAACCACAAACGCTGTTGAGCGAATGACAGTGATAATTCCGCATCCTTTGCTCTTGGCAAGATGGGTGGAGAAGTTAGTTCTAAATTTTGTGGCTGCAATTGCCCAATCAAATCCGCCAATGCGGCAACTGTTGCTGCTGCAAAAATGCTACGTAATGGTAGTTCTATTTTGAAAATGTTGCGGATGCGGGAAACCAGTTGTGTTGCTAGTAGGGAGTGTCCCCCCAGTTCAAAGAAGTTATCATGAATGCCTACCTGCTCTAGTTTCAGCACTTGCGCCCAAATTTCTGCCAGCGTTTCTTCAGTGGGGGTGCGCGGTGCAACATAGTTGTCTATTTGTTCGCTCTGTAAATTTGGTGCGGGTAGGGCGCGGCGGTCTACTTTGCGGTGTGCTGTGAGTGGTAGTGACTCCAGCGCCACGAAAGTGCTTGGAACCATGTAAAGCGGCAGACGATTGGAAATGAACTGACGCAGTTCGCTAATTACGGGGATCTCTTGGGCATAAGGTACTATGTATGCGACTAGGCGTTTACTTCGACTCCGCTCAGTACAAGTATCCCCAGAAGTATCTTCTCGGAGGATGACACAAGATGTCTGCACATCAGGATGTTGGTTGAGTACGGCTTCGATTTCTCCCAACTCGATACGGAAGCCCCGGATTTTTACTTGATTGTCGATGCGCCCAAAGCACTCGATGTTGCCATCGGGTAAGTAGCGTGCCAAATCCCCGGTTTTGTAGATGCGATCGCATTTGGGATCTTTGAATTGGTTGGGGAGAAATTTTTCCTGGGTCAATTCTGGGCGGTTGAAATAGCCTCTTGCTAAACGCACACCCCCAATATGCAGTTCGCCTCTGATACCAACGGGTACTGGCTGAAGATTACGGTCAAGGATGTAGATTTGCGTATTGGCGATGGGACGCCCAATAAGGACTGTATTAGTTTTTCCTGATTCGGGATGTAGTAGCTCGTGGACTACGGCTGTTACCGATGCTTCAGTGGGACCGTAGACATTCAGACAAGTGATGCCATCGCCTACCAATTCTCTCCACATGGTAACAGTTTCTGGTAGCACTGCATCCCCACCCACAGCCACTAAGCGCAAACATTGCGGCACAGTGGCATAGGATTGAGCTACCGCCACTGTCCATTCATGCCAATAGGCTGGAGTGATATTTAAGACAGTTAGCTTTTGTTGTTCAATAAATTCGGCAAGATTGGCAAA
Source organism: Scytonema sp. PRP1 (assembly GCF_036697665.2). Lineage (NCBI taxonomy): Bacteria > Bacillati > Cyanobacteriota > Cyanophyceae > Nostocales > Scytonemataceae > Scytonema > Scytonema sp. PRP1. The sequence goes on along the minus strand of NZ_JBAHYJ020000059.1, from coordinate 179,237 downwards.
GTCAGAGAACATTTGTACTGGTCTAACGACCACAGTTCCGCCTTTATACCAAGTGGGGAAGATTTCTTCTGCCGCCACATCAAAGCCAAGGGAAGCAAATTGCAAGACGCGATCGCTGCTAGTCAGACCAAATACTTCACTAATGGCACTGCTATGATTCACCAAAGCTGCATGAGTGAGCATCACGCCTTTAGGTTTGCCAGTAGACCCAGAAGTGTACAACAGACAAGCTAAGTTTTCTGGTTTTGCTCCACTCACCAAATTTTCTTGACTTTGAGAGTTAAGTGTCTCAGATTCCGCATCTAAGACGATGACTTTTACCCGTTGGACTGGCAAGGAATCAAGCAATTTCTGCTGGGTGATTAGTATGGCAACTTGTGAGTCTTGGGATATATCAGCCAATCGCTGCTGGGGATAATCAGGGTCTAGAGGAACATAACCGCCGCCAGCTTTGAGGACAGCTAACAATGTCACGATGATGGATAGCGATCGCTCTAAATAAATCCCCACCAAAACCTCTGGTTCCACGCCCAAAGATTGTAGGTAATGTGCTAATTGATTCGCTTGGGTGTTTAACTCTTGATAAGTCAGTTCTTCATTGTCAAACAGCACTGCAACAGCATCAGGTGTCAGTTCTGCTTGCTGCTCAAATAATTGATGGAGACATTTATCAAAGGGATAATCAGCTTGAGTATCATTCCACTCAACAAGTAACTGCTGTTGCTCAAATGCCGTCAATAAAGGCAATTGATCAATCTGCTCTTGGGGATTAGCCACAACCGCTTCCAACAGAGTCACAAAATGACCAGTCATCCGCTCGATGCTGCTATGGTCAAACAAGTCAGTGTTGTACTCCCACACGCCCACCAGTCCAGTAGGAGTATTCTGCATCGCTAAAGTCAAATCGAATTTTGCCATTGCAGTTTCTATTGGCAACGAACTGACAGTTAACCCAGTCAACTCTACGGTTGAGAGGGGGTCATTTTGCAGCAGAAAATCTACCTGAAATAGTGGTGCATGGCTGAGGTCTCGTTCTGGCTGCAATGCTTCTACCAGCATTTCAAAAGGCAAGTCCTGATGAGCATAGGCATCCATTGCCATTTCCCGAACACGACCCAGTAATTCGTTAAAGCTGGGATCGCCTGATAAATCAGTCCGCAAAACTAAAGTATTGACAAAAAAGCCAATTAACCCTTCTATCTCAGAGCGATCGCGGTTAGCAATTGGTGTACCCACCAAAATATCTGCTACACCTGTGTAGCGGTAAAGCAATGTATCAAATGCTGCCAACAAGGTCATAAAGAGGGTACAACCTTGCTGTTGGCTAAGTTTGGTCAGTTTTTGAGTTAACTCAACAGAGAGTGCAAACTCTTGATGTGCGCCTGCAAATGTCTGCACTGCTCCTCTAGGTCGGTCTGTGGGAAGCGGTAATAAAGTGGGTGCGTCTTTGAGTTGTTTTTGCCAGTAGTCCAATTGACTTTGAAGTACATCACCTTGCAACCACTGTCTCTGCCAGATGGCGAAATCTGCATACTGAATCGGTAGTGGTGCTAAAGTGGTAGGCTGACCTTGAATATAAGCGTTATACAAAGCTGTTAATTCTTGGACAAACACACCTATTGACCAGCCATCTGAGACAATGTGGTGCATACACATTAATAAAATGTGTTCTGTCTCTGACAGCACCAGTAAAGTCGCCCTAACTAATGCTTGGCTTGCTAAATTAAAGGGTTGCAAAGCTTGCTGTTGCGTTAATTCCTGTACAGCTATTTCTTGCTCGTTTGCAGGCAGATGTTGCAAATCAACAATTGATAGTGTCCAAGGTATATCTTCTTGTTCCCTAATAATTTGCCTTGCTTCTCCATCAATAGCGATGAAGTTGGTGCGTAAAGCTTCGTGACACTGAATGATTTGTTGCAAGCTTTGTTGTAGCGCAACTTGATGCAAAGTTCCAACTAGGCGCAACGCAAAAGGGATATTGTATAAAGCACTGTTCGGATCGAACTGGTCTAAAAACCATAAACGCTGTTGAGCAAATGACAGTGGTATTTCTACATTCTCTGCTCTTGGCAAGATTGGTGGAGCGACCAGTTTTAACTCCTGTTGCTGCAATTGCTCAATGATGAGCGCTAATTCACCAACTGTGGCTGTGGCAAACAACTCACGCAATGGTAGTTCCACTTGGAAAATCTTGCGGATACGTGAAACTAATTGCGTTGCTAGTAGCGAATGTCCACCCAGTTCAAAGAAGTTGTCATGAATGCCTACTTGCTCTACTTTCAGCACTTGCGCCCAAATTTGCACCAGCATTTCTTCGGTGGGGGTGCGTGGGGCGACATATTTATCTGCGTCGCTTTGTAAATCCGGTGCGGGTAGGGCGCGATGGTCTACTTTATCATTAGGAGTTAGTGGCAAGAACTCCAACATCACAAACGCCTGAGGAATCATATATTCAGGCAGTTTATGGGAGAGAAACTGACGTAGTTCGCTAGTTGTAATTGTTACCTGCTTTTGTGGCACTATGTAGGCGACTAAGCGGTTCTCTCCTGGTATGTCTTGGCGAACAATAACACAACAAGCCTGCACATGGGGATACTGACTGAGGACTGTTTCAATCTCTCCCAACTCAATGCGGAAGCCCCGAATTTTAACTTGATTGTCGATGCGTCCTAAGTATTCGATGTTGCCATCAGGTAAATAACGTGCTAAATCCCCAGTTTTATATAATTTACTCCCTTCTGTCTTCTCAAACGGATTAGCAATAAATTTCTCATTGGTCAACTCTGGACGGTTGAGATAGCCTCTTGCCAATCCCGCACCACCAATGTGTAGTTCTCCTGGTACACCAATGGAAACTGGTTGTAGATATTGGTCGAGAATGTATATCTGAGTATTACGAATGGGTCGTCCAATGGTGGTTTTTTGCTCATTAACACCCAGTATTTTGTACGTTACTTCTACAGTTGTTTCAGTAGGGCCATAGGCATTCAGTAACTGTGGGTATTCGCCTATGTGCTGTTGCCACATTCTCAAGCGTTGCTCAAGTGGATGCTCGCCGCCTATAACTACCAGCCTGACGGAATCAGGTAACGACAAATTGGCATTAACTAATTCAAAAGTTAGCTGATGCCAGTATGCTGTCGGCAAACTTAACACTGTTAAATTCCCATCGCGGCATTTTTGGATCAATGTCTGCACTGAACTCAGCATTTCCTGAGTTCGCAGCACTATCGTTGCACCACAAATGAGGTAAGGATAGATTTCTACTGCTGCTACATCGAAGCTAATAGAGGCAAACTGTAGTATCCTGTCGGTATTTCTTACACCGTATTCAACAATTGCCGCTTGTGTAAGATTAACTAAAGACTGATGTTGAATCATCACCCCCTTGGGCTGACCTGTAGAACCAGAAGTGTAAATTACATAAGCTAAATTTTCACTACTGATGCTATTAACCAAATCAGCATCACCCGCTTGAGCAATAGATTGCCAGTCAGTATCCAAACAAATAAGTTGCGCTTGATGCTCAGGTAATCTTTGCACTAAATGCTGTTGAGTCAATAGGAGCGACAGTTGAGCGTCTTTAATGATGAAGCTCAAACGCTCTCGGGGATATTCAGGGTCAAGTGGTACATAAGCCCCACCAGCTTTGAGAATACCCAATAATCCCACAATCATTTCTAAAGAACGTTCTACACACAGCCCTACCAGTACATCTGCTCCTACACCCCAGGACTTCAGGTAGCGCGCCAACTGGTTAGCACGGCAATTCAATTCATGGTAGGTAAAATGTTCATCTTCAAATACCACCGCCACTGCATCAGGAGTACGCTGTACCTGTTCCTCAAACAACTGATGGATACACTTATCACGGGGATAATCTACCTGTGTGTCATTCCACTCAACTAACAGTTGATGTTGCTCAGGTTGTGTCAACAAAGGCAATTGGGAAATGCGCTCTTGGGGATTCGCCACAATAGATTCTAGCAGTGTGACAAAATGACCAGCCATCCGCTCAATAGTACCTGCATCAAACAAGTCGGTGTTGTACTCCCACACACCCACCAGTCCGGTAGTAGTGTTTTCGATTGCCAAAGTTAAATCAAACTTGGCAGTTTTACTCCTTAGCTTGAGTAAATTGACAGTTAACCCAGTTAACTCCACGGTTGATATAGGCGCATTCTCTAACACAAACATCACTTGGAACAGTGGTGTATGGCTAAGGTTGCGTTCTGGCTGCAATGCTTCCACTAGCATTTCAAATGGCAAATGCTGATGAGTGTATGCCTCCATTGCCATTTCCCGAACGCGACCTAATAATTCGCTAAAACTGGGATTACCTGCCAAGTTGGTACGCATGACTAAGGTATTGACAAAAAAGCCAATTAACCCTTCTATCTCAGAGCGATCGCGGTTAGCAATTGGTGTCCCTACCAAAATGTCTGTTTGTTCTGTGTAGCGATACAGTAGGGTATCAAATGCAGCTAACAGCGTCATAAAGAGAGTACAACCTTGCTGCTGACTCAGTTGTGTCAGTTTTTGGGTGAGTTCCAGTGAAAGCGCAAATTCTTGACGTGCGCCAGCGAAGGTTTGCACCGCAGGTCTAGGTCGGTCTGTGGGAAGCGGTAATAAAGCTGGTGCATCTTTTAGTTGTTTTTGCCAGTAATTCAATTGGCTTTGTAGTACATCCCCTTGCAACCACTGTCTCTGCCATAGTGCAAAGTCTGCATACTGAATCGGCAGTGGTAATAAATTGGGTGATTTATCTTGAGCATAAGCATCGTACAGCACCGCTAATTCTTTGACAAACACACCCATTGACCAACCGTCTGAGACAATGTGGTGCATGGACACTAACAAGACGTTTTCTGTCTCATTCAGCAGCAGTAACTTCGCTCTAAATAATGCTTGATTTGCTAGGTTAAAGGGTTGAATAGCGTGTTCTTGCGCTAGTTGCTGTACAGCTATTTCTTGTTCGTTTGCAGGTAAATGTTGCAAGTCAAAAACTGAAACTTGCCAGTCTGCTTGTGTTTGAATGATTTGTGAAGCTTGTCCATCAACGGTGATGAAGTTGGTCCGTAAGGCTTCGTGACGCTCAACGATTGCTTGTAAGCTTTGTTCTAAGGCAGGAACTTTGAGAGTTCCTGTTAGACGCAAAGCAACATGGATATTGTAAAAGGGGCTATTCGGCTCAAATTGGTCTAAAAACCATAAACGCTGTTGAGCAAATGACAGTGGTAGTTCTACATTCTCCGTTCGCTTGAGGATTGGCACAGAAGTCAGGGCGATATCTTGTTGTTGCAACTGCTGGAGCGATCGCCCTAATTGAGCTACTGTGGCATTAGTAAACAACTCACGCAATGGTAGTTCCACTTTGAACAAATTGCGGATGCGGGAAACCAATTGCGTCGCTAGTAGGGAATGTCCCCCCAATTCAAAGAAGTTATCATGAATCCCTACCTGTTCTATTTTCAGCACTTGTGTCCAAATTTGTGCCAGCATTTCCTCAATGGGCGTGCGTGGGGCAACAAATTTTTCTAGTTGTGTGCTGTCTAAGTCTGGTTTTGGTAGGGCGCGGCGATCAATTTTTCCGTTAGAGGTAAGAGGTAAAGATTCCAGCAACACGAAGGCGTTGGGTATCATGTAGCTTGGCAGTTGGTTGCCCAGGAATTGACGCAGTTCTGGAACTGTGGCTGATTGTTCTACCTTCAGCACTACGTAAGCAACTAAACGTTTGTCCCCCGGTTCATCCTCTCGCACTACCACCACATTTTCCCAAACGGCTGGATGTTGCCCCAGCAATCCCTCAATTTCTCCCAACTCAATACGGAAGCCGCGAATCTTGACTTGGTTATCAATGCGCCCTAAATACTCTAACTCGCCATGAGGTAAATAACGAGCTAAGTCACCTGTTCTATATAATCTACTCCCTCCTACCTCCGCAAAAGGATTAGAGATAAACCTTTCTTGAGTCAATTCAGGACGATTTAAATAGCCACGAGTCACCCCAGCACCACCGACGTACATCTCACCCCTGACACCAATCGGTACTGGCTGTAAATTTTGGTCTAGCAGATATACCTGTAAGTCAGGAATCAGGCGTCCAATGACATTGGCTGTATCATGCAAATCAGCTTTGCTCAAAGGACGATAGGTAACGTGTACGGTAGTTTCTGTAATCCCGTACATATTCACTAACTGGGGTGAGGAGTCGCCATGTCGGTCAAACCAAGGCTGCAAACTCGCCAGTTCTAAGGCTTCTCCACCAAAAATTACCAAGCGTAAGCTTAAGTCGTTAGCAGTTTCTATAGATTGTTCGGCTTGAATTAATTGACGGAAGGCTGAAGGTGTTTGATTGAGAACAGTGACTTTTTCTTGACACAATAACTCATAAAAGGATTCAGGCGATCGCGTAACCAGATATGGGACTACTACCAGTCGTCCACCATAAAACAAAGCTCCCCAAATTTCCCAAACAGAGAAGTCGAAGGCATAAGAGTGGAACAGTGTCCAGACATCTTGAGAGTTGAAGTGATACCAAGAGTCTGTCGCTGCAAATAAACGCACTACATTAGAGTGATTGACTAAAACACCTTTGGGCTTACCTGTGGAACCTGAAGTATAGATGACATAAGCTAGATTCTCGGATGTTGCAGTGTTTTCCGGGTTTGACTTGCACTCTTGAGCAATTTTTTCCCAATCGGTATCTAAGCAAACGACACGCGCCTGATGTTGAGAAACAGACTCTACAAAATGGTGTTGAGTTAACAGCAGGGGAAGTTGAGCATCTTCTAACATAAAGCTCAAACGCTCTTGGGGATATTCAGGATCAAGCGGGACATACGCACCACCAGCCTTGAGAATGCCGAGTATACCCACAATCATTTCTAGTGAGCGTTCTACACAAATCCCCACCAGCACATCTGCACCTACACCCAAAGATTTTAAGTAATGCGCCAATTGGTTAGCTTGGGTGTTTAATTGTTGATAAGTCAGTTGTTGATTGGCAAACGTCACCGCCACTGCATCGGGGGTACGCTGCACCTGCTCCTCAAACAACTGATGGATACACTGATTCTGGGGATACTCCGCCTGAGTATTGTTCCATTCAACTAATAACTGCTGTTGCTCAACTGCTGTTAGCATTGGCAATTGCGCTAGGTGCTGCTGTGGATTGGCGATTATGCCTTCTATCAATGTTTGGAAATGACCCAACATTCGGGCGATCGCTGCATCATCAAATTGGCTGGTATCGTAGCTCATCCTTATCTGTAATTGCTGACCAGGATAAGCAACAACTGTTAGAGGATAATTAGTATGTTGAGATATCTGAATATTGTCAATGGAGAAGCTATCATTCCGTGATTTTCGGGCAGCATCAACAGGAAAATTCTCGAAGACAACAATGCTATCAAATAAAGACGTTCCTCTCTTGATTTCGCTCCAACCTTGAATATCTGCTAATGAACTATAGGAATATTGCTCAGACTCTATCTGCTGCGCTTGTAAATCTTTCAATAAAGCTAGTACTTGGGTGTCTGCTGCAACTTGAACTCGCATGGGCAGGGTGTTGATAAATAGTCCCACCATTGATTCGATCCCAACAATAGATGGCTCCCGACCAGATACAGTCGCACCAAAAACTACATCTGTTTCTTGGCTGTAGCGAGACAGTAATAATGCCCAAGTTGCTTGTACTAAATTATTAAGAGTCAAGCGATTTTGGCGTACAAAAGACTGGAGTGCCGTTGTTAGCGATGCTGTGAACTGAATTTTTTGTTCACCATAGCTGATACCGTCTTTATCTGATAGGGGTTTCTCCACTGTCAAATGAGTGGGTGCGGTAAACCCTTGGAGTTTTTGTTTCCAGAACTTTTCAGCTTGTTTTTGATCCTGTTTTTGTAGCCAAGCAATATAGTTGCGGTAGGTGACAGTTGGTTGATAACGGAAAGTTTCACCCTGAGAAATTGCTTGATAAAAGTTCAATAGGTCTTGAAAAACTAATGGTAAAGACCAACCATCTAGTAATAAATGATGACTACTCCAAACAAATTGGTAGGTATTTCTATTTAATTGGAGCAGATGTAAGCGCATCAATGGAGCTTGAGATAATTGCAAGCCCTTTTGTCGGTCACATTCTAAGAAAATTTCTAATTGCTGTTGCTGTTCTTGTGCAGATAACTCCTGCCAGTCATAGGTTTCGACAGTAACCTGCACCTGGCGATACACTACTTGTACAGGCTGGCTCAAAGATTCCCAAACAAAAGCCGTGCGGAAGATGGAATGCTTTGCTACTATTTTCTCCCAAGCTTGCTCAAAGGTTTGCACATCCAAATTCCCCGTCAAAGTGCAACTCACTTGAGCAAAATATACGCTTGACTCTGGATCGTACAAACTATGAAACAGCATCCCCTGTTGCATCGGAGATAGGGGATAGATATCTTCAACATTTTGTCTGTTTGTGTTTTTAATATCTGATTTCATAGATTTGCAAATATTTGATCTAGTTCTGTTTGGTTCAGTTGTAATAACGGGAAATCTTCGGGAGTACAACCATCAGTTTCAGAAGAGGAAGAATTGACTAATTCCTGTTCTATTTGCGTCTCTGTGATTTTGTCTGCGACTGCGGCTAATTCAGCGATGGTTTGATGGGTAAAAAGTTGCTTGGGAGTCAGTTCCAATCCTGCTTGTCTTGCTCTGGTGATGATTTGAATAGTGAGGATGGAATCGCCACCGAGTTCAAAGAAGTTATCATGTATACCTACCTGCTCCACTCGCAGAACTTGAGACCAAATCTGGGCTAAAATTTCTTCTTCCGGGGTGCGCGGCGCAACAAAACTCAGTTCTAGCCCCTCGCGCAAGTCTGGTGCAGGTAATGCGCGGCGGTTTACTTTGCCATTGGGAGTTAAAGGTAGGGCTTCTAAAATGACGAAAGCACTAGGAATCATGTACTCCGGCAGCCTAGCTTTCAGAAATTGCCGCAGTTCGTCTGTGGTTGGTGTCACCTCTTTTTGCGGCACTATGTAAGCAAATAAACGTTTAATTCCTGGGTTATCTTCACGGGCGATGACACAAGAAGTTTGCACATGAGGATTCTGTCCTAGGACTGCTTCGATTTCTCCCAATTCAATCCGAAAACCCCGGATTTTTACTTGATTATCTATGCGTCCTAAGTATTCGATGTTGCCATCTGGTAGATAGCGTACTAAATCCCCAGTCTTATATAATCTACTCCCTCCTGCCGAATCAAAAGGATTAGGAATAAATTTCTTTTGCGTTAACTCTTTAGCATTGAGATAACCTTTTGCTAATCCTGCACCGCCAATGTGCAATTCTCCAGGCACACCAACAGGAACAGGTTGCAGATATTCATCTAAAATATAGGTTTTTACGTTAACTATAGGACAACCAATAACTGGCTTGAGGTTAGTTGCGATCAAACACACTGTAGTATCTACAGTGCATTCTGTCGGACCGTAAACATTATAAAAATTAATATTTTCAACTTGTGCCAAAGTTGCCCACATAGATTCATCAATAGGTTCTCCTCCCACTAGAACATATTGAGGAGCAGATTTACTTTCGAGCAATCCCGCCGAAATTAGCAATCTCAGTTGCGATGGTGTGCAATCCAAGACATCTATTTTTTGCTGCCGTAGGTAGGACAACATGGCATTGCCATCAAATCGTACCTTTTCTGGCACAATATCCAGGCTATGACCATAGATCAGTTGAATAATCTGTTTGACAGAAGTGTCGAAAGATAAAGATCCATTCACGCTGACTCGCAATGGAAAATTCTGGTTGTAAGAATAAATAGCTTGATGCAGCCCGTGAGCAAGATTCACAACGGAGGAATGCTGAATCATTATGCCCTTTGGCTCTCCTGTCGAACCTGAAGTGTAGATTGCATAAGCCAAGTTCTCAGTTTGAACTTCACAAATGGGATTTGATTCCTTTGCTTGAGAGATCACCAGCCAGTCAGTATCTAAGCAAACAAGTTGGGCTTGGTGTTGTGGAAGCTCTGCAATTAAATGTTGTTGGGTTAACAACACTCCAACTTGAGCATCTTTGAGCATAAAAAGTAAACGCCCAGTTGGATACTCTGGATCAAGGGGTAAATAAGCACCACCCGCCTTAAGAATGCCTAGTATACCGATAATTGTATAGAGCGATCGCTCCACACACAACCCTACCAGCACATCTGTACCTATACCCAAAGACTTCAAGTAGTGCGCCAATTGATTAGCGCGAGTATTCAACTGGCGGTAAGTAAGTTGTTGATTTTCAAATACCACCGCTACTGCATTTGGTGTATTCTCTACCTGTTCCTCAAACAATTGATGGATACACTTATCTAGCGGATAGTTCGCCTGAGTATTGTTCCACTCAACTAACAGTTGATGTTGTTCAACTTCTGTCAGCAGAGGTAATTTTGAAATTTGCTGCTCTGGGTTAGCAACAATACCTTCCAGCAAGGTCTCAAAATGCCTTGCCATCCGCTTGATTGTGGTAGCCTCAAACAAGTCAGTATTGTATTGCCAACAGGGTTCGACAACTCCCTTAGCTTCTTTCACCATTAAACTCAAATCTTGGTTTGCACCTCTTTGTCCAACCAAGTATGGCTCCATCTGAAGCACTTCTTCTTGAATGTGCGATGGATTCTCTTTTGGTTCACACCAATGTTGTCTTTGCCAAGTGAAACTAACTTGACACAAAGGAGGACGGCTGGGATCTCGCTGTTGCTCAAGTTGTTCTGCTAACAGAGAAAAAGGGTAATCTTGATGCTTTTGGGCTTCTGTAACTATTTTGTTGACTTGAGCAAGAAGTTCATTGAATGTGGCATTTTCCCTGATAGCAACTCGTAAAACGGTCAGGTTGACGAAGTAGCCAACAATCTCTTTAAACTCTTCTTTGCCCCATCGACCTCTCATGGGACTACCTACCAGGATGTCTTGTTGATTAGTGTAGCGATAAAGTAGCACGTAAAATGCTGTTAGCAGAATCCGATAAAGGCTTGTTCCAGAGCCTACAGCTAGATGTTTGAGTTTTTGATTTAGCTGTTCATCTAGCTGTTTAATATAAGAAGCTCCTCGATAAGTCTGTACTGGGGGACGGGGTTTATCGGTGGGTAAATTTAAAATTGGTAATTCCCCAGCTAATTGCTTTTGCCAGTATTGCCACTGTTTCTCTCCCCTAGAACTGGATAGCATTTCTGATTGCCAATGGATAAAATCTATATAAGATTTATTCTTGGTCAAAAAATCATTTGCTGTCTCTGTGTGTTCTTGACTAACTTGTGCAATTTCGATAGTGTACAAATCCCGAAACTCGCTAAGTAGTAAATCAAAAGACCACATGTCACCTGCAATGTGGTGCATTGTTAGCACAAGAATATGTTCTTTGGCGGATAGAGTAAATAAATTCACCCTCAGAACTGCATCTTTTTCTAAGTTAAAAGGGCAGTCAGCTATGGCAAATATTTTCTCTTTTAAGTGGTCTTCACTCCAATTGCTGGAATCTATTACCTCAATATTAAATTTCTGTTGTTGATTAATTTGCTGAACGGGTTTACCTTCATGACTGGTATATGTCGTTCTAAGAATAGGATGGTTTTCAATAATCTTTTCCCATACACGATTGACAATATTAATATCTAAATAAGAATTAATTTTTCCGGCAATCAATATATTATAAGCAACACTCTCTGGAGCAATTTGCTGGATAAACCACATTGCTTCTTGTCCAGAGGAGAGCGGATAACTTTTTTGTACAATCTGGTTCATTAGTTTCCTAAAAATCGTTGTAATTTTTGCTGAACAAACTATTTAGAAAGAATCTGTATGAACAAAGATGCGTTTTTATTACTTAAAGTCTTTCAAAGCTAACATACATAGTATCAAAGATAAATACTAATAGTTTTGACTAATCTCCAAATTGCGTGCCTATTAGGGCGAGCCAGAATTATCCAACAGACTAAATCATAGTTTTATGAAAGCAAACCAAATCTAGGTATCACAAATAGAAAAACACTATCTGATAATGAGCTTTGCTCAATAGTCTGGACAAATCAACAATCTTGGAATCTAAAGAAGCGCTTATGAGTACAAGGGGTTTCCCCAGCATCTGCCAAGTATTTTGCTCCGTCTTATACGCTTTTCTTATCATCGAAAACCTGTATGATTATATACACATAATATGATAAGCGATCGCATCTTCATCAAGCCATGTGTTTATATTTACTTAATAAATGACTTGTCATCTCAACTTTATCCATTTGCAGCAACGCGATGGGCATAACGCTCGCCCGAGGGCATAGCATACGCTAAAACCTTTATGGACCCTAGACTTTGGCTTTTTCAATTTCGGGAAAATTAGTGATGTAGGAAAAACCTCGATATCCTCCATCCAAGCTGCTATTCTCCAAATTTCAGCAATTACATTTGTAATAAAGCTTACAACCCCCCCACTTTGAAAACATCTTTTGAATTGTAGCGTACAAATCATGTCAGCTTCACAAATAAAATGCAACAGTACTTAAGACAGTTAAGACAGTTAAGACAGTTAAGACAGTTAAGACAGTTAAGCAGATCTTTAAACGGACAGTTAAGACAGTTAAGACAGTTAAGCAGATCTTTAAACGGACAGTTAAGACAGTTAAGACAGTTAAGCAGATCTTTAAACGGATAAAAAAAGAATTAAAAAAGTGAATTAAAGAATAGTTACAAACTATAATTTATTTGCAGCTAGGGCGTGTCTGCAAACTCACAACTATAGTATGATGGCTACAATGCGCTTTTCGTATTATGTAGCTACACAACGGAACTGCTTGAGTCGGTTGAGTAGACATTCTACAAAGATCAGGGAGCAATGTATACTTGGTTGTGGTTCAAGAATTTACCTATTAATGACTGGGATTTGTACTAACAACTAAAGCAGGTAGGTGTAATTATTGTACCTAGTAGGTTTTTCTTCCCTTGTTTATAGGAATATTGGTCAGACAAATATCAATACATTCGTATCAGTCTCCCAGCAAGCAAGTGAGATATCAAAACTGGTATAAACATTTAGTAGAGGTTCTTCAACATATTTACAAAAAGCAGTAGTTCCCAGAACCTATCTTTCTTTTGCTCTTGCATGAAAGTTCGTATGAACAAAGTGAAAAATTTATCTTTTCAAGTAGCTCGTGACTGGGTTTTGAAATACCTCAACTAGAAGATGGGTTTTAACCTACAAAGTAAGTTTTTTATCAATGCATAAGTTCCACTCAGATTTGGAGATGAAAATTTTGTGATAAACAAAGTAGATACGCGAGTAGTTCTGACATTTGATGGTCAGGATGATTACATAGATTTTGGTAGGAATGATATTGGTGGTGTTTTTGCTGAGGGGAGTTCAGGCTTTACAATTTCAGGATGGGTTAATCCTCATCAACTAACAAATAAAGCCAGTACCTATGGGACGCGCAATGTTTTTTTTGCCCGTTCTTCAGATAGATTCAGTGATAATTTTGAGTTCGGCATAAGTGAGTCAGGAAATCTAGATGTATACATTGATGAAAAGGTTGACAATGTTATCAAAACCTTTGGCAATGGAGAATTAACTGTCGGACAATGGCACTTCTTTGCTATTGTTTTTAATCAAGGTCAACTAACTGTATATCTTGATGAGCATGAGTATGCTGGCTCTTTGGCAGGTCCTTCTTTAAACAAAGCAACGAGTGCTGTAACTCTTGGCGCAACTTTACACAACAACATATATTTTACAGGTCAATTAGCTAACATCAGCATCTGGAATTACCCCTGTTCCCAAACGGAAATCCAAACGCAACGATATCAGCCTCTAGTTGGGAATGAACAAGGATTAGTAGCTTACTGGACATTAAATGAAGGAGAAGGGACGGCTATCCGAGACCAAACTGGAAATGGCTATGATGGAAAGTTGCATGGCAATCCTACTTGGGATTTAGCAGAATTTCCATTTACGCTCGCACAATCCTCCAATGAGGGTGACAAACAACGTGAGACAGCAAGCCGTTTAGAGGAGAATCCCCCTTTAACAGAAACTGCGGTGGAGCAGAAAGATCCCTCCACTCAAGCGACGGCTGCTTTAGCGCCAGTGGTAGCGAAGGATGAGCGTCAACCAAAAGAAAAAAAAGAGACAAGGAAAAAATCCGCTAACGCCCAAACCTCTGTAACCTCGCAGCCAAAGCAGGAGGGGGAAATCAAAATAGACCAAACTAGTCAAAGCGAAGTTACAGACCAAACTAGTCAAAGTGAAGTTACAGACCAAACTAGTCAAAGCAAAGTTACAGACCAAACTAGTCAAAGCGAAGTTACAGACCAAACTAGTCAAAGCGAAGTTATAAACCAAAGTAGTCAAAGCGAAGTTGTAGTCATTGTTCAACCGCAGGAACAAACAAAAACATTAACTCAGGAGGAATCGCAAGAAACGATGAATACGACAGCGAATCCCAAATATAAAATACTTGCCATTGATGGAGGCGGTATTCGAGGCATTATCCCAGCACTGATACTAGCAGAAATTGAAAAGCGGACGCAAAAGCCAATTTTTAGTTTGTTTGATTTAATTGCAGGTACTTCAAGTGGAGGAATTCTTGCACTCGGACTAACTAAACCCCGATTAACTTCAGAGCTATCTGAGGACTTGTCAGCCGCCCAATACAGTGCTGAGGAACTCGTGCAAATATTTCTTGAATATGGATGTGAGATATTTTACGAGCCATTCTTTGAAAAAATACTCGGTCAGATAGAGGATATATTTCTCCAGCCAAAATATTCTTCTAACGGCAGAGAAGAAATTTTCCGGCAATATTTTGGAGACACTCCTTTAGAAAAGAATCTCAAAGAAGTTTTTGTCACTAGCTACGATATTGAGCAGCGAATTCCTATATTCTTTACAAATAAACTGGAAAAACAACAGACAGAATCTCGAAAGTTTCGCAAGTTATGTGGAGGTTTTACGCTCACAGATGCGGCACTGGCAACGAGCGCTACTCCGACTTATTTTGCTCCCCATCGTATTCCTAGTTCCCATAATACAAACAGCTTCTATACTTTAGTAGATGGAGGATTGGTCGCTAATAATCCAGCCAATTTGGCTATTGTGGAAGCACAAATTAGTAGACAACAAAACAAACAAGTCCTCAACACGGAGGATATCTTAGTACTTTCGTTAGGTACAGGTTCCCTAACGAGTGTTTACCCTTATAACGAGGTCAAAAATTGGGGACTGTTGCAATGGGGAAGACCGCTTTTAAATATTGTGTTTGACGGTGGTAGTGAAGTCGTAGCCGGAGAATTAGAACGGTTGTTTGAGTCTAATAACAAAGAAACTAAAAGTTATTATCGGTTCCAAACATTCTTAACTGGTGAATTGGAAGAAATAGATAATGCCAAACCGGAGAATCTCCGCGAGCTACAAGTAATAGCCCATCGACTGATTGCCGAAAAAAGCCAAGAAATTGATGAGTTGTGTAGTTTTTTATTAGATTAGTTATTATAGCAGAATTCAGAAGTCAGAGGTAAAACAGTTTTTATATCTAGTTTTTAGTCTTAGATTCTGTACTTCACAAGAGCTGCAAACTGCTGTATTACTCTTAATAAGAGAGCTAAACAATCGAAACCCTTCCTACCAAGATGACTGAACAAGAACGCTATTTTACAGCGAACGAAGTGTTGGAGTTATGGAACAATGGGGTCTTTAAGTAAGCCGTCTTATCGGATCGTCGCTATTCCTGGGGAAGGGATTGGTCCAGAAGTTGTGGAAGCTTCCTTAAAAATTCTGCAACACGTTGCTAAACTTGAAGGGTTTACTTTGCAGGTAGACTATGGTTGGCTCGGTGCAGCAGCCTTAGAGCAATTTGGTACTTACTTCCCTCAAGCCACCGCCCAACTATGCGATGGATCTGATGGAATTGTATTTGGTGCGACAAATTTTGGGGGACTGCTAGAACTGCGAAAGCACTTCGACTTTTTTTGCAATCTTCGTCCGATCCGTATTGTTAGTAGTCTGCTGCATAAATCTAGCCTCCGACCAGAGAAAGTTCAAGGACTTGATATGCTCATCGTTCGAGAACTAGTCAGTGGGATTTATTTTGGTCCGGCTGGACGGTCTTGTGATGATAATGGAGCTTATGGCTACCATACTATGCGCTATTATGATGAGGAGATTCGGCGAATTGCTCGCAAAGCCTTACAACAAGCCCAACAGCGACGAGGATTACTCACTGTCGCCCACAAAGAAAACGCCTTACCCCACTTGCCCTGGACTCGTCTAGTGCAAGAAGAAGCCACCCAGTTTCCAAGTGTTATCGTCGAAGCCCTGCTGGTGGATAATTTAGCCATGCAAATGGTTCTGAATCCCCAAAGATTTGATGTGATTTTGGCGGGCAATATGTTTGGAGATATTCTTAGTGATATTGGCGGTGCCTTAGTTGGCTCCATCGGCTTATTAGGATCAGCCAGTCTGAACGCTGATGGATTAGGGCTATACGAAGCGATTCACGGTACAGCCCCAGACATTGCTGGCAAAGGAATTGCTAATCCCCTTGGCACCCTTGGAGCCTGTATTTTAATGCTTCAGCAATGGGGGGAAACGCGAGCTGCCCAACGGATTATTGCAGCGCAAGACCGAATTTTAGCCAAAGGATATCGGACAGCTGATTTGTCTCCTCAAGGAGCAGAAACTTTTGTCAACACTGAAATCCTAGTTGAGCTTTTGCTGGAAGAACTTTCGACCGTGCAACATTCTGAATTAGGAGTACTTCATGACTCATGCAAATAAGGTTTTATACTTAGGAGATGATATCAATACCGATGATATTATTCCGGCTAATCGGGCAACGACAGATGATCCTGATTATTTAAAACAGTATGCTTTAGAGCATCTGATTGGAGTCGGGGAGCTATTAAAATACAATGTGATTGAAGCCGGGGAAAATTTCGGGTGTGGTTCGAGTCGAGAAATTGCCCCCATTGCCCTCAAAGCCGCTGGAATTGAGAAGATTCGGGCGCGATCGTTCGCCGAAATTTTTTATCGTAATAGCATTAATATTGGATTGTCCTTAGAAATTCTGGGGGAAAAACAGCAAAATCCAGTAGTTGATGCGATCGCAGCAGCAGGTGGGCTGATACCTTTTAATCAGATGCGTCGTCAGGGAAAAATTACCATTCCTCCTAGCCTGACTCCTCCACGATCCATGACTTTAGTCGAAAAACTCTTGGCTAAAGCCTCCAGCAATCCCTATGTCCAGCCAGGAGAAGTGGTTTTTGCTCGGGTCGATTTAGCCTTATCCCATGATGCTGTGGCTGCGCCTGTAGCCAAGACATTTTATAAACACTATGGAGAAGGGGCAAAGTTGTGGGATTCTCAAAGGGTGGTTTTGGTTGCAGATCACTTTATTCAAGTCAATGACATCCGTCCTGACAAAAAAGCCTATCTGATGTATGAACAGATGGTTCAGTTTGCCCATGACCAAGGATGCCATTTATTTGATATAGTTTCGCCAGGGGAAGCAGCAGGCATTTGCCATGTTTTGCTACCAGAAAAAGGGTTTGTCCGACCAGGAATGGTAATTGCAGGTACAGATTCCCATACCTGCACATACGGGGCATTGGGAGCCTTTTCCACGGGAGTAGGAACCACAGATATGGCTAATATTTATGCCCTAGGGGATATGTGGATTCGTGTTCCCCAAACCTTAGTATTCGAGTTGTCTGGAACCCTACCTCCCCAAATCAGCGCCAAAGATATTATCCTGTTTATTCTGGGGCAAATCGGCTGTGCTGGCGCTACCAGTAAGGTCATGGAGTTTAGAGGACCAATTCTTGCACAACTGCCGTTTGATGAACGGTTGACTCTAGCCAATATGGCTGTTGAGTGTGGTGCTATGTGTGGCTTGATTGTTCCTGATGAGACGACCCGGAATTATGTGAGAAGTCGTAGTTCAGATGGATTTGAAGAAATTATTGCCGATTCTGATGCTGAGTATGAAAGAGTGTATCAATTTGACCTCAGTCATTTAGAACCGCAAGTCGCCCGCCCCCCGAAACCGGACATGGTAGTACCTATTAGTCAGTTAGAGGACATTCCGATTACCAAAGCTTTTATTGGCTCTTGTACGGGGGGCAAACTCTACGATCTAGCTCAGGCTGCGGAAGTTTTGCAGGGTCGCCAACTAGCAGACGGAGTAAACTTGTTTATTGTACCTGCTTCCGTGGAGATTCGTGAAAAAGCTGAAGCATTAGGCTATCTTGAGATTTTTGAACAAGCAGGCGCACAGATTCTTAAGTCTGGTTGTGGGGCTTGTATCAATTCTGGACTTGGGGTTTTGGCAAAAGAAGAAACGGGGGTTTATGCAACCAATCGCAATTTTAAAGGACGCAGTGGCGATCCAACGGGCAAAAATTATTTGGCTTCCCCAAGAACGGTGGCGATCTCAGCTGTAAAAGGGAAAATCAGTCACAATCTTGATTAAGACTAAGCTATTAGCTCAGGGCAAATAGAGAAAAATTTATAAAATTTTAACCTCATCTGAGCGTGAGTGACTTTTATTTAGCTTAGTCTAGGTTTTGAAATAGGTTTCTTTGTTGACAAAGACTTTAGTCTTTTTTTAACCAAAACGTAAGGATTTGAGGTAATTCCAATGGACGAAATCGTTAAAAAACTTGCCGGTCTGGGTCTTCCTGGCATACTTCTCGTGGTTCTAACAGTCACATCAGGAGGTAGTTCTGCTGCTGTTGCTGCTGCCCTTACAGCGTTGGGAGGTCCATTTGGCATCGTAGGAGGTATAGCCCTGCTTGGTCTAATAACGGTTGTGGGGGATGCTGTAGCTGGATATGGACTTGAAGCCATTCTCAAGGGCATATATACAGAACGTAGCAAAACCGAATCCGTGAGATTTCTCCTCAAAGAAATTCAAGATTTACCCATTTCAGAGGAGCTAAAACTTAAACTGAAAAATCACCTAAGCCCAACAGCCCATACCTATGAAGTCCCTCAGGAACCAAAGACAGTTGAAATTGTCGATGAATAATTTCACTGTTAAATTCGATGACATTTTAGATCGAATGGCACCATCTACAGGCATTGCATAAGTTTGTAACTTTTTTAATGCAAATGAACAACGCAGTAGCGATCCAACAGCTAAAAACTATAGCGGAATTCAATTGAATGAAGTACAGATTTTATCTGTGTCTATCTGTGTCCATCTGTGGTTCATTATTTCTTTGTGTACCTTACTCCGGCTTGCAAACCGCTATATTTGACCTCCCCAAGAACAGTGGCGACCTCAGCCGTAAAAGGGAAAATCAGTCACCATCTTGATTAAAGACTAACTCACATTTTGCATCAGGAATAATTGATGTTTGTAAGACTCAGTACTAGATGTTTGCAAAGTTGCTAATAACACCAAAATTTGAAGCAGATCCCCCCAACCCCCCCCTTAAAAAGGGGGCAAAGAACCTCTCTAAGTCCCCCTTTTTAAGGGGAGCCAGTGACGGGTACGCAGGGGTCTCACGCCAGACGGCACGGGCGGGGGAAGCCCCGCACGCGGCTGGCTCCCCAAGTAGAGCAACTGGCGTGGATTTAGGGGGAGCTAAAATACTTTGGGTAACAAACATGACTTTTCAAACATCCTCTAAGCTTGAAGTCTTTGTTTTACCGATAAAAGCCAATAAAAGAGATGTAACTTTATTGCGCTAGTGTTGACTAAAGCGAGGCTTATACGGATAGGTGCAAGATGTGAGCTAAGCTTTTATCAGGTCAGGGCAAACAGAGAAAGTTTGTAAAATTTTAACCCAAGCTAAGCGTAAGTGGCTCTTATCTAGCTTAGTCTAGATTTTGAAATAGGTTTCTTTATTTACAAAAACTCCTGTCTCGTACCCTTAGTCATGTTTTAACCAAAACGTAAAAACTTAGAGGTAATTCCAATGGACGAAATCGTTAAAAAACTTGCCGGTCTTGGTTTTCCTGGCATAATTCTCGTGATTCTAACAGCCACAGCAGGAGGCAGTTCTGCTGCTGTTACTGCTGCCCTTACAGCGTGGGGAGGACCGTTTGGCATCGTAGGAGGTATCACTCTGCTTGGTCTGGCAACAGTTTTAGGAGATAAGATAGCCGAATATGGAATTGAAGCCATTCTTAAGGGCATCTATGCAGAACGTAGCAAAACCGAATCTGTGACATTTCTCCTTAAAGAAATTAAAGATTTACCCATTTCAGAGGAGCTAAAACTCAAACTGAAAAATCAACTTAGTCCAAAAACCACCAGTACTTATACTGAAGCATCTGAGGGACCAAGGACAGTTGAAATTGTCGATGAATAATTTTACTGTTAAAATCGCTGACATTCTAGATCAAATGGCACCATGTACAGGCGTTGCATAAGTTTGTAACTTTTTTAATGCAAAGGAATGTGGAGTTTGCGTGGAGTAACGTAGAATTTTGCAAAATTTAATGTGCTACAAATTAATCAAATGCTGTACTAAGTTAAGCGATTTTTTCTGTACGAGACGCTGCGCAAAGCGACAACTAAACGGTGCACGAACGCTAACGCATTAAATTGCAATTGTGGTGAGAAAAGAAAATAGTCTGTTAGTCCAATTTCACCGGATTAAACCCTCAAAGGTTATTATTAAAAATAATTGATATGCTCGTGTATTCCATTACTCAAATCTTGCACCATTCTCAATAAGAGCCAGAGGCTCTAATATCTCATTACCAGGTTGAAGCTGGTAACGAGGGTTTGGAAGCTTCGCCGACTCACTGTTGCAACAGATGCAAAATCTCAGATTACTTTCTCAACTTTGAAAAAACACATTTTACAGTCATCCTAAATAGTTTGTGAACAAATCTCTTTATTTCTTCTCTTGGTGTCCTTGGCGACGCCAGTCGTCTAGGTCGGGAAAGCCGTCATTCGCGCTGGCTCGTCTTGGCGGTTGATATAAAAAGCATAATGTTCACGTCCTATCTGGGATTGCTGTATAACCATTATCCAAAATCTAAAATGATTCAGCCTGCTCCTTTATCCCACATATGAAATATTGACGCCTATTTAATTAACTTTATGCAAGAAATTATGATTGGTTCTACTCATTCTGTTGATGATTTTTCTGCTTTAACTGAGCAGGAGCGACATAAAATATTGGTGGAATGGAATGATACAAGGGTAGATTACCCCAAACATTTGTGCATACATCACTTATTTGAAGCACAAGTGGAAAAAACTCCAGACAATATTGCTGTCGTCTTTAATGACCAGAAATTTACCTATCAAGAGTTGAACCACCGAGCCAACAAAATAGCACATTATCTGCAATCTTTGGGTGTAGGGACAGAAGGACTGGTAGGGATTTGCGTTGAACGCTCTTGGGAAATGGTAGTAGGAATGTTGGGCATTCTCAAGGCGGGTGGAGCTTATGTGCCGTTAGATCCAACATATCCCGAAGAACGTCTGAGCTTTATGCTGGCAGATTCACAAGTGCAGGTGCTATTGACTCAGGAAAAGTTCGTTGCAGGGTTTACTGAAAGCGGGGTGAAGACGGTTTGTCTAGATACTGACTGGGAATTTATCAATCACCAAAGCCAAGAGAACCCTACGAGCGACGTGACGCCTGAAAACCTGGCTTATGTCATCTATACCTCTGGTTCTACAGGAACACCAAAGGGAGTCACTGTACCGCATCGGGCTGTCAATCGGTTAGTATGCAACACCAACTATGTGCAGTTAGACAAGAGCGATGCCTACGGCGGTAAACTACGCATTGCCCAAGCCTCAAATGCTTCCTTTGACGCAGCCACTTTCGAGATCTGGGGTGCTCTCTTGCACGGGGCTAAGCTGGTAATCATTCCTCAAAATGTTCTGCTTTCGCCTCGGCATTTCGCAGCGTACATCCGTGAACAAGGAATCAGTGTATTATTCTTGACCACTGCCTTATTTAATCAGTTAGCAAGTATTGTCCCCCAGGCATTTAAAGATGTGCGATACTTGCTATTTGGCGGCGAAGCTGTAGATCCTAAGTCGGTCAAAGCAGTTCTGAGGAATGGAGCACCACAGCGATTGCTACATGTTTATGGTCCGACTGAGAGTACAACATTCTCTTGTTGGTATCTAGTAGAGGACGTTGCAGAAGCGGCAACAACTTTGCCGATTGGTCGCCCGATTTCCAATACACAAATCTACATACTCGATTCCAAACTTCAACCAGTCCCCATTGGTACTTCTGGTGAATTATATATTGGCGGTGACGGCTTGGCACGGGGCTACCTCAACCGCCCAGAATTAACCCAGGAAAAATTTATTCCTAATCCGTTTGAGGATGCAGGAAGCAAGAAGCTTTACAAAACAGGTGACTTAGCTCGGTTCTTAAGCGATGGCAACATTATCTTCATTGGTCGAGTTGATAATCAGGTGAAGATTCGCGGCTTCCGCATTGAACTGGGAGAAATTGAGGCGCTTTTGAGTCAACACCCGGATGTACGTCAGGCAGTGGTCATCGCCCGTGAAGACATTCCTGGTGATAAGCGGCTTGTCGCCTATATTGTTCTTAATCAAAAGCCGGAAGGGAACGTCACTACCTTAAAACGCTTCCTTGAAGAAAAGCTGCCCAATTATATGGTGCCAGCAGTCTTTGTGATTCTCGACTCTTTGCCCCTTACCCCTAATGGTAAGGTGGATCGTCGAAACCTTCCCGCAAGCGATCGCTCGCGTCCCAATCTCGAAGAAACCTTCGTCGCGCCTCGTAACCCAATTGAGGAGAAGTTAGCCCTCATCTGGGCTGAGTTACTGGGACTTGAGCAGATTGGAGCTAATGATAATTTTTTTCATCTGGGTGGTCATTCCCTAATTGCAACTCAGATGCTTTCTCGCGTGCGCGAAGTTTTCACTGTCGAGTTATCTTTTCACCAAATATTTGAAAACCCCACTATAGGGAGTCTAGCTCAACTCATTCAACAGGGTCAAGGAGACCAACAGTGGCAACGTCTTGCCATAGAACGAATTCCCCATGAAGGACTCTTGCCAGTCTCCTTTGCCCAAGAGCGAGTGTACTTCATCCAGCAATTGGCTCCAGAAAGTAACGCCTACCAATTCCAGGCAACTCTGCGATTTCATGGTCAACTCAATATAGCAGTATTACAACAGTGCCTCAGCGAGATTGTACTGCGTCATGAAATCTTTCGCACAACTTATCCTGGGGTAAATGGGCGGCTATTTCAGGTCATCCACCCACACCAACCAATCAGTTTCACAGTAATTGACGTCCAGTCATTCCCTGAATCTGAGCGTCAAACAGAGGCTCAGAAACTAGTTGAGACAGAAGTGCAAAAGCCCCTTGACCTGAATCAATTACCATTAGTTAAGTGGGTTTTGTTGAAGTTAAATGACCAAGAACATCTGTTGATCCACATCGAACATCACATGATTCATGATGGTTGGTCATTCAACGTGTTCCTGGGTGAATTGGTGGAACTTTATCAAGCATTCTCTTTGGGTAATCCTTCTCCACTGACTGAACCACTCTTGCAGTTTGCAGACTTTGCCCATTGGCAGCGACAGTGGGTCAAAAGCCAGGAAGCCCAAGCCCAATTAGCTTACTGGCAACAGAAGTTATCCGGCAGTTCACCGTTGTTGGAATTACCATTAGACCGCCCGCGACCAGCCGAACAAACTTACAAGGGCAATCAAATTAGGGTAGAGTTGCCCATCGACTTGTGCGAATCTCTGCGAGTTCTGAGCCGTCAAGAAGGTGTTACCTTATTCATGACGATGCTGGCAACTTTTTTGGTAATGTTACACCGCTACACTGGACAGGACGATCTGTGCGTGGGGACTGCTGTTGCCAATCGGCGGATGCACGAGATAGAGAAGTTAATTGGCATGATTGTCAATAACTTGGTTTTACGCACCGATTTGTCAGGTAATCCTACATTTCGGGAGTTACTTGGTCGAGTGCGCTCCTGTACTATGGAAGCTTATGCTAACGAAGACTTACCCTTCGATAAAGTGGTGGAAGTTCTCAAGCCAATACGCAACTTGAGTCACAATCCCTTGTTTCAAGTAATGTTCAGCTTCCATGATTCCCCCATGCCGGACTTGAGTCTCCCTGGCTTGGACATCAGCTTGCATGAACCCATCAGCAACAAATCCGCTAAGTTTGATCTGGATTTCCTGGTCATACCGCGTTTTGAACAACGTGTGCAAAACGGTTCTAAAACAGGAGCCAAGGGAATTACCCTAGTCTTAGAATACAACAGCGACCTCTTCGATGCTGCTACAATCCAACGAATGCTGGAGCAGTATCAAAATTTACTAGAGGTAATTGTTACTAACCCAGAGCAGCATCTTGGGGAATTACCTCTGTTAACTCAGGCTCAACAACAGTTGCTGGTGAAATGGAATCAAACTCACAGGGAATATGCAAAAGACGAGTGTATCCATGAGTTATTTGCGACTCAGGTCGAGTTAACACCTAATGCTATAGCTGTAGAGCAGGATGGTCAACAATTAACCTACCGTGAATTGAGCGATCGCGCCAACCAAATAGCACACTATCTGCAAAGTTTGGGAGTCAAACCAGAAACCCTAGTTGGTATCTGCGTTGACCGTTCTCTTGAAATGATAGTTGGCTTACTCGGCATTCTCAAAGCGGGTGGTGCTTATGTTCCCCTTGACCCTGCTTATCCCAAAGAGCGACTGGCTGAGATTCTAGAAGATACGCAACTGGGCATCCTGTTGACTCAACAAAGATTGCAGGACAAACTACCAGATTATACTGGAAAAACAATTTGTTTAGATACGGACTGGTCAGTCATTGCTCAACACAGTACTGTCAATCCTATTACTGACGTTCAACTCCACAACCTTGCTTACATTATTTACACCTCTGGTTCCACGGGTAAACCCAAAGGAGTGATGATTGAACATCGGTCACTGATAAATTTTGTCATGACTGCCACCCACGAATATGGAATTAATCCAAGCGAGCGCATTCTCCAATTTGCGTCTATCTGCTTTGATACATCTATTGAAGAAATCTTTCCTTGTCTTTTAGTCGGTGCAACGTTAATATTACGCACCGAACAGATGTTGCACTCCAGCGATGAATTTTGGCGATGTTGCCGAGAATGGCAATTGACCATGTTGGATCTCCCCACAGCATACTGGCATCAGTTGGTGGCGGAACTTAACCCTCAAGACGGACGTATTCCCGCAAGTCTGAAAATCGTGATTATTGGTGGAGAAGAAGCTCAACTTGAAAAAGTGAAGCATTGGCACAGTAGTGTTGCTCATCTCCCTAATCCACCCCAATTATTTAATAGTTACGGACCAACGGAAGCAACGGTCATCACCACCCTACACTGCCTCAATTCCTCAACCGCCACTTCTGTTGCGATTGGACGACCTATAAGCAATACTCAAGTTTATATCTTAGATCAATATCTGCAACCTGTACCGATAGGAGTTCCTGGAGAACTGCACATTGGCGGAGCTTCCTTAGCTAGAGGGTATTGGCAACGTCCTGAACTTACAGCGGAAAAATTTATCCAGAATCCGATTGCTTATGCCACCTGTGACCGACTATACAAAACAGGAGATTTAGCAAGATTTCGAGCAGATGGCACCCTGGAATATCTCGGTCGAGTTGACAACCAGGTGAAGATTCGCGGCTTCCGCATCGAGTTGGGAGAAATTGAGACGACGCTACGTCAACATCCACAGGTGTTCCAAGCTGTCGTCATTGCCCGTGAAGACATTCCCGGACAAAAACGCTTAGTGGCTTATGTTGTGCCGCACCAGCTGCAACCAACAACCGATGAATTGCGCCATTTTCTCAAGCAGAAGCTACCTAATTATATGGTGCCCTCGGCGTTCGTGGTGCTGGAAGCGCTGCCCATGACACCCAACCAGAAGGTAGACTACCGCGCCCTACCGACGCCTGAGTTTTCTCGCAGTGCAGAAGATAAATTTGTTGCGGCCCGTACACTTACAGAAGAGAAATTAGCGGCAATCTGGTCAGAAATTTTAAGACTAGAAAAAGTCGGCATCCATGATAACTTTTTTGAACTGGGTGGAGATTCTATCCTCAGCATTCAGATAATTTCCCGTGCGAATCAGGCGGGTATCCAAATTGCTCCCAAACAGCTATTTAAGTACCAAACGGTTGCTGAGTTAGCTGCTGTGGCAGGTATTACTCGCTCTGTCAAAGCAGAACAAGGGTTAGTGACAGGTAAGGTGGTGCTGACACCAATCCAGCAGTGGTTTTTCGAGCAGAAATTGTCCGAACCTGATTATTTTAACCAGTCAGCACTGTTGGAAGTGCCAGCAGAGTTGACACATAAGCAATTGCAGCAAATACTGCAACAATTGTTACTGCATCATGATGCTCTACGTCTGCAGTTTATGCAGGAAGGGGAACACTGGCAGCAAATTAACGCCGCAGCCCAGGAAACTATACCATTGAGTGTCATCGATTTGTCATACTTGTCAAAAGAAGGACAAGAAACAGCGATGAACACTGCGGATGCTGAACTTCAGGCTAGTATGAACTTATCTACTGGGCCAATCGCACGAGTGGCGCTGTTTCGGTTGGGTAAGAATCAACCAGGTCGGTTACTGTTCATCATCCATCACTTAGCAGTAGATGGCATCTCCTGGCGGATATTGCTCGAAGACTTAGCTACTGCTTACCAACAAATTAGCCGTGGCGAAGCTATTAAACTACCAGCTAAGACAACTTCCTTCCAATATTGGAGCGATCGCCTGAAAGAATATGGACAATCAGAGGCAATTGCCACGGAGTTAGATTACTGGTTGAATAAGTATAATTTTAAAGTTACTAGCTTGCCAGTAGACTATCCTTTAGGTAAAGAGGAAAACACCTTAGCCTCAACCGCTACTGTGTCACTTTCTTTAAGTGAAGAACAGACCCGTACCTTATTGCAGGATGTGCCGTCTGCTTACAACACTCAAATTAATGATGTGCTGTTAACTGCCCTAGTGCAAAGCTTTGCCCAATGGACAGGAGAACGTTCCCTGCTTGTTGATTTAGAGGGACATGGACGGGAAGACTTATTTGAGGATGTGGATTTGTCGCGCACTGTCGGTTGGTTTACCACCTTGTTCCCCGTTCGCCTACAGCTAGAAGAAGTTGACCTTCCAGGAGAGGCTTTAAAGTTAGTCAAAGAACAACTGCGGCGTATTCCCAATCGGGGTATTGGTTATGGGGTGTTGCGATATTTGAACGAAAACGCTGCAATATGCACAAAACTACAAGCACTCCCCCAAGCACAAGTGAGTTTTAACTATCTTGGTCAGTTCGACCAGGTGCTTAGGGCGTCTGACGTGTTGGGTTCGGCTAAAGAATTTAAAGCTGAACAAAGCTTACTCAATAAGCGCAGCCATCTGTTAGGAGTCAGCGGATTCATTCGTGCAGGCAAATTGGAAATGACTTGGGCTTACAGCGAGAAAGTTCATCAAAGAACTACCATTGAGCGTTTGGCTTTGGGATTTATGGAGGCATTAAAAACCTTGATTGCTCACTGTCAGTCAGAAGACTCACAAGGTTATACCCCTTCTGACTTTTCGG
Organism: Scytonema sp. PRP1; assembly: GCF_036697665.2. Lineage (NCBI taxonomy): Bacteria > Bacillati > Cyanobacteriota > Cyanophyceae > Nostocales > Scytonemataceae > Scytonema > Scytonema sp. PRP1. Next base: position 151,629 of record NZ_JBAHYJ020000059.1, on the reverse strand, counting down.
CTGCCAAACTCAATCAACAACAGCTTGATAAATTCCTATCCAAAATTAACAAAGACAAAACCAAGTAGTCATTAGTCATTGTAGAGACGCGCCATGGCGCGTCTGTACATCTTTGTCATTAGTCCCTCAATCCCCAATCCCCAATCCCCAATCCCCAGTCCCCAATCCCCAAACCAGAGGTAGTTTAGTGAAGAATATCGAAGACCTTTATGAACTTTCGCCCATGCAGCAAGGGATGCTCTTTCATACCCTTTATGCGCCAGAATCAGAACTTTATTTCGAGCAATTGCTTTGCACCCTCTCTGGGGAATTGAATTTTCCTGCATTTGTGCAGGCTTGGCAGCAGGTTGTTGCGCGACACCCAGTTTTACGCAGTTCTTTTTATTGGGAAGAGATAGAAAAGCCCTTGCAAATGGTGAGTAAGCAAGTGGAACTCCCATGGGTGGAACTGGATTGGCGTAATTTAACACCCGATGAACAACAACAGCATCTAGAGGATTTTTTGGAAGGCGATCGCCAAAAAGGCTTTCAACTAGATGTTGCTCCCCTAATGCGCTTCACCGTCATCCACCTAGGGGAACAGATATACAAATTTATTTGGAGCCATCATCATATTCTCTTTGATGGTTGGTCAATGCAGATTGTGCTGAAAGAAGTTTTAGCTTTCTATGAAGCTAACCATCGAGGCGAACATTTACGCCTGCTTCCCTCTCGCCCTTATCGAGAGTATATTGATTGGTTACAACAAAAGGATATTGCTCAGGCAAAAAACTTTTGGCAACAAACTCTCCAGGGATTTGAGGCTCCTACCTCTTTAGGAGGGAACAGGGGACAGGGGACAGGGGACAGGGAACAAGGAAGATACGATGAGCAACCTTTCCAATTATCTCAATCGGTAACTGAGAAGCTGCAATATGCGGCGCGACAGCATCATTTAACCTTGAATAATTTGGTGCAAGGAGCATGGGCGTTACTCCTTTCCCGCTACAACGGGGAAAGTGATGTAGTCTTTGGTGCAACTGTATCCGGTCGCCCACCGAACTTGGCGGGAGTCGATTCAATGGTCGGGCTATTGATCAACACCCTCCCCATACGGGTACAAGTTACAGCCAAGACAGAATTATTACCCTGGCTCAAGCATTTACAAACCCAAGCATTTGAGCAGGAACAGTATGCTTATTATTCCCTGGCAGAAATTCAGCGCCTAAGTGATGTTCCCCCAAAAATGCCACTGTTCGACAGCCTTTTAGTATTTGAGAATTATCCTTACTTTTCACGGGATCGGTCAAACCTCTCTTCCAAACCTCTCTCCTGCAAGGAGAGAGGCTTTAAATTCTCCCCCTTCCCTATTAGGGAAGGGGGCTGGGGGGTTAGGTTTCGCGTTGGTTTTTCCAGATGACGTGAAAAAAAGTCAGGAGAATTATCCGCTCGATTCTACTGAACAGCAAACCAAAAAAACTTTAGAAATTAGTCATCTTCGTTGTTTTGAACGCACGAATTATCCTCTCACGGTCGTGGTGAATCCTGAATCGCAATTGTCTGGCAGGATTGTCTATGATACCAGTCACTTCGAGGAACAGACAATTGCCCGCATGATTGGACATTTCCAAACATTACTAGAAGGAATGGCAACCAATCTACAACAAGATATTTCGCAATTATCCCTGCTTAGTGCAGCCGAACAGGAACAAATACTTCTACAAGAGAATAGCCAAAATATAGATTCTATTCATTATAAATGTATTCATAGTTTATTTGAAGAACAAGTAGAAAAAACCCCTGACGCAGTAGCAGTTGTATTTGAAAAGCAACGCTTAACTTATCGAGAGTTGAATAACCGCGCCAATCAATTAGCCCATTACCTACAAGCGCTGGGAGTTAAACCCGAAGTACGGGTGGGAATTTGTGTCGAGCGAGCCTCCGTAGGAGGAGCTTCGCTAACGCCTTTAATGGTGATAGGAATACTCGCTATTCTCAAAGCGGGTGGGGCTTATGTTCCGCTAGACCCCGCTTATCCCACCGAAAGACTAGAGTTTATGTTAGGAGATGTACAGGCACCAATTTTACTAACACAAACTCACTTGTGCGATTGCGATCGCCGTACCCGGCGGGGCTTCGCCCATCGCCTTCCTATCCACAATCAAACAGTGGTGAATCTTGACTCAGATTGGGAAATAATTGGCCAATACAAAGAAGACAATTTGCTTAGTGAAGTTAATCCAGAAAATTTAGCTTATATCATATATACCTCTGGATCAACGGGAACACCAAAAGGAACAGAAGTTCCCCACCGTAGCATTATTGGTTTTATGTTTGGGGTTGATTACATTCAACTTGATGCAAACCAAATTTGGCTACAACATTCATCGATTTCCTGGGATGCACTAACCCTAGAACTTTGGACGCCCTTGCTTTACGGGGGGCGTTGTGTGCTTTATCCAGACAAAATTCCCACACCTGAGGGCTTAAGCCGCATCATCCAAGAACAGGAGGTTAACACCCTGTTTCTGACTACGGCTTTATTCAATCTCATGATTGACACAATGCCTGAAGGTTTGTCAGGAGTTAAACAACTGCTGTTTGGGGGAGAATCCGTTTCTATACCTCATGTTCGTCGCGCCTTAGAACTATTGCCTGGAACCCAAATTATTCATGCTTATGGTCCTTCCGAATGTACAGTTTTTACTTCTTGTTACCCGATTCCTAAACAACTTGCTCAAAATGTCCATTCCATTCCCATCGGAAAACCTATCGGCGACAGGAAAGTTTACTTACTAGATGGGGATTTACACAGGGTTCCTCTTGAGGTTCCTGGAGAACTTTATGTGGGTGGGGCAAGTGTTGCTAGAGGTTACTTAAATCAACCAACATTAACCCGTGAAAGATTTATTCCTAATCCTTTTGTTGAGGGTGAAACACTTTACAAAACCGGAGATTTAGTCCGCCGTCTCCCTGATGGAAATCTGGAATTTCTAGGTCGAATTGATACACAAGTTAAGATTCGGGGTTTTCGCATCGAATTAGAAGAAATTGAGGCGGTTTTAATTCAACACCCAGATATAAAGCAAGTCGTAGTCATTGCGCGGGAAGATGAACCCGGAAACAAGTACTTAGTTGCCTATCTCCTAACCAAAGATAACCCACCAACTGCTAGCACTCTGCGAAACTTCCTCAAGAAAAAGCTGCCTGACTACATGATTCCCGCCGCTTTCGTATTTCTTGAGGAATTCCCTCTAACTCCTAATGGTAAGATAAATCGCCGTGCTTTGCCTGCTCCAGATGTTTCCCAAAGAAGCTTAGACGTTGATTTTGTTGCTCCTCGCACGTCTACCGAACAAGAATTAGCCACAATTTGGACTGAAGTTCTCAGATTAAAACAGGTTGGAATTCACGATAACTTTTTCGAGTTGGGTGGACATTCTTTACTCGCAACCCAAGTCGTTTCTCGATTAAGAGAAGCCTTTTCTCTAAATTTTCCTCTGCGTTATCTGTTTGAAAATCCAACCATTGCTGAACTCGCCCAAAAAGTGATTGCTCAACAGATTGAACAAGCAGAAAATGATGCCTTAGCACAGATTTTAGGGGAAGTCGATCAGTTATCAGAGGAAGAAGTGACACAACAATTACTTCGGGAAGATGCCAGTTTTGTAGAAATATAGATTCTTGTGGGGTGGGCATCCTGCCCGCCCTTGATACCTGGGCAGGCTAGAAGCCCACCCCACAAGAGGTAGGTTATATTCAAAAAATTTAATTTTCAGTAATTAAGTATTATGAGCGATATACTAAAACGTCTTGAAACCCTTTCACCAGAAAAGCGAGAATTAGTCCTACAAAAACTGAAAAAGCAACAGCAATCTTCACAAAATAATAGCAGGCTCACTCCCCCCCTAACACCTGTATCGCGGGAACAACCCCTTCCCCTCTCCTTTGCCCAACAAAGACTGTGGTTTCTCGACCAACTAGAAGGCGAAAATTGCGTCTACAATGTCCCGTTTTTCTTGCTACTTAACGGATTTCTTAATAAAGCTGCTTTAGAACAAACTATTAGAGAAATTGTTCAACGTCATGAAGTGTTACGCACCACCTTCGCAGTTGTCAATGAATCGCCCATACAGGTGATTCACGCTCATCCCGAGCTGACAATACAACTGCTAGACTGGCGACAATTGACAAAAGAAAATCAGTTACGGAAAGCGCAGCAGTTAGCCACAGAAGAATTGCAACAGCCTTTTGATTTATCAAATCCACCTTTGCTGCGGGTAAAGTTGTTACAACTGGCTGACCAATCCCATCTGCTATTCCTCGTCATCCATCATATCGTTTGTGATGGTTGGTCAATGGACATATTCCGCAATGAATTGTTCACCCTGTATACTGCATTTTGTGCTGGACAACCGTCTCCCTTACCCGAATTATCGCTACAATATGCCGATTTCGCCCACTGGCAAAGACAATGGCTACAGGGAGAGGTTCTCCAAACCCAACTCAATTACTGGCAAAAACAATTAGCCGCAGTCCCGCCCCTGTTAGAATTACCCACAGATAAACCCCGCCCTTCAGTTCAAAGTTTCAGGGGGCGTAGCGAGTTTTTGCAACTCAATCAAGATTTAACACAGAAGCTGAAGCGCTTGAGTCAGGAGTCAGGAACCACCCTGTTTATGACTCTACTGACAGCATTTACGCTCTTACTGTCGCGCTACAGTGGACAAGAGGATATTGTGGTTGGTTCTGCGATCGCCAATCGTAACCGTCGTGAAATAGAACCATTGATTGGCTTTTTTGTCAATACCCTAGCTTTGCGTACCAACCTGCAAGGGAATCCAAGTTTCTTAGAATTACTCAACCGGGTGAAGCAAGTCACCTTGGATGCTTATGACCATCAAGACTTACCTTTTGAGAAACTAGTCGATGAACTAGGCTTAGAGCGATCGCTTTCTCATCATCCCTTATTTCAAGTAGCTTTTGGCTTACAAAATGAAACTCAGCAGCAACTTGAAACCAATGGATTAACTGTTACCCGTTTTGAGTGGGAAAACACGACGACTCTGTTTGATTTGTCGCTGATTTTTCGAGAAACGTCCCAGGGATTGATAGGAGAATGGGAATATGCAACAGACTTGTTTGAAGCTAAAACCATTCAACGGATGGCGGGACATTTTGAAGTTCTGCTTGAGGGAATTGTTGCTAACCCTCAACAACTTATTCATTCTTTACCGTTTCTTACAGAAGCTGAACATCAGCAACTGCAAATCTGCAATCAAACTCAAACTGATTATCCCCACGATAAAACTCTAGTTGACCTGTTTGAAGCTGAAGTTGCCAAAAACCCTGATCATCTGGCTTTGGTGTTTGAATCCCACCGACTTACTTACCAGCAACTGAATCAAAAAGCCAACCAACTGGCTCATTATCTGATTCAAAATCACCAAATTAAGCCAGACACCTTAATTGGTATCTGCGTTGAACGTTCTTTAGAAATGATTATTGGTGTACTCGGTATCCTTAAAGCAGGTGGTGCTTATGTACCGATTGACCCCAATTATCCCAAAGAGCGTATTGGGTTCATGCTACAAGATTCTGGGACATCGGTGTTGCTGACCCAAAGTTTCCTCAAGGATGAATTACTTGGCGTGAACTTGAAACACTCACCTCAAGTCATTTGTTTGGATAAGGAAACTTTTGCCGAAGAATCAACAGATAATCCCAGTCCAAAAAGTACACCTGATGATTTAGCTTACGTCATCTACACCTCTGGTTCGACAGGACGACCTAAAGGGGTCATGATTTCGCATGACTCTATTGTCAATCTCAGCAATTCTTGGGCGAAAACTTTTCAAGTTCAACCCCAAAGCCGTTTGCTTCAGTTTGGTTCTTTTAGTTTTGATTTGTCTATTGCGGAAATTGCTACTACCTTCGTCACTGGTGCTTGCTTGTATCTTGCCAACAAAGACACCTTATTACCCAGTCAAATCTTAGTTGACTTCTTAGCCCAGCATAAAATTACCCATAGCTTTTTATCTCCTTCGGCTTTATCTGTCTTACCTCAAGCAAGTTTACCCGATTTACAATGCTTAACCGTTGGTGGTGAAGCTTGCTCAGCCGAATTAGTGACACAATGGGCAACGGGACGGCGTTTCTTCAATTGCTACGGACCGACGGAATCAACGGTGAATGCTGCGATCGCTCTAGTTCAACCGAACGGCAAAAAACCACTTATCGGTCAACCTTTGCCGAATATCCGCATCTATATTTTAAATGCACACAATCAACTATTACCCCCTGGTATTCCTGGGGAATTGTGTATCGCTGGGGTTGGATTAGCACGAGGCTATCTCAACCGTCCTGAAACTACCGCCGAAAAATTCATATGTGTTGAATTATTTGGTAAAACTGAGCGAATTTACAAAACTGGTGACCTGGCAAGATGGTTGCAGGATGGTAACTTAGAATACCTAGGGCGGATTGACAACCAAGTAAAACTGCGGGGCTTCCGCATCGAATTGGGTGAAATTGAATCGCTATTATTACATCATCCTTCAGTTAAAGAAGCTGTTGTCATTTTATATGAACCTGATAATAGTCCTAGGTTAGTGGCATATGTCACGGCGGCGGAAAAAGCCTTTAATTTAGCGGGTCAACTCAAGGATTACCTCAAAACTCGCCTGCCGAATTATATGGTTCCTAGCCAGATTATGGTATTGGATAGGTTGCCCCTTACCCCTAACGGTAAACTAGATCGGCAATGTCTACCAGCAGCAGATATAGCTACCTCCACTGATTGGGAAATGCCAGTGACTCCAACAGAAGAACTGCTGGCTAGTTTATGGCAGGTTCTTTTAAAAGTGAAATCTGTTGGTCGCGCTAACAACTTCTTTGAACTGGGTGGACATTCTCTATTAGCTACCCAATTGGTTGCCCGTATTCGTGACAGTTTTGGCGTAGAATTGCCTGTCCGCAAGGTATTTGAGCAGAGCATTTTGTCTGAGTTGGCAACAGAAATTGACAAAGCCGCTTCCGAGCTTACCTTACCTCCCATCGCACCCCAGCCAGAAAATGCTCCTAAAATGTCCTTTGCCCAATCAAGACTTTGGTTTTTAGCCCAGCTTGAAGGGACAGGAACCTCGGCTACCTACAATATGCCAATGGCTCTGCAACTTGAGGGCAATTTGAATATAGAGGCGTTACGTGCAAGTTTCGCGTATTTGCTCAAACGCCATACTAGTTTACGCACATATTTCCCAGTCTTGGAGGGAGAGCCGCAAGTCGTCGTCCAAAATCCAGAGGATATAGAAGTGTTGGCGATTGCAGACTTACAGGAACTCGATCGCCACACTCAAGCAGAAACACTACAACGGTTAGCCGATAGCCATGCCCAAGAACCCTTTGACTTAAATGCTGGTCCGGTGTTCAAAGCAAAACTGCTGCAACTTACACAGCAGAAATATGTGCTGCTCATTAATATGCACCACATTATCAGCGACGGCTGGTCAATGGGTGTATTTAAGCGGGAATGGCAACAAGCTTACTGTGCTTTCGCTCAAGGTCAAGCCCCAAATTGGGAAGAGTTACCGATTCAGTATAGTGATTATGCAGCTTGGCAGCGCAGTTGGTTACAAGGGGATATTTTAGCAAAGCAGGAAAATTACTGGAAACAACAACTCAGCGATGCTCCCCCGTTGCTGGAGTTACCCACTGACCATCCTCGTCCCGCTTTGCAAAGTTACCAAGGTGCCCAAGAAGAATACTGTTTAAGCAATGAACTGACTTCATTGCTCAAAGCTGTGAGTCAAGAACAGGGCGTGAGTTTGTTTATGACCCTGTTGACGGCTTTTAGTATTTTACTATCTCGTTACAGCCGGCAAGACGACTTATGTATTGGTTCTCCCATTGCTAACCGCACCCATAGCTACACAGAAGGGTTAATCGGCTTTTTTGTCAACACCTTGGTATTGCGTAGCAAAATCAAGCCAGAGCAAAGCTTTAGCGAGTTACTCCAACAAACCCGCCACACTTGCTTAGATGCTTATGCTCATCAAGATATTCCCTTTGAGTATTTGGTAGAACAGTTACAACCAGAACGCAGTCTGAGCCATAACCCCTTATTCCAAGTCATGATGGTGTTGCAAAACACGGAAAGTGCGGGGACGAATGTTAATTTACCAGGGCTTAATATTCAATACTTGGAGCAAAGTTATCCATTTGCCAAGTTTGATTTGACACTGTATCTTTGCGAAAGGGGCGACCAGCTGCACTGTATGTGGGAATATGCCACCGATTTATTTGAGGCTGAAACGATTAGGCGCATGGCAGGACACTTGGAGGTTTTGCTTGAAGCGATCGCCCAAAATCCCCAACAGCCCATCAGTAGGCTACCCTTAATCACAACAGCAGAAATCCAACAACTGCAAGTTTGGAATCACACCGGTATCAACAACAAAGACCAGACTTTGGTGACTCTGTTTGAACAACAGGTAGCAAAAACGCCCGATAACATTGCAGTGGTGTTTGAAGATTGTAGCCTGAGTTATCAAGAACTCAACCAAAAAGCTAATCAGCTTGCCCACTACCTGTTGCAACTCAAAAGAGAGCAACAGTTACCTAACAACCCATTGATGGCGATTTGCGTAGAGCGAACACTGGAAATGGTCATTGGTATCTTTGCTATCCTCAAAGCAGGTGGGGCTTATGTGCCGATTGATCCGAGTTATCCTCAAGAACGCATTCATTTAATGCTCGAAGATAGTAATGCCTCTGTATTACTAACAACAAAATCTATTAAAAAGCAACTTCCTTTAGAAAAACTGCAAAATTCCTGTCAAGTTGTGTTTCTGGAGCAAGAAACACCAGCTCATCAGTCAACGGACAATCCCAACTTACAAAATAGCCCTGATGATTTGGCTTATGTCATTTATACTTCTGGTTCCACAGGGCGACCTAAAGGTGTTGCCATAGCCCATTATAGTCCGGTAGTTCTGCTCAAGTGGGCGCATTCAGTTTTCAGTGCAGAACAGCTTGCAGGTGTCTTAGCATCAACCTCAATTTGTTTCGACCTCTCCATCTTTGAAATTTTTGTCCCCCTGACTCAAGGTGGTAGTGTCATTGTGGTTGAAAATGCACTCTACATTGAGCAAGCACGTAAAAGTATTGTACCGATTACGTTGATTAATACTGTACCAAGTGCTGCTGCTGAACTGCTGAATATGAATGCTATTCCGGCAAGTGTTCAAGTTATCAATTTAGCTGGCGAACCACTAAAAAATAGTTTGGTACAGGCTTTATATCAATCCACATCTGTGACAGAAGTTTATAATCTCTATGGTCCTTCTGAAGACACAACTTACTCGACTTTTACGAAAGTTGCCAAAAATGCCCAGCATGAACCAACTATCGGTAAGGCGATCGCCAACACCCGCACTTATATTCTAGATAGCTACAACCAACCCCTTCCTCCTGGTGTTCCTGGGGAACTTTGTATCGCAGGTGCAGGTTTAGCACAGGGCTATTTGAATCGTCCCGATCTAAGCGCTGAAAAATTCATTCACCTCAACTTGTTCAACCAAACTGAGCGGATTTATAAAACTGGCGATTTAGCCCGCTGGCTACCTGACGGCAATCTGCAATACTTAGGTCGCATCGATCATCAAGTTAAACTTCGTGGTTTTCGGATTGAATTAGGTGAGATTGAAGCGTCATTAGTCAAACATCCAAAAATTAAGGAAGCAGTTGTCATTGTACGGGAGGACACTGATTTTGATCAACGTCTAGTGGCATATATTGTCCCAACAGCGATAGAGGATGAGAATCTGCAAGGTCAACAGGTAGAATTGTGGCAGCAAGTCTTTAATGATTCTTACTCCAACAACCCTAATTCACCAGACGATCCAACTCTCAATCTAGCTGGCTGGAATGGCAGATATACGGGACAACCGTATCCCAAAGCGGCGATGCAAGAATGGAGAGATACAATAGTTGACCAAATTCTGGAACTTGAACCAAAACGAGTTTGGGAAATTGGTTGCGGCACGGGAATGTTATTGTTTAAAATTGCACCTCATACTCAGCATTATCTAGGAACAGATTTTTCACCGGGCGCATTGCAGTATATTGAACAACATCTCAAACGACAGTTTCTTGATGACATTAGCTTAAAAGCGAGTGCAGCTCACGAGTTTGACGGCATTGAAACGGGTGCTTATGACTTGGTGATCATGAATTCTGTCATCCAGTATTTTCCCTCCTTGGATTACTTTTTGGAAGTTTTGGAGGGGGCTGTTAACGCTGTGACGACTCAGGGAGCAATCTTTATTGGAGATGTGCGAAATCTCCATCTGCTGGAAGCGTTCCACACCGCAGTTGAGTTTTATCGCGCCCCCGATGACTTATCAATCAAGGACTTGCGTCAACAGATTCAAAAAAGCATCCGCACCGAAGGTGAATTACTGATTGATCCTGATTTCTTTATCGCCCTCAAACAAAGATTTCCTCGGATTAGTCATGTGCAGATTCAATTAAAACGGGGTTATGCTCAGACGGAGATGAACCGTTTTCGTTATGACGTTGTTTTACATTTGGATCAGACAAATACTCCCGTGGGAGAACCTGAATGGTTAGATTGGCAAGCCCAACAGTTGAATCTGGAAACAATCGAGAAAATTTTAACAACTCAGCAACCGGATTTGCTAGGCATTAAAGATATTCCTAATGCGCGTCTGACTTCCGAAATGGTGTTGTTAGAACAAATTGCTCAATTAGATGGTACTGTTTCAGACTTGAAAGCAGCAGTTGCACAAGCCAAATTAGGGATAGAACCTGAAGCCTTCCGAACTTTAGCGCAAGATTTGCCCTATACGCCTTTCATACAATATAGTTCTACAGGGTTTGCCTGTTACGATGTTGTTTTTCAAAGGAATATCCCCGGACAGGTGACAGTACCACGATTTGCAACAACAAACCATCTGCGCCTGAAACCTTGGCAACATTACGCAAATCAACCGTTGCAATTTCGCACTCCTCAAGTTGATCCAGCTTTATTAGAAGAATGGCGGGATTTTCTGGAAAAAAATCTCCCCGAATATATGATTCCTAACCATTTCACTGTCTTAGAAAAACTACCACTGACGCCGAATGGAAAAGTAGACCGCAAAGCATTAAGAGCACCAGAGACGGCAGTTGCAGCAAAAGACATCGAATTACCTGTAACAGAAACAGAAAAATTGCTGGCTCAACTATGGGCAAAGCTGCTTAAATATGAAGTCATAGCCCGACAAGACAACTTCTTCAATTTAGGAGGTCATTCCCTATTAGCCACCCGACTGATTGCCCGCATCCGTGATAAATTCAAAGTGGAATTGCCTCTGCAGAAGATATTTGAATTCCCCACCCTTAATGAATTGGCGAATTACCTTGATACCTGCATTTGGGTTAATTCCATCGACGAAAGTATGCAGCCTCTCAACTCAGACGAAGAGGAAATTGAACTTTAAATTACAACCCTTAAACTACAACAGTTGAAAACACGTCCTCAAGTAAATTTTATCCTTTCATCAGAAACTTAACCTATGATTGCCCTATCTGATTCCACTTTACTCTTAAGAATTACTTACTGTTAAAAATTACTTACTTTTATCAACAGCGACAGTATTGTAGGGTGGGCAGTGCTTACCGTATTTTGCCCACTACATCCGAATTTTGCTAAGCACTGCCCACCTTACGTGTCGTTCAAAAATCTGTGGAGGAGTCCTATATTATGACAAAAAATAAGCAAGTAGTTTCTTTAATGCTTCGTTTGCAGAACATGGGCTGCCGAATTTGGGCTGAAGATGATAAGTTACGGATTCGTACTAGTAAAAACGCTCTCACTTCTGAACTTAAGCAGGAAATTCAAACTAACAAAGCAGATATATTAGCATTCTTAAATGCTGCCAAAGCCAAAACTGTCATGGCAGAGGAAATTCCCACTTTAACAGATGATACCCCCAAGCTTCTTTCCTTTGCTCAACAACGCCTCTGGCTGTTAGCACAACTCCAAGGGCCGTCAGCTACTTACAATATGCCGATGGCTTTACAATTGGAAGGCAACCTCAATACTAATGCCCTGCGCTCTAGTTTGGCTTATCTGCTTAACCGTCATGCCAGTCTCCGGATGTATTTTCCTACAGTGGCGGGACATCCTCAGGTTGTTATCCAAAATTTAGACGACATGGAAGTTCTCACTATACAAGATTGCCGAAACCTTGAATTAGGGACTGGGAATCAAGAAACTTTTTCCCAGTCCCCAGTCCCCATTGCCCCTCATCCCCAGAGGGAACCCCGAGCTCCCCAATATCCAACCCTCCAGTGTTTAATCGATGCTCATGCTCAAGAACCGTTTGACTTAAATACTGGTCCCTTGTTTAAAGCAAAACTGCTGCAATTGAACGAGCAGAAATATGTGTTGCTCATTAATATGCACCACATTATCAGCGACGGCTGGTCAATCGGGGTGTTTGTCCGTGAGTTACGGCAAGCTTATACCGCCTTTGCCCAACGTCAAACCCCAAACCTGGCTCCCTTACCCATTCAATACAGCGACTATGCAAACTGGCAACGAAACTGGTTGCAGGGGGAGGTATTGAAAACCAGATCAACTATTGGAAACATCAACTCAAGGATGCTTCCCCATTACTGGAGTTGCCTACCGATTATCCTCGCCCAGCACAGCAAAGCTACCGAGGCGATCGCTATTTCTACTCTCTCACGCCGGAATTAAGCACTGCTGTTAAAACCTTCAGTCAACAACAAGGGGCAAGCCTGTTTATGACCTTGTTGGCGGCTTTGAGTATTTTACTTTCTCGTTACAGTCGCCAAAACGATCTGTGTATTGGTTCTCCGATTGCTAACCGCACCCATAGCCAGACGGAAGGGTTAATCGGCTTTTTTGTCAATACCCTTGTATTGCGTACTCAAATCAAGCCTGAGCAAAGTTTTATCGAGTTCCTGCAACAAAGTCGCCAAACTTGTTTAGACGCCTATGGTCATCAAGACATCCCGTTTGAGCTTCTGGTAGAAAAGTTACAACCAGAACGCAGCATGAGTCATAATCCCTTATTTCAGGTCATGTTCACGCTGGAAAATAATGAAAGTCCCGACCTGAGTTTGCCAGGACTAGAGATTCAATGGCTCGGATTAAGTCATGCGATCGCTAAGTTTGACTTAACACTGATGGTGATGGAATATGACAACCAGTTAAATTGCTCTTGGGAATACGCTACCGATCTGTTTGAGAAGAGTACTATACAACGGATGGCGGAACGCTTTGAAGTTCTGCTTAATTCCATTGTTGGTAACTCAAACCAACCTATTAATACTCTGCCTTTAATGACAGCAGCGGAACTTCTGCAAATACAACGCTGGAGTAAAACTCAAACCGATTATCCCCACAATCAAACCCTGGTTGACCTATTTGAACAACAAGTTGCCAAAACCCCTGATAACATTGCTGTCAGTTTTGAATCCTACAGAGAATTTTTGACAGCGAACAGTAATGGTTTAAAAACGTTAAGTTACCAACAATTGAATGAAAAAGCGAACCAACTTGCTCATTACCTGATTCAAAATCATAACATTAAACCAGACACTTTAATTGGTATCTGCGTTGAACGTTCTAGTGAGATGATTATTGGTCTACTAGGTATCCTCAAAGCTGGTGGGGCATATGTACCGCTCGATCACACCTACCCACAAGAGCGTTTAGCTTACATGCTATCTGATTCGGGGGTATCGCTGCTGTTGACAACTGAAAAGTTAGCAACTGGATTACCTGAGCATCAAGTACATGTAGTTTGTTTAGATACAAGCTGGTCAGTTATTGCCGAACAAAGTCTAAAAAACCCGATTACCGAAACAACAGCAGCGAATCTGGCTTACGTCATCTACACATCTGGTTCAACAGGTAAACCCAAGGGTGTGATGGTTGAGCATAAGGGACTATGCAATTTAACTCAAGCTCTAATCCAAACTTTTGGCTTGCATTCTGATAGCCGCGTTCTCCAGTTTGCCTCCTTCAGTTTTGATGCTTCCATCGCAGAAATCTTGATGGCTCTAGGGTCAGGTGCAACGCTTTACCTGGGAACAAAAGACTCTCTACTGCCAGGGCAGCCATTAATTGAGCAATTACGCAATCATTGCATTACCCATATCACCCTACCACCATCGGCGTTAGCAGTGATGCCTGTAGAGGAACTTCGGGCACTGCAAACAATAATTGTAGCCGGAGAAGCTTGTTCTGCTGAATTAATCAAACAATGGTCTATTGGCAGAAACTTCTTCAATGCTTACGGACCGACAGAAGCTAGTGTCTGTGCCACGATTGCAAAATGCACCCTTGAAGACGAGAAAATATCTATTGGTAAGGCGATCGCCAATACGCAAGTTTACATCTTAGACGAAAATTTGCAACCAGTACCGATTGGTGTGCCAGGAGAGTTGCACATCGGTGGTGTTGGATTGGCAAGAGGCTATCTCAACCGAAAAGAATTGACACAACAGAAATTTATTCCCAATCCCTTTAGCAATGAGCCGCATTCCCGGCTTTACAAAACAGGAGATTTAGGACGCTACTTGAATGACGGTAGCATCGAATTTCTCGGTCGTATCGATCATCAGGTCAAAATTCGCGGCTATCGCATAGAACTCGGAGAAGTTGAAAATGTGTTGTCCCAGCAACCTGGAGTGCAGAAAGCAGTAGTAGTCGCACGAGAAGACCAACCAGATAATAAACGTCTAGTAGCTTATGTTGTACCAGAACAGAAAAACCTCGAATCATCCCAAGTAGAAAATTTATCAACAGACAAAGTAGAACTATGGCCATCTGTAGCTGAATACTATGTCTATGACGAATTACTGTATTATGCTATGACCAATGACCATCGGCGCAACGATAGCTATAAAGCCGCCATTAATCAATTGGTCAAAGATAAAATAGTCGTTGAAATTGGCACAGGTAAAGATGCTATTTTGTCTAGATTTTGTGCCCAAGGGGGTGCTAAGAAAATTTATGCAATTGAAAGAGACAAAGAAACCTGCCGCAAAGCAATAGCTTGTATTGAAAAATTAGGTTTAGCAGACAAAATCACAGTTATTCATGGCGATGCAACTTTAGTTGCTCTCCCAGAACTTGCTGATGTCTGCGTTTCAGAAATTGTGGGAGCAATTGGTGGCTCTGAAGGAGCAGCAGTAATTATTAATAACGCTAGAAGACTTCTCAAGCCTGATGGTTTGATGATTCCTGAAAGAAGTGTGACTAAGATGGCTGCTGTTACTCTCCCAGATGAAATATTACACAACCCCAAATTTGCTAAAACTCCCGCACATTACACCAAAGAAATCTTTAAGCAAGTCGGATATCCATTTGACTTAAGGGTATGTATTAAGAAATTTCCTCAAGCAAATGTTCTGTCTACCGTGGATGTTTTAGAAGACTTGAACTTCAATGAATATATTAGTCCAGAGTTCTCCCATAGAGTGAAACTTGAAATTCAGAAAAATGGGCGAATGGATGGATTTTTAGTGTGGCTAAATTTGCACACTATTACCGGAGAAGAAATAGATATTCTCGAACATGAACATTGCTGGCTGCCTGTTTATTTTCCGTTATTTGAACCAGGAATTGCGGTTGAATATGGTGATATCATCCAAGCAGTTTGTTCCAGAACACTCTGCGAAAATAATCTCAACCCAGATTATTTAATTAAAGGTCGTTTGCTGAAAAGGAATGGAGAAAGTATTGACTTTGAATATGTCTCCTATCACTATAAAAATAATTTCCGACAAACACCCTTTTATCAACGATTATTTGCTGACTATGACAATACAAAAAATAATAAACCAGATAATTTAACACAGTCATTGAGGGCTAATCTTCAGGAACTATTGCCCGACTACATGATACCCTCCACCTTTGTTTTGCTAGACAAACTACCCTTAACACCAAGCGGCAAGGTAGACCATCGCGCTTTACCCGCTCCCAATTTTGGGGTTCAAGGCTCATATACAGCCCCACGCAACGAAGTTGAAAAACAACTAGCACAGGTATGGTCTGCTGTACTCGAACGTCAAGAAATTGGCATTCATGATAATTTTTTCGACTTGGGCGGTCATTCTTTATTGGCAGTAAAACTGCTCAATAATATTCAACAGGTGTTTGGGCAACAACCTTCCTTAAGCAGTTTATTTCAAAACCCGACTATTGCTCAACTGGCACAACAACTTTGTCATACCGAGGTTCAATCCCATCCCGATTTACTATCACTCCAACATGACGGAGATGCAGCCCCTCTATTTTGTCTTCCTGGCGCAAACGGACACGGCTTCTATTTTCGAGATTTAGCCAGAAATTTAGGAACTGAACGACCAGTTTATGGACTGGAAACTCCAGGAAGAGACGGACTGAACTTACTCCCTAACTCAGTAGCAGCCCATGCAAGTCAATTGATTGAGCTATTACGTCAACAGCAAGCTAAGAGCCCATACATACTAGCAGGATACTCTTCAGGTTGTGCTGTTGCCTTTGAAATAGCTTCCCAACTGGAACAGCAAGGTGAAAAAGTGGGTTTACTGGCTATCTTTGACGCCGGACTGGTTTCTCACCCTGAGCATATAACTAATAGAGCAGATATTGATTGGATTTGGCAATCGATTCAACGGATTGAAGCCTTAAAGGAAGTTTCTTTAGGACTGAAATACGATGATTTAGCTGCTCAAAACGATGACCAAGCTCGTTGGGAACTGGCAGCAGAGTATTTATACCAACATAATATTCTACCTGAACACTCAACCCTTTCTTTACTGAAAACCAATATGAAAGTGATGAAAATGCTGACGCTTAATTACGCGAATTATCAGCCTAATTATCGAATTTCTGCCCCTATTGTTTTATTCCGGGCTCAAGAAGTTCATGAGATGCTTGTGCAAGAACACCAAGCCTTTTCCGATTACAATCTACCGGATTGGGGATGGCAAGCTTATACTCAAAAGCCTGTCAAAATCATATCTGTACCTGGTAACCACGGTCAAATGCTTTATGAACCCAATGTAAAAATGTTAGCCACAGAATTACAGGCAGCGATGGTAGATGAAACAGAGTAGAGATTCACTCAAATCCAGACTATCAATCATTAAAAAGGCGATCGCCTTTATGCGGGGCTTTGCCCCGGAGCGTAGCAGTTGCTTTACAGCATCGCTCACAATTATTGACCATATCATCAAAAGTGCATCATTCTAAGAGGATATTTAGAAAGTTGTTAATAACACCAAAATTTGAAGCAGATCCCCCCAACCCCCCTTAATAAGGGGGGCAAAAAGCCTCTCAAAGTCCCCCTTTTTAAGGGGTATTTAGGGGTATCTAAAATAGTTTGGGCAACAAACATGACTTTTCAAACATCCTCTAACTCTCTTAATTTTGAATGTTGAATTGGTGTAAAACAATGGAAACTCTTCCTATCAAAATTTGTGATGAAACCCTGCGAGATGGAGAACAACAAGCAGGCATTTTCTTCTCTTACCCAACTAAACAAAAACTTGCCCATCTAATTGCCCAAACGGGAGTTCATGGACTTGCCATCATGCCCCATGTTTGTGAGCAAGAACAAGAGCTAGTCAAATCATTAGTATCAGAGGGATTAGGTAGTCTGATCACTGCTTCTACTTTGATGGGAAAGCAGTACATTGATCAAGCCAAAATGTATGGAGTTAAACGCATCATACTTTTCTACGGACTTTCTGATCGACTGCTGTTTCTGCGAGATCCTCAGATCCGTTTGTTGAACGAGTTTAAAGGAAAAACCATTGATGACGATATTCCAACAAAAGTAATCGAGAGAATTCGCCAAAACGCTATTGATCTGATTGTCGAAAATTTACGCTATGCCACTATGGTTGCTGGACTCATCGTAGACTTCGCCGCCGAGGATGCCTCAAGAGCTGATTTTGACTTTTTAGTGGAATGTATCCGCTCATGCAGCCCTTATGTCGAACACTTTATGCTCTGTGATACAGTCGGAGTCCTCAGTCCAGAAAAGAGCTATATCTGGATTAACGACCTGCTCCAATGTACAACAGGGGTTGCTTTCGGGGTACACTACCACAATGACATGGGCTTGGCTCTGGAAAATACTCTCCAATCCGTCATAGCCGGAGCGACTTTAGTATCGGGTACTTTTAGCGGAATTGGTGAACGAGCCGGAAATGTTGCCCTTGAGCAGGTGTTAAATGGGTTGCGAGTCCGCTTCGGAATTGAAGTCAAGGGGATTAACTATGATGCGATCGCCGCCGTGACTGATTACATTGAGCAATTGGGTGTTCGTCCCGCTCCCCCTTACTCTCAAACTGCTCAACGCCATGAATCAGGTATCCATATCAATTCTTTGTTTTCTGATCCCAAAAGCTATGCAGTATTTCCTTATAATACGGTAGACGTTGTATTTGGCAAATGGAGTGGAGTCAGTAATTTCCAATATCTATTTGAAAAGCAACTGCAAAATCCTCAACCCAAAGAGCAATACGAGAAAATGCGCTCCGCTATCAAATCTCTTGCTACTGAACAAGAACGCTATTTTACAGCCAACGAGGTGTTAGAGCTATGGGAAAATGGTGTCTTTGAATAATCCATTGTAAGAATTGAGAACTCAGAATATGCCCTACAGCACGCTGCTTTGTATCTCCTCCACTAGACGCTACCTTAACGCCTCCGCGTGCGCTTACGCTTACAGGATTCAGGATAGTTAAAGAATCAGGAGAATATGTGATAAATCAATATACTCAGATCTTGCAGCCAACAAGAGCCAGAGGCTCTAATATCTCCTTACCAGGTTGAACCTGGTAACGAGGGTTTAGAGGCTTCGCCTCCTCACTGTTGCAACTCTTGCAAGATATAAGTATACCAATCATATTCGATTCCTTCTAAAGGATGACTTCTGATTCCTGCGTGCTGAATTATAACAATCCATCAGTCAGCCTTAAGAGGCTAAACTAATTTTTAAAATATGCAATCTACAACTTTTCTTGATAAAAACTCAACGAATGATTCTTCTCCGGGTTTTAATCAATTTTGGGAGAATGTCAAAGCGCTCACAGGGTCTTACTGGTATCCAACAGAGGCACAAGGAAGAGCATTTTCAGATGTGATTCGTTCATGGGCAATGCTCATTCTCCTGATATTATTAATCGTCGCGCTCGTGGCAGTAACTGCCTTTAATAGCTTCGTTAACCGCTATTTGCTCGATATTATCACTGAAGAAAAGGATTTAACGAAATTTGTTGATACGTTATTGGTTTACGGTGTTGCCCTTGTCTTCGTAACGCTTTTAGTAGGATTTTCTAAATTTGTTAGAAAGCAAATTGCTCTTGATTGGTACCAATGGCTAAATAATTCTATTTTAGAAAAATATTTGAGCAATCGTGCTTATTATAAAATCAACTTTAAATCCGATGTTGATAATCCAGATCAACGGATATCTCAAGAAATCGAACCCCTTACCAGAAATGCTCTCACTTTTTCGGCTACTTTTCTAGAAAAAGTGCTGGAAATGACCACTTTTTTAATAATTCTCTGGTCTCTTTCCCAATGGATTGCAATTGCATTGGTTGGTTATACCATAATAGGCAATTTAATTGCTGTTTACTTAGCACAAGAATTGAATAAGATTAAGCAAGAAGAACTCGAATTTGAAGCCGACTATACTTACAGCCTAACTCATGTTCGGAATCATGCTGAATCAATAGCTTTTTTTCAGGGAGAAAAACAAGAATCAAATATAATTCAACGAAGATTTAATAATATTATCAAAAGTGCTAAACGCAAGATTAATTGGGAGATTACTCAGGATATTTTTAACAGAGGATATCAGGCGGTTATCCAAATATTTCCATTTATAGTATTCGGACCTTTACAGATTAAAGGTGAAATTGATTTTGGAGAAATTGCCCAAGCCAGTTTAGCTTGTAATCTGTTTGCCACTGCTATGGCAGAGTTAATTAGAGAATTTGCAACTTCAGGACGGTTTTCCAGTTATGTTGAGCGTTTAGCTGAGTTGTCCGGTGCTTTGAAAGCTGTGACGCAACAGCCAGAGAACATGAGTACCATCAAAACAATAGAAGAAAACCGTCTGGCTTTTGAGAATGTCACCTTACAAACGCCAAACTATGAACAGGTCATTGTCGAAGATTTGTCACTCGTTGTTCAACCGGGAGAAGGTTTATTGATTGTTGGACCGAGTGGACGAGGAAAAAGTTCTCTGTTGAGAGCGATCGCTGGTTTGTGGAATGCGGGAACTGGTCGTCTGGTGCGTCCTCCCCTAGAATCCGTGTTGTTTTTACCCCAACGTCCTTACATTATCTTGGGAACATTGCGCGAACAGTTACTTTACCCTAATACAAACCGTCAAATGACCGACGCAGAACTCGAAGAAGTTTTGCACCAAGTTAACCTGCAAAATTTGCTAAGTCGAATCGATGGCTTTGATACAGAAGTCCCTTGGGAGAATATTTTATCGCTGGGAGAACAACAACGCTTGGCTTTTGCACGATTGTTAATTACTCATCCCAGCTTTACTATTTTAGATGAAGCAACCAGTGCTTTGGATTTGACAAATGAAGGCAATTTATATGAACAATTGCAATCAACTCAAACAACTTTTATCAGTGTTGGACATCGAGAGAGTTTGTTTAATTATCATCAATGGGTTTTAGAACTTTCACAAGATTCGAGTTGGCAAGTTGTGACTGTGGAGGATTATCGCCTTCAAAGAGTCAACGAAATTATTACTCATCCTCCCGAAAACTCTCAAATTACAGAAGTTCAAGCTCCTAATTCTCCCGAAAACCCTCAAATGACAATAGATGTTTCACCCCAGAATCAATCCATAAGTCAATTAGAAATCAGGGCCAGTTCAGGGCTTTCTCATCAGGAAATGCAGAGATTAACAGGCACTTCCATTAACACCATCAGAAGCAAGGCAAGCCTTGGCAAGTCAATCACAACTAAAGATGGCGTCACCTACCGCTATGACAAAGATCGCAAGGTGTTGAAATGGGTGAGAATTTAGCGGCTACTCATACTTTTTAGAATCAGTTTTTGTAAAGACCGCGCTTTCCGCATACATCCAACTTTAACTGCTTTGTACACTCGTTTTTGTAGGTGGAATAAGTTACGGCGCAATTTCTTCCACGGTAAGTTTATCCAAAATTTACTAGGAATTCTACTGTTTAACTGTCTTAACTATCTACTTAATGTTTTAACTACTATTGCATTTTCTTGATTAAGGTGAGACAATGTATACTGCAAAACATATTTCGTGAAAAACTACCATCTGCAATCATCCAAGATGATGTGGACAGACATTCATCATCAGGGTTGAAAGAGAACGAGTTTATTTAATTAAGTATTAATTTTTTGAAAAAAATCCATAATCAGGTAAGCGAAGTTCCGGTCAATTTCTAACAATCGAAACAACCCCAAATATTAATCAAGAACACTCGTCAAAAACTATTAATACAAAAACCAACTTCCAATGAGAAGGTCATTCAGATTGTCAAAGAACAAATTTTCAGGAGAATATCGCTGATGCAGTTAAATAGTTATAGCGAGTCTTTAGCTTCAAGTCAGAAAATTTTTCAGATACAGGAAGTAGAAATTGCCATCCGAGCAAGTTTGACTGTTGACGATTGTGTAGTCATACAGAGGCAGACGGAAAAGTTAAAACAAGAGTTAGTTGCTTATGTAGTTCCATCAAGTTTATTTGTACCAGAACAATTGTTATCTCACTTGCAAACAATTCTGCCTAGCGAATCGATACCCAAGGCAATTGTGCCAGTTTCCGCCATACCCTTAACAGATATAGGGCGCATAGATGAAGCTACTCTAACTACTTTAGGAGTTATTGACTCTGAGTTGATGCTTCGTCTAGAAAAGCAACTACAGTCATTGTCAGAAATTGAACGTGTTGCGGTAGTTGTCGAACCCCAACTTAAAAGAATTCCTCCTATACATTTAGAGGATTTACTACCTGAAAATCAAGCGAACGCCTCTTCTGATAGCCAGCAAAAGGTACAAGCAATCACACCTATTCAGAAGATAGAAAACAGTAGCTCATCCTCTTCAAAAAAGCTAGCCATTAGTTATGGGGAACCACTGCAATATGCCCAAGACACTCCAAGAACTTTAGTACAAGTACTACAACGAGCCGCTGAAAGTTCAACTAAAGGTATCATCTACATTCAGCCTGATGGCACTGAGAAAGTTCAGTCTTATAGCAAGCTATGGCAAGACGCCCAACAGATTTTAGCTGGATTGAGAAAGTTAGGACTCAAGCCTCAAGACAAAGTAATTTTTCAACTTGACGACAATCAAGATTTCATCTGTGCTTTTTGGGGTTGCGTGCTAGGAGGATTTGTCCCAGTAGCAATCTCCATCGCCCCAACTTATGAGCCAGCCAACAGTACTGCAAGCAAACTTCAAAATACTTGGCAGATACTGAGGAAACCCCTTGTACTGACAAGCGCTTCTTTAGCTGACAAGATTGCTAATTTGTCAAGAGTTTTGAATTTAGAAAACTTTCAAGTTGCAACTATTGATAAATTGCGTGAGTGCGAAGCAGATTTTAACTTACATCAAAGTCAGCCAGAGGATTTAGCGATTTTGTTTTTGACTTCTGGAAGCACTGGTATACCCAAGTGTGTGATGCTAAATCATCGCAATTTATTGAGTATGTCGGCTGGCACAATTTTAATGAATCATTTTTCCAGTCAGGACATAACTTTAAACTGGATGCCTCTGGATCATGTGGGTGCCCTTGTTTTTCTAAGTATCATGGCTGTTGATTTAGGTTGCCAACAAATTCATGTACCTACTGACTTGATTGTGCAAAATCCGCTCTTGTGGCTAGATTTAATTGACTTGCATAAAGCTACGATTAGTTGGGCACCTAATTTTGCCTTTTCCCTGATATGCGATCGCGCTTTTGAGATTAACCAAAAGCATTGGGATTTATCTTCAATGCAGTTTCTAGTCAACGCTGGGGAAGCTATTCAAGCTAAAATAGCAAGGAATTTCTTAAAGCTGCTTCGCCGCCACGGTCTGGACAGTAATGCTATTCACCCAGCCTTTGGGATGTGCGAAACCTGTTCTGGGATTACTTGGTCTGACAGTTTTTCTCTAGAATCTTCATCAGATGACACTTTATTTGTGGAACTTGGGCCTCCAATTGCTGGTGCTTCGTTACGTATCGTTGATGAAAACGAACAAATAGTTACAGAAAATACCATTGGTCGTTTACAGGTAAAGGGTGCATCTGTTACCTCTGGTTACTATCAAAATCCACAGGCAAACCAAGAAGCTTTTACCTCAGATGGCTGGTTTAACACAGGAGATTTAGGATTTCTGCATCAGGGGCGTTTAACTATTACCGGGCGGCAGAAAGATGTGATTATCATCAACGGACTCAACTACTACTGCCACGAAATCGAAGCGGCTGTTGAGGAAGTTGAAGGAATAGAAATCTCTTATACAGCCGCTTGCGGAGTAAGACAGCCCGGAATTAATATTGATAAATTAGCTATTTTTTTTAGTACTTCTCTTTCTGATGAGAGTAAATTGGTGACTCTCCTAAAAAAAATTCGCACTTCTATAGTCAACAAGCTGGGAGTAAATCCAGATTATTTGATTCCAGTATCTCAAGAAATTATTCCTAAAACCGCCATTGGTAAAATCCAACGCTCCCAACTGAGCCAGCGCTTCAATACAGGTGAGTTTCAATCAATTATTAAACGGATTGATATATTACTTGGTAACGCCAATACCATTTCCAACTGGTTCTACCGTCAAGTATGGCAGCCCAAATATCCCATTACTTTTAATTCTTCTTTATCTATTATTAATCCCACTCTAGTATTTCTAGATTCTTCGGGACTGGGGGCATATTTATGTAAAATCTTGTCAGAGAAGAACCTGCCATACATAACTATTTCAGCCGGAGAAAATTTCCGAAAAATCAATCGCTCACACTACACAATCACTCCAGGAAAAGCCAAGGACTATCAACTCTTATTTGAATCTCTAGCAGCAGATAACATTATCATTGGGCAAATACTTCACTTATGGACTTATGACCAATATATTGGCGAAGTCAAAAGCCTTGATGCCCTCGAACAAGCACAAGAGCAAGGAATATACAGTTTATTATTCTTAGTTCAAGCTTTAGCCAATGTTCAGGGTTCTGATAATTCTGTTCAATTACTATTTATTTCTTCTCATATCCAGTCTATTTCCTCATCTGACCCAATAGCTTACGAGAAATCAGCAGTATTAGGGCTGCTGAAAACCATTCCCCAAGAACTGCCAAACTTGAACTGTCGCCACATCGATTTGCCTTACGCTGAAGTTGAAACAAATGGAGCTTATATCTTACAAGAGATGCAAGTTTCGTCAAAAGAACGAGAGGTAGCTTACAGAAATAGGCAGCGTTTCGTTCCTCGTTTAGAAAAAGTTGATTTAACGAGCGAACCTAAATCCCCAGTCACCTTCAAGCAAGGAGGAACTTATTTAATCACTGGAGGACTCGGAGGTATAGGTATCCAGATAGCGCAGTACCTACTGAAACATTACCAAGCTCAGCTACTGTTGCTCGGCAGAACTCCAATACCCGAAAAAATCAGTTGGAATGCCCATCTAGAGCAAGGAGGCACTATTGGACAGCGCATTCAAGCTTATCAGGAACTAGAGCAGCTTGAGGGAGAGGTAATTTACGAAGCTGTTGATATCTGTGACTTCAAGCAGTTGCAAATAATAGTTGAAAAAGCTAAATCCCGATGGGGGAAGAATTTGGATGGCATAATCCATTTAGCCGGAACTTTTCATGAGCAGCTTGTACTTGAAGAAACCCAGGAGAACTTAGCATCAGTGCTGCGTCCCAAAATGCTGGGTGCTTGGGCGCTGCATCAATTGGTTAAAGGCAATAAGGACAGCATTTTTATCAACTTTTCTTCAGCACACGGTTTTTTTGGCAGCACTGCTGTCGGGGCTTATGCTGCTGCCAATAGTTTTCTTGATAGCTTTTCCCATTATCAAAAATACAACAGTGGATTATCGAGCTATTGTTTGGTTTGGAGTATGTGGGACGAAACAGGCATGAGCCAAGGATATCAGATGAAGAATCTGATCCGAGCCAAAGGTTACTATGTTATGTCTTTGTCCCAAGGAATATCTTCAATGCTTGCAAGTTTACAACATCAGCAAGCACATATATTCATAGGTTTGGACGGGAGCAACCAGAACATTCAACGTTGGCAGCCTCAAGCCTTTAGCTTACAAAAGTTAACTGCCTATTTTACCTCTAGTAGCAATGACAAGGTTATAAAATTACCAGACTTTCAGCTACAAGACCGCTTTGGAACTTCTTGCACCTGCAATTTAGTACAGCTTAACGAGATGCCCTTCACCCTAAGTGGTGCAATTGATAAAGACAAATTGATTCGGCAGTTTATTCGTCAGCAAACAGATACCCATGTAGCACCCCGGAACCAGGTAGAGCAACAAATTGCTCAAATTTGGCAGCAAGTTTTAGGCACACCGCTTTTTAGCATTCACGACAACTTCTTTGAACTAGGAGGAAATTCCCTCTTGGGGACGCAGGTAATTTCTCGGTTGCGCGATGCTTTCTCTATAGAGTTGTCTTTACACCGTTTATTTACATCTCCTACTGTAGGTGAGTTGGCTCGTAACATTGAGGTACTGCGAATTGCAGCAGAAGATGAAAATACATTTATTACTAACATAGAAGAAGAATACGAAGAAGGATGTTTATAAAGTCACAACAGTTCAATTTTGAATAGGAAGAAGGATACATATAAAATGACAGTATTTGAATTTTTATCTTCACTACACAGTTTAGATATAAAAGTTTGGATTGAAGACGACCAGCTACGCTATCGCGCTCCTAAGGGAGTAATGACTTCAGCCCTCAAACAGGAGTTAATGGAGCGGAAAGCAGAAATATTTAGTTGTCTTCAAGAAGCAAGAACTGCGAAAAAAATAGCTTTTGAACCCATATTATCTATTAACCGAAATTGCGATTTACCTTTATCTTTTAGTCAACAAAGGATGTGGTTGCTCAATCAGTTAGATAGCCAAAACCCATCTTATAATGAAAGTTTCCAATTTCGGATTACTGGTACGCTAAATGTAGCAGCACTAGAGCAAACTCTCAACGAAATTATCCGTCGCCACGAAGCTTTGCGGAGTATTTTCCCAACAGTAGATGGATTGGTGGTGCAACGGATTGTCCCTACTTTGACTATAAACATCCCAGTCGTAGACTTACAAGGATTAGAAGAAGCTGAAATTCAACAACTAGTTACTAAAGAAGTTCGCCAGCCCTTTGATTTAGGCAAACAGCCCTTATTGCGAGTCAGTCTACTGCGTCAGAAGTCAGAGTTGCATCTGCTGATACTAACCCTACACCACATTATTGTAGATGGCTGGTCAATGGGAATATTCATCAAAGAATTGTCAGCCATTTATCAAGCCTTTTCTACTGGTTCTCCAACTTCATTACCAGAGTTAACCATCCAGTATGCTGACTTTGCTGTTTGGCAGCGAAAATGGTTAACAGAGGAATTGC
This sequence comes from Scytonema sp. PRP1, assembly GCF_036697665.2. Taxonomy (NCBI): domain Bacteria; kingdom Bacillati; phylum Cyanobacteriota; class Cyanophyceae; order Nostocales; family Scytonemataceae; genus Scytonema; species Scytonema sp. PRP1. Next base: position 124,978 of record NZ_JBAHYJ020000059.1, on the reverse strand, counting down.
AACAACAGCAGCTTGACTACTGGAAGCAACAATTAGCAGACGCACCACCGTTATTGGAACTACCAACAGATTATCCTCGCTCCTCGGTTGAGAATTTCTCTGGTGCGGTTCAAAAATGGAAACTCAACTCGGATTTAACTGCACAACTCAAAACCTTGAGCCAACAGTCAGGAACTACTCTGTTTGTAACGCTTCTAGCAGCTTTTGCAGTCTTACTTCATCGTTACAGTGGTCAGGATGATATTTGTATTGGCTCTCCTTTTGCTAACCGCAATCGCACAGAAGTTGAACCCCTCATTGGCTGTTTTATTAACTCCTTAGTGTTGCGTACTCAAATTAAAGACAATCCCAGTTTTAAGGAGTTGCTCGCCCAGGTGTCTTCTGTTGTTTTAGATGCCCAGGCACACCAGAATGTTCCATTTGAACGAGTGGTAGAAGCATTACAACCGGAACGTTCACTCGGCTACAATCCTTTGTTTCAAGTAATGTTTGTCTTGGAGAATTTCTCGCTCGATACTTTAGAGATATCTGGTATTAGTCTGACTCCAGAGATGGTAGACCGGGGTACGGCTCAGTTCGATTTGAGCCTCTCGATTTGGGAGACACAAAAAGGATTAATTGGGTCGTGGGAATATAACAGCGATCTGTTTGAGGCGGATACAATTGCTAGGATGACTCTTCATTTCCAAACTCTGTTAGAAACAATAGTCAGCGATCCCAATCACAGAGTTGGGGAATTACCTTTGCTAACCTCACAAGAACGGCATCAGTTATTAGTGGAGTGGAATGATACTCAGGCGGATTATCCACTAGATAGGTGTATCCATCAATTGTTTGAGGAGCAGGTTCAGCGGACACCTAATGCTGTGGCAGTTGTGTTTGAAAATCAACAACTAACCTATGACCAGTTGAACTGTCGTGCCAATCAATTGGCACACTACTTGCGGTCTTTGGGTGTGGGAGCAGATGTACTGGTCGGGTTGTGTGTAGAGCGATCGCTCGAAATGGTCATTGGACTTCTTGGCATTCTAAAGGCGGGTGGTGCTTATGTACCAGTTGACCCAGAGTATCCCCAAGAGCGTTTGAGTTTCATGCTCCTTGATGCGGCTGTGTCAGTGCTGCTGACCCAACACCATCTAGTTGAGAAATTACCTGAGCAAAAAGCACCGCTTGTTTGCTTGGATAGTGACTGGCATCTGGTTTCCCAGTCCAGTCAGGACAATCCCACCGCAGATGTGCAAGCGAATAACTTAGCTTATGTAATTTACACTTCTGGATCTACTGGTAAGCCCAAAGGAGTGATGATTGAACATCGGTCTTTGGTGAATTTAATTGCAGCAACAAAGGTTGTATTTGGATTTAACAGTAGCGATCGCGTCTTACAATTTTCATCTATCAGTTTTGATTCGGCAGTTGAGGAGATTTGTCACTGCCTGAGTTGTGGTGGAACACTGGTGCTGCGTACCGATGAAATGTTGAATTCTGTCTCTACATTTTTGCAAAAGTGTTGGGAGTGGAAGCTAACGGTTTTGGAACTGCCAACAGCGTACTGGCATGAGTTGACCTCTGAATTGGCTATGATAAATGAAATCTTGCCTACATCAGTACGACTGGTGATTATTGGGGGAGAACAAGCGCTGCTAGAAAAATTAAAACAGTGGCGAAAGTATGTGGACGATAGATTGCGTTGCGACAAGCTGGAGGAACCTCCACTGTTGATCAACGGATATGGCCCCAGTGAAGCAACCGTAGGAGTCACCCTTTGCAAATTGTCAGAGTTAGTGCTAGAAGATACACGACTACAATTACCAATTGGACGACCGATTAATAATGTCCAAATATACATCCTGGATCGATATCTCCAGCCCGTGCCAATCGGTGTAGCAGGTGAATTGTATATTGGTGGAATATGTTTAGCTAGAGGCTACCTCAACCGGACAGAGTTGACAGCAGAGAAATTTATCTCCAATCCCTTTAGCACTGACCCTGATTCCCGTCTTTACAAAACTGGAGATAAGGCACGCTATTTGCTATCTGGTAACATAAAATACCTCGGACGCATTGATAACCAAGTAAAAATCCGCGGCTTCCGCATTGAGTTGGGAGAAATAGAAACAGTTCTGAGCCAAAATCCCAATGTCCAGGCATCTTGTGTGATTGTCCGTGAAGACATCAGGGGTGAGAAATACTTAGTCGCCTACGTGGTGCCACATCAACAGCATACAGACATTAACAGTGAACTGCGGAATTTCCTCTCCAGTCAACTGCCACTTTACATGGTGCCAACGGCTTTTGTAATTCTAGAAACTTTACCACTAACTCCCAACGGCAAGGTAGACTACCGTTCCCTGTCAGCACCAGATTTAGATCTGCAAATGTCAGACAAATTTGTTGCCCCGCGCACATCAATTGAAAAAACGGTGGCACAAATTTGGGCTGAGGTGCTGAGAGTAGAGCAAGTGGGTATTAATGATAATTTCTTTGAACTAGGCGGACATTCCCTGCTAGCTACACAAGTAATTTCTCGCTTGCAGGAAGCTTTTCAAATTTCGTTGCCACTGCGCTATCTATTTAAATCACCTACAGTTGCCCAGTTAAGTGAGGCGATCTTAACTGAGCTGCAAACTGGTTCAGTTCTAACAGTGCCCGCGATTGTGCCCTTCCCCAGAGACAAGGACATACCCCTATCATGGGCGCAGGAGCGCCTGTGGTTTCTCCATCACTTGGAAGGCGAAAGTGGTGCTTACACAATGTCTTGTACCGCTCGTCTGGTGGGAAATCTGAATGTCAAAGCTTTGGAAGGGGCGCTCCAAGAAATGGTGCGGCGGCATGAGGTTCTGCGTACTCGCTTTGAGGTCAAAGATAACAAACCAGTACAGGTCATAGCCCCTGAGATTACCATCACATTGCCAGTAGTAGATCTACAGAATCTGCCAGATCCAAGGAAACAAGTGGAGCAAGAGGCAATCAAAGAAGCCCGCAAACCATTCGATCTGGCGAATGGTCTTGTACTGCGAGTCAAGATGTGGCAAGTTGCTCAAGACGAGTACATACTGCTGTTGGCGATTCATCATATTGCTGCTGATGGCTGGTCAATGGGTGTCTTGATCCGCGAACTGTCTGACCATTATCGAGCTATTTCCACCAGTAGTTCTGTCACTTTACCAGAGTTAGCTGTGCAGTATGCCGACTTCGCCTTGTGGCAGCGTCAGTGGCTGACAAATCAGGTACTAGAGCGTCAGTTAAGCTATTGGAAGCAACAGTTAACTGGAGCACCACCTCTATTAGAACTACCCACAGACCGCCCTCGCCCAGCTGTACAGACTTTTCGAGGAAGTGTACAGCGCTTTCAAGTAGATGTCTTGCTGACTTCTCAACTTAGACAGATCAGCCAAGAGTCAGAAGCCACTCTGTTTATGACGTTGTTGGCAGGTTTTGTCGTCTTACTTTCTCGCTACAGTGGACAAACGGATCTTGTTGTTGGCTCTCCTATTGCCAATCGCAACCGTCAGGAAACAGAATCATTGATTGGATTCTTTGTCAACACTTTAGCACTGAGGTTCGATCTGTCCCAAGAACCGTCCTTTCAAGCCTTACTGGCGCAAGTGCGACAAGTCACCCTGAATGCCTATGAACACCAGGATTTGCCCTTCGAGATATTAGTGGAAGAGTTGCAAGTGGAGCGACAATTGAATCGTAACCCACTGGTGCAGGTGGTGTTTGCTCTCCAGAATGCTCCTACCTTCCCTTGGGATTTGCCTGGTTTAAGCGTCGAGGAGATACCTTGGCATCTGGACACGGTTCGGGTTGACCTGGAATTACACTTTTGGGAAACACCAGAAGGTCTTGAGGGCTTTTGCTGTTACAGCAGTGATTTATTTGATGCGGCGACTATTGCCCGCATGATGAACCATTACCAGAATTTGCTAGAAGCGATATGCCTACAGCACGCTGGCGCAAACGCGGCAAATCCACAACAGCCAGTAGCATTACTGCCCTTGCTCACCCAGCAGGAACGCCATCAACTGTTAGTGGAGTGGAACTCGACTCAAGCAGACTATCCGCAGAATAAGTGTATTCATCAGTTGTTTGAAGAACAGGTAGCGCGTACCCCAGATGCAGTGGCGGTGGTGTTTGAAAACCAACAACTCACCTACCACCAGTTGAATTGCCGTGCTAACCAATTGGCGCACTACTTGCGGTCTTTGGGTGTGGGAGCAGATGTACTGGTGGGGTTGTGTGTGGAGCGATCGCTTTTAATGGTCATAGGACTGTTGGCAATTCTCAAGGCGGGTGGTGCTTACGTGCCGCTTGACCCAGAGTATCCTACTGACCGTCTGAGCTTTATACTAGAGGACACTCAAGTTTCACTGCTCCTGACTCAAGAGCAACTTATTGATAAACTACCCCCAAATCAAGCAAACCTTGTCTTTTTAGATCAGGTCTGGTCACAAATTAGCCAAAACAACCAAGATAACCTGACTATTGGAGCCACAGCTTCCGATCTAGCTAATGTGATTTACACTTCGGGTTCCACAGGTAAACCCAAAGGCGTGATGGTTGAACATAGGGGATTGTGCAACCTAGCTCAAGCTCAGATTCAAGCTTTTGGCGTACATTCTGATAATCGCGTTCTCCAGTTTGCCTCCTTGAGTTTTGATGCTTGTATCTGGGAAGTCATCATGGCTCTGAGAACAGGAGCAACACTTTACCTGGGAACAAAAGACTCTCTCATGCCGGGTACGCCGTTAATTGAGCGATTAGGCAATTATGACATTACCCATATCACCCTACCACCATCAGCACTAGCAGTTCTGCCTGTGGAAGAACTTCCAGCACTGCAAACAATCATTGTCGCCGGAGAAGCTTGTTCTGCTGAACTTATAAAACAATGGTCTGCTGGCAGAAACTTCTTCAATGCCTACGGACCAACAGAAGCTAGCGTCTGTGCCACAGTGGCAAAATGCAGTATTGACGACAAGAAAATTTCAATTGGTCGTCCAATTTCCAACACGCAAATTTACATTTTAGACTCGTACTTACAACCAGTGCCGATTGGCGTACCCGGAGAACTGCACATTGGTGGTGTAGGGTTAGCAAGAGGCTATCTCAACCGTGTGGAATTGACAACTGAGAAATTTATCTCCAATCCCTTTAGCGATGAGCCAAATTCTCGACTTTACAAAACTGGGGACTTGGCACGTTATTTACCGGATGGCAACATTGAATACCTGGGACGCATCGATAATCAAGTTAAGGTGCGCGGCTTCCGTATCGAGTTAGGGGAAATTGAAGCAGTTTTGAGCCAACATCCGTTGGTACAGGAAGGTGTCGTCGTCGCCAGAGTTGACACTACTGGTGATAAACAGCTGGTGGCTTACTTAGTGCCAGATCTCAAAAACAAAGTATTACCCCAGCAGCTGGCTCAATGGCAGAGTGAGTACGTGAGTGACTGGCAAATACTCTATGAGCAAGCATACGGGCAAGCTCAAGCATCCGCAGATGATCTCACGTTTAATATTAGTGGTTGGAACAGTAGTTACACCAAGCAACCGATCCCAGATTGGGAAATGCAGGAGTGGGTTGAGAATACAGTGAGCCGAATCCTGTCCCTGTCACCACAGCGAGTATTAGAAATTGGTTGTGGAACGGGGTTATTGCTATCCCGCGTTGCCAAGCACTGTCAACAGTATTGGGGATGTGATTATTCCAGCGCTGCTATACAGCACGTTGAGCAGGTATGCAACACGGTTAAGGGTCTAGAACATGTGCGACTGCTGCACCAAATGGCAGATAACTTTGCAGGTATCCCCAAAGGAGAATTTGATACTGTAATTGTCAACTCAGTAATACAATACTTCCCCAGCGTTGAGTATTTGTTGCAAGTTCTCGAAGGAGCAATGGCGGCAATTGGCGCGTCTGGTACTATCTTTGTGGGCGATGTCCGCAGCTTGCCGTTACTACAGCCATTCCATGCCGCCGTGCAGTTGTCCGAAGCTTCTGAAGAAAGAACTATTGAACAATGGCAGCGAATGGTACACTCTAGTGTAGCTGCCGAAGAAGAATTGGTGATTGATCCTGGTTTCTTCATCGCCCTCCAAACACGTTTTCCTCAGATTACTTGGGTGGAGATTCAGCCCAAACGCGGTAACAGTCAAAATGAGCTAACCCAATTCCGTTATGATGTCACCCTGCATGTGGATAGTGATGTCCAAAAAACGGTAGTTCCTTGGTTAAACTGGCAACTAGACGGGCTTGAGTTGACACAAATTGAAAATCAACTGCACCAGCAACAGCCAGAATTGTTAGGAATCAGGGGTGTGCCTAATCAACGGGTACAGCAAGCACTACAGATTTGGCAATGGTTAGAACATCCCCCAGCTGTCGAAACAGTGGGGCAACTACGGCAACTGCTAGCACAACAGCCAACTGTTGGCATCAATCCCGAAGAGTTTTGGGAACTGGGGCAGCATCTCGGCTATACTGTTCACCTGAGTTGGTGGGAGAGTAGTCAAGATGGTTGTTATGATGTGGTGTTGTGCCGCAACAGTTCAACGCCAGGACATCAAGCGATGCCTGGGTTGGGCAACTCTTGGAGAGGCGACGCCAACGCAATCGCTTTTTGGGATATTTCAACAGTCACTATCAAACCCTGGACTGACTACACTAACAATCCCCTACACGGCAAGTTAGTCCAGAAGTTAGTGCCGCAAGTACGCTCGTTTATCCAACAAAAGCTACCCGATTACATGGTGCCGCAAGCTTTTGTCGTCCTCAATGCCCTACCTTTGACACCCAATGGCAAGGTGGATCGTCGTGCCCTACCAACACCGGATACAGCTACTAGAAATCTTTCAACGGGCTTTGTTCTACCGCGAACGCCCATTGAAGCTCAACTACTTCAAATCTGGAGTGAAGTCTTGGGAGTTGAACGCATTGGCGTTAAGGATAATTTCTTTGAACTAGGGGGGCATTCCCTGCTAGTTACCCAAGTGATGTCACGGGTCAACTCAGCTTTTGGACTTGACTTACCCATACAGACGATGTTTGAGTCTCCCACAGTAGCTGGTTTAGCAGCCTACCTCAAAGTCATGGATTGGGCAACACAAGATTTATCAGTAAAAGAAGTCAGTGGCGAAATAGTGGAGTTTTGAGCATGACTAACAGCACCGTTGAATTCCTTTCTCACCTGAGTAGCTTGAATATTAATCTAGAAAACGATGGCGATCGCCTGCGTTGCCATGCGCCTGAAGGAGTGTTAACTCCAAAGCTACGACAGGAAATCGCCGGGCGCAAAACAGAAATTATTCAGCTATTGCAAAAAGCAAAGCAGGTGAAAGCTTCTCATCACTTGCCCATTCAAAGAGTGCCACGGGACGGTGAGCTACCACTGTCTTTTGCTCAACAGCGACTCTGGTTTTTGCACCAGTTGTCACCCGACAGTTCTTTTAACAACATGCTACTGGTTCTGCGGCTAAGCGGGTCGCTGAATGTCCCTGCATTGGAGAAGAGTCTCAATGAATTGATTCGCCGTCACGAGGTCTTAAGAACCACTTTCCCCACAGTTAACGGAAAACCAGTCCAGAATATTGCCCCTCCCCCTACCCTAACTTTGCCAGTTATAGACTGGCAGGAGGGGTTGTCAGCCCAAGAGCAAACTGCTCAGATTGAACAAATAGCGAAGTCTCTTGCATCCCAACCCTTCGATCTGGCTGTTGGGCCTTTATTACAATTCACCCTACTGCAACTTGACGAGCAAGAGTATATCTTCCTGTTGAAGATGCATCACATTATCTATGATGGCTGGTCTTTGAACATCTTCATCCGGGAGTTATCTCAACTCTATGAAGCTTACACTCAAGGATTGTCCTACCCTTTAGCGGAATTACCCATCCAGTACGCTGACTTTGCCCTTTGGCAGAGACAATGGTTACAAGGTGATGTACTGCAAAAGCAACTGTCTTACTGGCAAAAACAATTGGCAGACGCACCAGGTTTATTGTCGTTACCTACTGACCGACCTAGACCATCTGTGCAAACTTACCACGGCGCACATCAAGAGTTTGCACTTTCAAAAGAGCTCACTGTTGCACTCCAACAATTGAGTCAAAAAGAAAGTACCACCTTATTTATGACGCTGTTAGCAGCATTCCAAATATTGCTATGGCGCTATAGTGGGCAGGATGATATTTGCATAGGTACGCCGATCGCCAACCGCAACCGTGCAGAAATTGAACGACTGATTGGCTTTTTTGTCAATACCCTTGTGTTGCGTACCCACTTGGGAGACAATCCCAGTTTTAGGCAGCTAGTATCACAGGTGCGGGAAGTGGCTCTAGGAGCATATGCACATCAAGATTTGCCGTTTGAACTGTTGGTGGAAGCATTGCAACTACAACGAGATCTCAGCCATAACCCAATCTTCCAAGTGTGGTTTAATCTACTTAACTTGGGAGATAATCAACTGGAACTGTCTGGACTGTCTGTAGAATTTATATCGATACCAGAAGAAGCTTCCAAGTTTGACTTAAGCTTGTATGTTAAAGAACAAAAACAAGGAATAAAACTGGAATTAGTCTACAATAGCGATTTGTTTAATAGTGATACGATTGCTACGATGCTTTTGCATTACCAAACCTTGCTAGAAAGCATCGTCGCTGACCCAGAACAGAAAATTTCTACCTTGCCCTTATTAACAGAAACAGAATGTTACTATTTGAAAAGCTGTGGTAACTTCGTTTATCCATCCAACCCTTTCATTACCTTCGACAAACAAGATATTGAACAATCAATTCCAGCGAGGTTTCAGGAGCAAGTTAGGAAATATCCCGATAATATCGCCGTCCATACCAATAATTACCATTGGACGTATAGTGACTTGAACTACCATGCCAATCAAGTTGCACAGGCAATCCTGAAACAATGCACATTAAAAGAAGAAAGAATCGCTCTATTGTTTGAACATGATGCACCAATGGTTGCTGGGATTTTGGGAGTTTTGCAGGTTGGGAAAACCTATGTTCCCCTAGACCCAAATTATCCCAGTGACAGAGTTGTTTACATTCTAGAAGATTCCCAGGCTAGTGCGGTTCTCACTAACAACAAGAACTTAGCTCGTGCCCAAGAATTAACTAAAGGTTTTATCCCACTCATTAATATAGATGACATCAGTTTTACTGACTCTGATAATGAAGTCAAGCTGGAAATATCACCGGATACTATTGCCTACATTCTCTATACATCAGGTTCCACAGGACAGCCGAAAGGGGTAATTCAAAACCATCGCAATGTTCTGCATTTCATTAGAAATTACACTAATAATCTTCACATCAATGAACGGGACAGGTTGACGCTGTTATCATCTTATAGCTTTGATGCTGCAATTGTGGATATATTTTCTGCTATCTTAAATGGTGCAAGTTTATACCCAATCAATATAAAGGAAGAAGGTTTCAAATATCTATTTGAGGTTTTACAACAGCATCATATTACTATCTATCACTCAACACCAACTTTGTATCGGCACTTTATTAGGAGTCTGGTCCAAGATGAGAAGCTCAATCAAATTCGCCTAGTTGTTTTAGGCGGAGAAGAAGTTGTTAAAACAGATGTTGATTCATATAAAGAACATTTTTCGGAGGAAAGTATCTTTGTCAATTGTATCGGTTCGACAGAATCTAGTATTACTATGCTGTATTTACTCAATCAGCAAACAGAAATCACTCGAAATACCGTACCAGTTGGTTATCCAGTTGAGGAAACTGAAATTTTCTTACTTAATGAAGCTGGTGAAAAAACTGATATCTACGGTGAAATTGCGATTAGAAGTGCCTACGTTGCCCTGAGTTATTGGCAGAAACCCAACCTGACACAAGTTGCCTTTCTCCCCGACCCAGAATTTAGTTCGAGGCGAATTTATCGCACAGGAGACTTAGGTCGTTTGAGACCAGATGGTAGCCTAGAATTTTTAGGACGAAAAGATTTTCAAGTCAAAATTCGGGGTTTCCGTATTGAGTTAGGAGAGATTGAAGCAGCGATCGCTCAACATCCTAGTGTACGCGAAACTGTGGTTATAGCCACCGAAGATGTATCAGGCGACAAACAGTTAGTAGCCTATATTGTTGCCATACAAACACTTACAACTAACGAGATACGCCATGTACTCAAACAGAAACTGCCCGAGTATATGGTACCTTCAAGTATTGTATTCTTAGATAGTTTGCCACTAACTCCTAACGGCAAGGTAAACCGCCGTGCTTTACCCGCACCTTCTATTAGCACCAGGTCAGACAGATTTGTCGTACCCCGTAACCAATTAGAACTGCAACTAGTGCAAATCTGGTCAAAGATTCTTAAGGTTAACCAAGTAGGGGTACAAGATAACTTTTTTGACCTTGGTGGTCATTCGCTTTTAGTTCCCTACTTAATAGCTCAGATTAAGGAGCAGTTTGGCAAAGATCTCCCTTTAATAACCCTGTTCCAAAATCCAACTATTGAACAGTTAGCATCTATTGTGCAAAATGATTCTGTACAAAATGATTCGGATTCTTCTAGTGGGTCTCCTTTGGTAGCAATACAGGCAAACGGTTCCAAGCAACCTTTCTTTTGCGTTCCAGGAGCTGGTGTCTATCCTTTTTACTTATATAACTTAGCCACCTATTTAGACCAAGACCAACCGTTTTACAGTTTTCAAGCAGATGGTCTGGATGGAAAGTTAGAGCCAATCACCGGAATTGAGAATATAGCCGCCCGCTACATTCAAGGATTACAGACTGTTCAATCCGAAGGTCCATATTTTTTAGGAGGACATTCTTTTGGTGGTAAAGTAGCTTTTGAAATAGCCCAGCAGTTGCTTCGTCAGGGGGATAAGGTTGCTCTAGTCGCTATTTTTGATACTCCAGCACCATTTTATAAGCAAAAGCAAATAAGTGCTGATTGGGATAATGCTAGATGGCTAACTGAGTTTGCCAAAGTGATGGAATTTGAGTTCGCCAAGAACTTAGGGATTTCTGACGATACTCTCAAAAACTTGCTACCAGACGAACAACTAAAGTATGTTCTAGAGCGTTTGAAAATGGTCAACATTTTGCCTTCTGATGCTCAGACCACAGAGCTTAATAATTTGCTGCAAGTTCTAAAGGCTAACGCTTTAGTTGATTATGTACCACAACAGGTTTACCCAACTCAAATTACTCTTTTTCGTGCCAACGAAGTTTCTAGTGAAGAACTTGCTAGTAAATTTCCTTCTGAGATATTAGAGGATTTGACCTGGGGCTGGAACAAGTTTTCTGTGGAACCAGTGAATGTCCATTTTGTACCAGGCGACCATATGACGATGATGGCTCAACCCCATGTTCAAGTTTTAGCAGAACAGTTGAAAGTTTGTATCGAAAAGGCACGGGCAACGATGATTTACTAGAGCTAGCAAAATGTACTAACCAACTCCTACTAGTTTGAGATTAACTCAAACATAAGCTTGCCTTTAATAGTCAAAACTACACAACATTTGTGGTGCAAACAATGGTCATAAATTTTCAAGAATTCACAACATCTCTGAATACAATTTCTAACAGCAAACCCTGTGTAGTCAATAGCTACAATGAATGGGACACTCTGCAAGAAGTCATTGTCGGTCGTGTTGAGGGTGCTGCTGTACCTCAATTTGAAGCAAATATTAAGGTAGATGCCCCACCTATATACTGGAATTTTTTTCAACAGTATGGAGGTCAACCTTTTCCCCAGGAGCTAGTTGAGGCAGCATCAAAGGAGCTTGAGCAATTCTGCAATATTTTAGAAGCCGAAGGTGTAACGGTACGGCGACCTGACACAGTTGACTTCTCCAACACCTATAAAACTCCAGATTTTGAAGCTTCTGGATTGTATGCTGCCATGCCTCGCGATATTTTGATTGTAGTTGGCAATGAAATTATTGAAGCACCAATGGCGTGGCGATCGCGTTTTTTTGAATATCGTGCCTATCGTTCCTTGATGAAAGAATATCTGCAACGAGGAGCTAAGTGGACAACAGCCCCGAAGCCTCTAATGTCAGACGAACTCTATGATTTTGACTTTGCTGCCAAATCGCCTCAAGAGCAGGAAGCACTGGTTGAACAAGGACGCTATGTCACAACAGAGTTTGAGCCTTGTTTTGATACAGCCGATATTGTGCGTTGCGGACGCGATCTTTTTGTTCAGCGTAGTCACGTGACTAATCGAATTGCAATTACCTGGCTCAGGCAGCACCTGGGAGATATGTATCGGGTTCACGAGATCAAGTTCCAGGATCTAAATCCAATGCATATTGATGCATCATTAGTGCCCCTCAAGCCGGGACTAGCTTTAATTAACCCTACTCGTCCTCCTGTGGAAAGAGAATTATTTCACAAAGCAGGCTGGGATTTAGTAGAGGCAGCATTACCCACAACTCCCGATTACTGGAAGCTACCAATTGCAAGTAAGTGGATTAGTATGAATCTTCTAAGTTTAGACACAGAACGCGTGATTGTAGAACGGCAGGAAGAACCCACACAGAGACTTTTACAAGATTTAGGCTTTAAAGTTATTCCTGTTGATTTTCGCAACTTTTACACTTTTGGCGGGTCTTTTCACTGTGCAACTTGTGATGTCCGTCGCGATGGACAACTTGAAGAGTATGGATTTTCTCATCCTCTAGATGTGGATGAACGCTAAAGCAGTTTATACCTATCATTTGTGAGTTTGCACGGTGAATCTTGAAAATTGACATCATTTAAGGAGAACATTATGTACATCATGGGCATTAATTCTGTATATCACGAATCATGTGCGTGCTTGTTGCAAGATGGTGCCATCATTGCGGTTGCAGAAGAAGAACGCTTCAACCGCAAAAAACATGGAAAGCAAGCACGCTGCGATAATCCCAATGAACTGCCATTGCATTCAATTCGCTATTGCCTAGAAACAGCAGGAATTGAGTTGGAGGATTTGGGATATATTGCTTACTCAGCTAATCCGCACAGATATGATTCAGATTTCACTAGCACCGAAAGTACGGCGAAATACACTTGGGGGACTACCGAAAGACAAGCTAAATTTCTCTCTCAGTTAGCTTTGGTGCCCCAAACATTCCAGGAGATGGGCTTTCGCGGTCAATTCACCTGGGTTGAGCACCACACTGCACATGCAGCGTCAGCTTATTATGTCTCGCCATTTGATGAGGCGGCAGTTTTGGCTATAGACGGCATTGGCGAAGCAACCACGGCAGCCTTCTATCATGCTCAAGGCAATCAAATACAGCATTTAGATGATGTAGATTACCATGCTTCTTTAGGCTATCTTTGGGAGGTAATTTCTTTGCTATTGGGCTTTGGTGTCTACGATGCTGCTAAGATTATGGGACTAGCAGCCTATGGCAACCCTCAACGCTTTGCTACTGAATTGGGCAAGCTTGTACATCTTGCCCCCCAAGGTCAGTTTACTATGAACAAAGATGCACTGCGCTTTTGGATGCTAACCTATTATCCTCTTGATGCTTATTATGCTGGCTTGGAAGAACTCTTTGGCGTGACTAAGCGGGAATACAGTGATGAACTCCTGCCCATTCATCAGGACATCGCGGCGGCGCTACAAAAGATCACCAATGAAGTAGTTTACCATATAATCGAGCATCTCCATAACGTTACTGGCTCTACCAATCTCTGTCTGGCAGGCGGCGTTGCATTAAATTGTGTTACTAATACATACGTCTTTGAGCGCGGGCCTTTTGCTAACCTTTATGTGCAACCAGCGTCCAATGATGCTGGTACAGCAATAGGTGCAGCTTTTTATATCTGGAACCATTTACTAGGTAACTCTGCACGCACCCAAATGCACCATGCATACTGGGGTCCTTCTTTCTTAGATACAGAAATTGAAAGTGCTTTAAAGAAACATGGACTGCTCTACCGTCGTTCGGAGTGCATTGAGCAAGAAGTGGCGCATTTGATTAGCCAACAGAACATCATCGGTTTTTTCCAAGGGCGTATGGAACTCGGACCAAGAGCCTTGGGGAACCGCAGTCTTTTGGCCGATCCACGCGATCAAAACATGCGTTCTATTTTGAACCACAAAGTCAAACATCGTGAGTATTTCCGCCCACTTGCCCCCAGCGTACTCTACGAAGAAGCTAACAATTGGTTTGAAATTGAAAAACAGACCTCAGCAGCTGAGTTGATGCTCATGACATATCCTGTCCGTCCCCATCTGGTAGACAAAATTCCTGCTGTGGTTCATGAAGATGGTAGCAGTCGTATTCAGTCCGTCCGTCAAGAAGTTAATCCACGCTATCACAAACTGATCTCAGAGTTTTACAAAATCACTGGTGTACCTATCGTCCTTAACACCTCATTCAACGACAGTGAGCCGATTGTCTGCTCGCCAGACGATGCTATCAATACCTTTATAAACACCCAGATAGATTATCTTGCTATTGGTGATTTCCTCGTCAGCAAAGCTGATGTTATGGAAGGCAAAAATTGAAACCAATACTACGATTATCGTTGCGTATGAGGCTTGGTTAAATCCTTTGTAAAATTGAGTGTAAATATAGTTCCAGGTTCCGAGTGCTGAGTGGGGTTTCTCACTCAGACTTATTACTCATTACTCAACAATAAAAAGTACTGGTTCTGCTTACAAAAAATTTCATTTTCTTTCTAAAATATGCCAACCCAAGTTGTTCGAGATCAACCCAAAACAAATGCTTTTTCAGGTTTTGCTCAATTTTGGGAGAATGTAAAAGCGATCGCTGGTCCTTACTGGTATCCAACCTCGCCAGGAGAAAGAGCATTTTCAGACGTGATTCGCGCATGGGGGATGCTCTTTCTGTTGGTCTTATTAATAATCGCACTTGTAGGTACAACTGTTTTTAATAGCTTCGTTAATCGTTACTTGCTCGATATCATTATTGAAGAAAAAGATTTAGATAAGTTTATTAAAATGTTAATCCTTTACGGCGTTGGTCTGCTCTTAGCAACGCTTTTGGTAGGATTTTCCAAATTTATTAGAAAACAAATTGCTCTCGATTGGTATCAATGGCTAAATAATCAGATACTCTCAAAATATTTAAGTAATCGAGCCTATTATAAAATCAATTTTAACTCGGATGTTGATAATCCAGATCAACGTTTGTCTCAAGAAATTGAACCGCTTGCCAGCAATGCTCTCAGCTTTTCAGCTACTTACCTAGAAAAACTGCTGGAAATGACAGCTTTTTTAATAATTCTTTGGTCAATTTCTCAACAAGTTGCAGTAATCTTAGTTACTTATACTGTTATAGGCAATTTAATTGCTGTTTACTTAAGTCAAGAATTGATTAAGATTAATCAAGAAGAACTCGAATCGAAAGCCGATTATAATTATTGTCTAACTCATATTCGCAATCACGCTGAGTCTATAGCTTTTTTTCAAGGAGAAAAGCAAGAATCAAATATCATCAAGCGCAAATTTAGTCATTTAGTAAAAGATGCTCAACGTAAGATAAATTGGGAGAGAAATCAAGACCTTTTTAAGAGAGGATATCAGGCTGCTATCCAAATATTTCCATTTCTAGTACTTGGGCCGTTAGAGCTAAGAGGCGAAATGGAATTTGGAGAAGTTACTCAAGCAGCTATAGCTTGCAACCTATTTGCTAATGCTCTAGCAGAATTAATTAATGAATTTGGGACTTCAGGACGATTTTCCAGTTACGCTGAACGTTTAGCTGAGTTGTCCGGTGCGTTGTCAGCTGTTACGAAACAGCCAGAGAACGTGAGTACTATCAAAATAATAGAAGAAAACCATCTTGCTTTTGAGGATGTCACTTTACAAACGCCCAACTATGAGCAGACGATCGTTGAAAACTTATCACTGTCGGTTCAACCGGGAGAAGGTTTATTGATTGTTGGACCGAGTGGACGAGGAAAAAGTTCTCTGTTGAGAGCGATCGCTGGTTTGTGGAATGCGGGAACTGGTCGTCTGGTGCGTCCTCCCCTAGAATCCGTGTTGTTTTTACCCCAACGTCCTTATATAATTTTGGGAACATTGCGCGAACAGTTACTCTATCCTCATACAACTCGTCAAATGAGCGATGCAGAACTCGAAGAAGTTTTGCACCAAGTTAACCTACAAAATTTGCTAACTCGAGTCGAAGGCTTTGATACAGAAGTCCCTTGGGAGAATATATTATCGCTGGGAGAACAACAACGCTTGGCTTTTGCACGATTATTAATTACTCATCCCAGCTTTACTATTTTAGATGAAGCAACCAGCGCTTTGGATTTGACAAATGAAGGCAATTTATATGAACAATTGCAATCAACTCAAACAACTTTTATCAGTGTTGGACATCGAGAAAGTTTGTTTAATTATCATCAATGGGTTCTGGAACTATCACAAGATTCCGCTTGGCAACTTCTGACTGTGGAGGATTATCGTCTTCAAAAAGTAGAAGAAATTACGACTAATCCTTCGGAGAACTCTCAAATTACAGAAGTCCAAGCCACTAATCCTCCGCAAAACCCCCAAATTACAGAAGTCCAAGCCACTAATCCTCCGCAAAACCCCCAAATTACAGAAGTCCAAGTCACTAATCCTCCGCAAAACCCCCAAATTACAGAAGTCCAAGTCACTAATCCTCCGCAAACCCCCCAAATTATAGAAATCCAAGCCACTAATCCTCCCGAAAACCCCCAAATTACAGAAGTAACAGAAACTAATCCTCCCGAAAACCCCGAAATTACAATAGATGTTTCACCACAGAACCAATCTCTAAGTCAACCAGAAACAAGTGCAGGTGCAGGGCTTTCTCATAAGGAAATGCAGAAATTAACAGGCGTTCCCATTAACACCATCAGAAGCAAGGCAAGCCTTGGCAAGACCATCACAACTAAGGATGGCGTGACCTACCGCTATAATAAAAATTCCAAGGTGTTGAAATGGGTCAGAATTTAGGGTTCTGTTGCAAAAACTCTTCGCAATCTGTTAGAAGTAAAACTGGTGAGAATCATGCTGAATGCCAAGTTTATAAAGAAACTCCAAATTTTTGCAACAGAACCTTTTTTAGAATCAGGTCATGCTTACTAAACAGCACAGACAACTAGTTACTTACAAAAAGATTACGATTTATGAACGAACCTACAAATTACCTGTTCTAAAAAATACCAGATTAAAAGCTGTTCAAAAAAAAATTAAAGAACGTCGAAGATTAATTAAAGAAGGCGTTCGGTATCATCAGCTTTGGGGAATAATTAAGCGAAAAGAAGAAATTAGTCAGGAGAAAGTTTTTCAAGAAAGCCAACTATTAATCAAAGATTATACTCATCTTATTGATTTTCTAGAAAATTATAAGGATAGTTATCAAAACTTTTTGCTCAAGCTGACTGATGATTTTAAAAAGTTATTTCTACACAAATACCTTGAAATACAGAATTTGGATAGTGAAAGAAAAAAACTAGAAATAAAAAATCAAAAAAATCAAAAAATACTCGATGAATTAAAATGGGAAAGACAAGAGAATTTGAAAGCACTTTTACTATTGAGCAATTCTTGTTTTTTGATGTTAGAAAAAATAAAATTGCTTAGTGAAGGGCTGAAAACGCTTGCAGAAGATACCAAAAATCAAAAGCAAATTGTCCAGCAAGTAGCCAAAGATTTGGAAGTATATCAAGAAATTTACGAATATCAAAGAAAAGCCTATAAAGTTCGTCAAGAAATAGTAGAAATAGCAGAAACTGCAATTAATTTTGAAAAATATTTGCACGATTACTTTAATCCGTTTCAATCGTTAATAGATGAAGTAGTCAAAGTAGATGAGGATTTTTACTCAACTGTCGGACAAATTAAAAATTTAGCGGATAATATTTTCAAGTCTCAGTCAAATTTATTAATTCCCAAAGAAACTGACGGGGTTTCTGAAACTTTTCTAGACTTTATGGTATCAAGTTATGAAAAGAAAGAAAGATTAAAAGATGCTTTCATTCAATGTCAATTATTAGATTGGCAAAACCATAATTTTGACTTAGCCAATAATCGCTTTTCTTTAGACAAAGAGATTGACTCAATATCTAACTATATCTCCAAGCAACTTGTCGAGCAAAGAAAAGAGATAGGGATAGCAGAAACAAATTTTGTTTCTATAACGCCTCTCCCTGCTGTTCAAGAAACCGGATTGATAAGGCTGACTAATGAGAATGCTAGTTTAACAAAAGAAGTTAAAAATAAAAATAACATCGATTATAGCAAACTGCGGGAACTCCTCGCCCAGTATAAGTGGAAAGAAGCTGACATTGAAACCACTAAACTAATGCTAAAAGTCATAGGTAAGAGTTATTGGAATGAAGTTTATAAGGAAGATATTAATAACTTTTCTTGTAAAGACCTCCAGATTATTGATCAACTGTGGCAAGAATACAGTCATGGTTATTTCGGCTTCAGTGTTCAGCAAAGTATTTGGAGTGAAATGGGTAGTCAAGTAGACTATGAAACAGAAAAGAGACTCGGCGATCGCCTTGGTTGGCGAAAACAGGGAAACTGGTTAGATTATGATCAACTCACTTTTGAATTATCCCCCACAACACCGATAGGACATCTACCCGCGCAATGGTTGCACTATGACCAAGATACCTTTGACTTATCCCCATCATCTGCAGAACACCTTTCAATGGGAGCCTGGCGGGTGGGATCTTGGTTAGTTTGGCAGATGCACTTATTCTTTTTTCGTGCAAAAATTTGTAACGAAACTTTCCTATGCGTTAATCGCACATTTCTTAATAATAACGAAAAGTAAAGTCAAAGCTAACTTGAGGATAGACATGAGTAACACTAAACTTTCTGATATAGAAATAGAAATTTTACTTTTTGGAAAATGGCGTTATGATACGTCTTCAGAAAAAATCACTATTCAATTTAAAGATGATATGACTTATGAGCAAACCAGAATTCAAACATTTATTTTCTCTAAACCTAAGGAACTTATAACAGGTAATAAATTTACTGGTGTATGGTACATAACTGAAAGAACACTGTATTTAAATCTTAAAACTGTTCCAAAATCCTTTTTCAATTTGAGGATACCGCTAGCTTTTAATATTTCTATTGCAGATATGATAGCTACTTTAGGTTCTATATTTCTAGCAGAAAAGTATCAAGTCATTGACATTAATAGCTCTAAATTTATAATAATGGATAAAGATCAATCAATTATTGGCACAAAAATAAAATAAGAATTGTAAACTAGTAGAGCTTGTAAAATCGCTTCTCTCATCCAATACGGGGTAATGAAACGGAAGCTGTCATTAGGGGCAAATATTATCATTCTTAGACAGCCCATGCATCCTTTTTAATCATTTTTGAGTCGTTTATTTTCTTGGAAGTCCCTTACTGCACCTCATTTACCTGCAATCTGCTGTAATACCAATTCTCCATGAAGATGCACTAAATTAATAGAGGGATAAATAAGGATGCAGGGGCATGGGTAATAGACATCTCCGCAATAGATCTATTTTGTGGTAAAAGAAGATTGAGTGTAGCTTTTTACGGCACGAAATGACGAATATAATCACGTAGATCGACAAAAATCCAGAGGAAACACAGCGCTTAGTGGGTCTCAAATACGACCAATTACAGCAATTAATAAAAAATGCCAAGGAACTCCACAATCAAAAGTTGGCAGATGCGGAATAGTTGTGCTTTCCCACGGTTCATCTGATTATCTAACCATCTCTTTCACTGCTTCTACATTTAAGTGAGGCGCAGCAATGCTAACTCTGCTCATCTAATGTCCACAGATTTCAGAACAACTTTATTTCTTAGCGATTACCTGTTTTAGCGATCGCCCTTTAGGCACTGCGCTCCGCGCAATCGCCTGTTTCTTTCCCCTTTAGCTGAAAGCGGAAGAAGCCCCACACTGTAACGGTCTTCCGTTCAGTGTTGGGATGAATTCCGGGGTCGGTGTTGGGTAGTTCACTTTCCGCCATTGGTTAGCCGTGCAGGTGCAACGACACCCGTGGGCTAGTTCTTTGACACTCCCCAGCCATAGAATGGCGGGGATTCTTGGTTCACAGTCCAATCGTAACCCCGCAGGATTGCTCCAACGGAGCTAGAGGATCGCACTCCCCAAGCTTATAAGATTCCGTATGCCCTACGGTACTTAGTCCCTTTTGCAAAATATTGATGGCTGCATTGATATCTCTATCTTCCACATAATTACAATGAGGGCAAACGTGAGTTCTAGTAGATAGAGATTTCTGCACTTTTTCACCACACTTAGAACAGTTTTGGCTGGTATTATGAGGAGAAACACCAATCGTTATCTTCCCGTACTTGTAGCCAAAATAATCTAACCAACAGCGAAAGCTTGACCATCCTGCATCAGATATCGACTTAGCTAGATGTCGATTTTTAACCATGCCTTTAACATTTAAATCTTCATAGGCTATGAAGTCGTTAGACTTAATTAAACGGAGTGCCACTCTCTTGACAAACTCTTCTCGCTGCCTACTTACTTTTAGATGTTTAAGGGCATATCGATTTCTAACTTTGTGATAATTATGGGACTGTGGTTTACCTTTGCGGTACTTTTTAGACTTTTTACGATTGATTCGGTTTAATTGTTTTTCACCATTGCGGTAAAACTTTGGGTTAGGCTCAATATTTCCACAGGATTCTGCCAAGAAATACTTGATACCTACATCAATACCCACCACCTTTTGACTAGGGATTAACGGTTTAACGGTATCTCTAGGGTCTAATTGTACCGAGAACTGGACGTAATACCCATCGGCACGACGTACAATTCTAACTCGCTTAATTTGGTCTAGTTGATAAAAATTTAAGTCTCTAGTTCCTATCAGTTTGAGAGTACCTATGCCTTTGTTGTCGGTAAACGTAATGTACTTTTTGTTATCTGATAGCTTCCACCCAGATACCTTGTATTCAACAGAGCGAGTATTTTTCTTGAATTTGGGATACCCTTTTTTACCAGGAATCTGCTTTTTGCAGTTGTCGTAAAAACGGTTAACCGCTTTCAAAACCCTTTCAACAGCACTTTGGCAAGCATGGGAGTTTAATTCTTCTACGAACTTAAACTCTTTTCTAAGTTGCGTGTTGTACCTAAACATCTCTGTCTTGCCTACACCACGATGATCCATCCAATAGCGCAGCACCTTATTTCGGACAAATTGAGATGTCCTAATAGCTTCGTTAATGGCAGTTATTTGTTGTGGTTTTGGGTTGACTTTGTATTCGTAAACAAACACGTTTGATACTGGTGGAACGGGTATCAAACATTATGTTAACATCAAAATACGGGGATTAAAATCCCCTACGGGCTTATCCCCATAGCTACAAGCAAGGGGCTTGCGCCCTCCGATTTCCGGTCAGATTCCAGCACGCCGTGCAAGCTCACGTCGAGCGACTGCGTGCCTCCTACGGAGGTCGCACGGTATAGGTGATAGCCGTGGCCGTACCCACTAGGCATACCCGAAGGGCGCTGGCTCGTCTTGGCAGTAGCCTGCGGCACACCCTATGCCTGCGGCACGCCAAGGGCGAACGGATTCGCAGTCGCCTGCTGTCGGGAAAGCCGTCATTCGCGCAGCGGTGAGGCAGCGCGTCTACGATAAATTCAGATAACGGCTTTACTCAACATTACGAATCTGCATCTGTATCCAATCACGCTCAAGCATGGCATACAGCACTGAATCTCGCCACTCACCCTTAACCCATTCATACTCTTGCAAATACCCCTCGTGACGCATCCCACTTTTTACCAGAACTCGCATTGAGAGAACATTTTTCGGGTCACACGTTGCAAAGATCCGATGTAAATTAAGTTG
Organism: Scytonema sp. PRP1; assembly: GCF_036697665.2. NCBI lineage: Bacteria > Bacillati > Cyanobacteriota > Cyanophyceae > Nostocales > Scytonemataceae > Scytonema > Scytonema sp. PRP1. The sequence continues at coordinate 103,154 of NZ_JBAHYJ020000059.1, read as the reverse complement.
CTGAAAACCAAAATGTAAGAGCTTTCCTACAGCTTCCGTTGCGTATCCTTGCCCCCAAAATTCCTTAGCTAAGCAGTATCCAATCGAACTTTCTTGCTTGTCTGGATTTGTCACGCTAATACGACAGGCACCTATTAATTGTTTATCATCTTTTAAAGTCACTGCTAGACTAAAATGCTGACGGGGTTGTTGCCGTTGTAATTTAATCTCTCTTTGCAAAAAATTCTTGGTATCTTCTTCGCTATTAGGACCAAAAGGCAAATAGCGAACAACTTCTGGATCACAAGCGTAGCGATGCACTCCTTGCCAATCTGATTTTGTAAAATCCCTGAGAATAAGACGTTGCGTTTCTAGCTGTAGGTTGATGCTCATTACAAAATTAAGAATTACGAGTTATGAGTTAGGAATACAACACATAACTTATACCTCATAACTATATTCATATTATGTCGAATTTATTCGCTAAACCCCCCATCCGCTTGCACGCCTTGAGATAAGGGGTGGGGTACTTAGTTGGCAAACTCCGTACGGAACTGATTCACCACTTTATCTAGTGCCACTGAATGCGCTGCTTTGAAAAGAATCCTATCACCCTCTTGCACAAAAGTCTTTAAAGTGGCAACTAAGTCTGCATGAGTTGCAAAGCACTCAGATGGTATACCTTCAGCACTTTTGGCTATAGCTTTGGCATCTTCGCCATCCACCAAAACCAACAAAGCATCCAAATTCAATTTTCGCACCGTTTCCCCAACTTGCTGATGCAAGGAGTGCGATCGCTCTCCCAATTCCTTCATCGCACCCAACACCGCAATGCGTCGTTTTCCTGGCGTGTCTGCCAATAAGTGTAACGCTGCTTGCATAGCTTCTGGTGCAGCATTATAAGTCTCATCTAAGATTACCACATCATGAGGCAAAGTAAAACGCTGCGATCGCCCTTTTGGCATATCCACCATCACACCCGATTTCAGGCATGACCAATCAATGCCCAAAACCTGCGCCACTGCTAAAGCTGCCAAATAGTTAGTTGCATTGTGTCGTCCACTCAAGGGTAAAGGCAATTGCATTCCTGCAACTTCCAACGTCTCGCTATCAATCAACTTTCCTTGGATATCACCGCCAGATAAACCAAACGTCAAAACTTTGCCTTGCCAGACTTTCGCCGCCGTTTCAATTAACAAGGGGTTGTCATGATTAAGAATTGCTACACTACCAGCAGGCATTTGAGCCAATAACTCACATTTTGCGGAGGCAATAGCTTCTTCTGAACCCAGTAACTCAATATGCGCCGTTCCCACGTTGGTAATCACACCAATCGTTGGACGGGCTATTTGCGTGAGTTCCGCAATTTGCCCCTTCCCCCGCATCGCCATTTCAATGACAGCGAAATCATGTTCTGCTGTAAGTTCTAGCAGAGTTTTCGGCACGCCAATTTCGTTATTGTAATTTGCATAAGTCTTGAGGACTCGTCCCTGTGTCGCCAACACAGCCGCAATCAGTTCCTTTGTTGTGGTTTTGCCTACAGAACCCGTAACCCCAATCACTGGAATAGAAAACTGATCACGCCACCACCTGCCAATTTTTTGATATGCTTCTAGCGTGTCTTTTACCTGCAACACAGGAAATTCACAATTGCCGTATTCAAAATCAGCGATCGCCGCCATTGCACCTTTTTCTATCGCCATTGGGACAAAATTATGTCCATCAAACTTTTCACCGCGTAAAGCCACAAACACTTCACCAGGCTTGAGGATACGGGAATCTGTCTGTATACCGCAGATCAAATGTGCTTCATCAGCTTCAGATAAGTTTGCTGCTGTTGCAGATAGAACTTCAACCAATTGGCTTAGAGTGGCAGAACAAGGCATAACACTAGGGTTTTTGGATTCCAAAATTTGTTGCTTAGATTCAAGGAGACACCTCGTCTGCAAGTGCGACAAGGACAAAATTCCTTAAATGCTAATTTTTTTTGCTGAGAATATAAAGTTAATGAATCTACTATACTCAGATATAGTTGTCAAATCAGAATAAAACAGCCTCAAAATTTATAAAATTTTCTCATAACAACGAAGCAGGGGAGGATTTTTTTACTGCCCCTGCTTTCGTTTGATTGTCAAGATAGTCGGTCATCCTAAAATTGCCGCTACCCCAGATGAAATATAGGATTTCTCTACACCTTACATTCCACACCCCATTTTTCTAGGAAGGGCTTTTGATAATTGGCAAGCGCTATCCCCGATTTTTGATCCACATCACTTGCACAATTTGTGTGGTAATGTCAGCAGAAATTCCCAAAATTTGATACAAATCCTTTAAAAAGTCTTGCTCCTCTTGAGTCAACAGAGCATCGGCTAAAACCAGGTCGGTGGCTACTGCAAAAGCTGCTTCCCGCAAGTCGTAGGGTGAGGATTCTTTAGCTGAATTAGACAAAGCATTTATACCTTGCCGCCTCAGAGTATCCAGGAGTTTGTCAAACATCCTGTCCATCTTATCGTTGGAATAACTTCTGAAAAGCTTCATACGAGACAGCACAAAGGAAATACCACGTGCCTGCTTTTACAGAAACATTTCCGTATGCGTGGCTGTTGCAGCTAAAGTCATTGCAGCAAAAGCTTCTGCGCTTATTGAGTGCTTCTTCGACTTGGCTTTGTGCCCCGAACATCTTGTCGAATAGACCCATCGTAGTTGACTGCTTCGCTTGCCTCTGTGTAGCGGTACACCCACTGGTGCCTAGGTCACTTTCAGGTCATTGTGCAACGCTGTGAGACTTTTACGCTTCAGTGTTCCCAAGATTTTTGGCAAGCGTTCACCCGGACTCGATGGTTCTTGACAACAAGTAAATTTTTGGTTTGAGGTGATCAGAATTACCCTAGGGAAAGCCCCTGTGGATAAAGCGTCTACGCAAACGCTTGGCTTAGTGAAGGCGCTTCGCGTCTACGCCAATACCTGCTTTTTCAAAACTTTCGATAACTGCCAAACCTAAACTAGAAAAGGCAACCAGTAGGAATACCGAAGCCAAGAAGGCGTTTACAAGCATCCGGAGGGCGTCATCAAAGAAAATGTAAGTGGTCATTGTTTTGTCTACTCAACTCAATGGTGCTAGTACTCATTTATATTCTTCACACCGTGATTGGCGTTTTCCGTGTGTAGAATACCAGCAATTGCATCTTAACAAAACTTTAGCTCTTTCATGACAAAACTTAGATTTTTTCTTTTTGAAGTTCAGATAAAATTTTCGCCACTTTTGTTAAATACAATACTCAATCAAATATTAATTACTAATAATTCTCAATAGTTAGCGCAAGTCATTGATGAAATTGGTAAACTCAGCTAGATAATGACTGAGAATTACAGACTATGGAATTGTCTCTAGTAGAAATATTTACAAATCGGCTTGTGTTGCTGCCTATATCACAGAAATACAAAGAAGATATTTTTAGAGAATTCACAAAAGAAATTACGACTTATATGTATCCTCGTCCACCTCAAGATATCGTCGAAACAGAAGAATTTATTAACGATTCTCTAGGCGAAATTCAAACAGGAAATCATCTTGTAGTAGTTATCTTAAAAAAAGACTCCCAAGAATTTTTGGGATGTACTGGAATCCACGAGATCCGCAGTAAACATCCAGAACTTGGTATTTGGCTAAAAAAATCTGCACAAGCTAAGGGCTATGGATTTGAGGCTATTACTACACTGAAAGAATGGGCTGATGAAAACTTAGATTACGAATATCTTATATATGACGTTGATAAAGCAAATATCCCCAGCCGAAGAATCCCAGAAATGCTTGGTGGGCAAATTACCAGAGAGTATGATAAGACAAATTTAAGTGGAAGAGTTCTGAATATAGTAGAATATAGAATTTTCCGAAAAGAAAACTTGCTTCAAGCTTTTTACAAATAAATTATTGATGTCGTTAAATAAGAAAGACTGGAAAGAAACTGTAGAACCCTTTCGCAAAATTAAAAATTAAAAATGGAACCTAATTTTGTATGAGGATGGAAGTTCAAAAAAGGGCGATCGCCTCTGGCGCTGCGCTTTGCGCAATCGCTCCTCGACAGGCACTCTGTGCCATCGCGCTGCATATGCTCGCCCCTTTTGTTCTTGACTTAATAAAAATATTTATCAATAGTATATTTACAAAAAAAAGTATTAAAAGCTACTTGATGAAAAGAAAAAATAGGTGGAAAAAGATGCGGTTAGCATCACAGAATTCCACCTGCTATTTTTTGAAGACAACTGGTTTTAGTTGTATTGAAACTTAACGCTTTTCAGTTCCCTGATTGCCAGCGCCTTCAGTAAACTGGTCGCTGTTGCCAGATTCTGGTATTGCAGACGGCGTAGCATTGGTTTCATTATTACCAGAGCCAGTATGGCGTTTTTCCTCATCAACAGGGGTTTGAAAACCACCGGAAGCAACAGCGTTTTGTTCGTCAGCTTCTCGGTTTTGTGTTTCCTGGTCTTTTGGATAAGTCATAAGTAAGCTCCGCATTTAACACTCTCATCATTCTAGGAAGTGTAGGAATGCAATTTCTTCTCTCCAGGATGTAATTATGCTTAATCACTCCATCTGTCTTCCGGATGAATTATCACTTAGTTATGTTGAACAAGAATACAAAATTTTGGCGAGTTACCGTATTTGCTTCGGTATTAGAGGTGACTAATGAGTATTTATTCTCTGTCCTGAAGCACGAATTAATTCAGCGACAAGAGCAGCGATCGCAGACAGTAAAATCAAGATAACGCTGAGAGCATTGATATCTGGTTTGACTCCTGTCCTAATGCGGCTAAAAATTTCCATTGGCAAGGTGTTGGAACCACTACCAGCAGTGAAACTGGCGATGAGAAAGTCATCTAAGCTGAGGACAAAAGCTAGCAAACAACCAGCGACAATACCAGGCATTAACTCAGGTAATAAGACTTTGATGAAGGCTTGCACTGGTGTTGCTCCTAAATCTAGTGCTGCTTCTTCTAAATGGGGATCTAAGTTGGTGAGTCGAGAAGACACAACAAGAGCAACGTAGGCAAGACAGAATACCACATGAGCTGCAACAATTGTCCAAATGCTGAGGGGAACGGCAAACGCCGCTAGAAAAACTAGGGTAGCAACGGCGATCGCAATATCGGGAATAATCAATGGTAAGTAAGAAATACCGCGATACAAGCTCTTACCTAAAAACTGATAACGTGCCAACCCCACCGCCATCAAAGTTCCCAACACTGCTGAAATCCCCACTGCACACAAAGCTACTATCAAACTATTTTGTAGCGCTGATAAAATCCGCTCATCACTGAATAATTTGCGATACCATTCCAGGGTAAATCCTTGCCAAGTTGCACTGTAGGGCGAGGAGTTGAAACTATAAAAGGCAAGAACCAGTATCGGTAGATACATGAAAACAAACATGAGTAGTGAGAAAACCGCCTGCCATGTAAAGGCAGGCGGTTTCTTCCGGAATGGACTTATATTCACGTTTTGTTATTTTCACTTATTCTTTTTTTATTCGCACTATTATACCATCTTCTAAATTTATAGTCAATAACTCCGTCTCTCGTTTCTCGGCTGCTGATTTGACCATAACCTCTCCCGCTACACCCTAGTGACAGCTTCTGCTTTAGCACAGGCGGCTTGCTTGCGCTCTAACATTTGTTTTTGTGATAGACAAGCCTCAAGATATTCACAATTCTCACAGCAAAGCTCTTTTCCTGGATGAAGACAACCACAGGGAAGATGTAGGAGACACTCGGAAGAATTTTTGGATTCAAAGTTATCAACTGTTAACTGCAAACAAAGCATTAAATCTTGAATAAACATAGCGGTGCAGTCTAATAATAAAAAGGACTGTGTTGTAGACTTGTCAGCAGATTCAAAATATATTTTAGGTTCTATTTATATTAATGAGATTTCGTCAAATCAATACCTCATCCTCAAAGCGTATATTCACCCTGCTGAAGGAAGAATTATGTAAATAAATTATAATAATTGTAGAGACTTATGATTTTTTATATAAAAAACATTGAAGAGACTTTTGGCAAAAGTACCTAATCCTTGGAAATTGCGTCTACACACGCAACGCTATTCGTCATCGCTAACAAATAGAAAATCCTTGTTCTACTGACTTTCGTAGTATAGCTTCAGATTTCGAGTCAGAAGGTACAAAACTTTTGTAAGAGATCGATGGATTTAAAAGTCTTTCTGATGAAAGAGCAAATCCAGATTTTAATTGTCTAGAGTGATTGAAGGAAAGCCGAAATTGTCAAAGCAAAAATCTGGGATATAAACATGACTAATCAGCTAGAAAAAAATCAAATTAGGCAGCCAGTTAGTGTTGATTGGCACGCAAAAGAAGAGCCTACAGCTAAGGAAAGAAACTTAACTGTGAATCCGGAGACGCAATTGCCCAGAAGCCTCAAACAGTTGAAGAAAAGGCTAAGCAGGTAGCTGTAGACCAACCTGATATTACAGGTGACTGGATTAAAGTACCCACTTACTTTGTTGTGGAATACCCAAATGGTGAAAAGAAAGCTCTTCACCATGTGAAGGATGCAGAAGAAATTTCTGATGTCATTCGACAAGCACGAGTCGATGAAAATGGGAATAGGATTTGGTGGTAGTAAGGAATGGCGTTAGCTAGCCATAAAGAAATGAGGCTCACTCGCTCTTGATGTTTCATCTGTCTTATTGCTGAAGTGAGCCTCATCACATATTTATCAATAGCTGTTAATAACTAGAAATGAATTGTTATGGTAAACGTAATCACAAAACCTTTTAACTCTTGGAGTACGCAAGACATCAAAAATGAACTTTTGAATATGGTGAAAGGTCGAGATACAGAACCTTTAAGCGCTAAAGTTAATTTTTATAAAAACGAATTGCTTCCCTATTTTGAAGAGTTAAGCCAACGCAACCCTTTTCCCATCGTTGAAGACCAACTGCCGATTGTCCTTGGTGTTTGGGTACCAATCTGGTCTACTATACCTTTTCATGATAATTTGCCAGGACGGATCGTGAGCAGTCTTATCAAATTTTTCACGACGATGGTTATTACGCTAATATTGCTCGTTATGCACCAGGGCATGAATCTTCTTTCTGGAAAAAGGTTTCGTCAAGGTTGCCAGCTTACGACTTTATGGTGATGCAAAAATATGAAGTCCGTAATAATCAATGGTGGATTCAAAATGTTGGTATATTCCAAGCTTTTAGGAACAGAGAAATTCCTCTAAGTGTTGACGACGCAGAGAATTGGTTTACTGATGTCGTCAACACGAAAGTTAAGCCAGCCTTGCAAAAAGGAAACTTACCGGAGGCACTCAAATTAGAAAATTTGGACAGAAATACTGTAAAGAAATATGAAAAAACCTACTTGGCTCATTTTTCTTTAGAGCATTTATATGTAGATTGTGACTTGCGCTTGGTTAAAACTCAACGAGAAGCTTCCCAGCGACCAAGTTACACAATTGCTGTTCCTATACGCTAATCAGCCCATGCATCAAACATCGCCACAACGGCAAATTCTGAATACTCATAGCTATAACTATTTGCTGTTTTTGCCTAAAAGCTATGAAGCACAATTTCGTTTACCAATGATTTTGTTTTTACATGGTGCTGGTGAGCGAGGTTCTAACCTAGAGGATCTCAAAAGGATTGGTGTCTCTAAAATAGTGGAGGAGCAGCCCGATTTCCCGTTTATTGTTGTGTCTCCCCAGTGTCCGCCTGGTGAACGTTGGTCAGTGAACCTTTTGAGTGCTCTTTTGGATGACGTTATTGCTCAGTACCACGTCGATCCGGATCGGGTTTACCTAACTGGCTTAAGCATGGGTGGATATGGCACATGGCACTTGGCAGCAGCTCAGCCGGATAGGTTTGCAGCAATAGCACCAATTTGCGGTGGTGGGAAGCCTGAGGAAGCTTATCGTTTAAAAAATCTGCCTGTATGGGCATTTCATGGAGCACGCGATCGCATTGTGCCACTAAGGGAATCTGAAAAAATGGTTCAAGCACTCAAAAAGTGTGGCGTAAATAATCTGAAGTTTACAGTGTATCCGGAAGCTGATCACGACTCATGGACCCAGACTTATAACAATCCAATGTTGTACGACTGGTTTTTGCAGCATCAACGTTCAATTGCAACTTAATATTGTTTAGCGCTTAGGTGATTTTTTTGTGTTGTAACTATCTATTGAAATGAAACTCTGAGGCAAACTCAGCTGTGTTAGCTGAGTTTGCACTCATAGTATAGTAATATCTAACTGTGTTAACTTATCTGATGAGGTTAAGTAATATAATTCCTATATTAGAAAATATTAAGAAATTTTCTTCTATCTAAAGTCGTAAATATTATCTCTTAAAAGAGAGTCATTTTCTGCTATAACGTACCATTTTAAATAGAATTAACGTTTCTTTGAAAATCTGCTACCTCTCAGTCACTAGGAGGATGGAGCTAAAACCATAAGTTTTTAGCCTTGAAGGTAGAGAGGACTTTAAAAAGAACGTAGAACACACAATATCGCCAACGTAACATTGGCGCTTATTTATTGGCGCTTATTTACCAACAAAAGAATTCTTTTTTCTCCATACCATCTTTTAGGAGGTTTTTGACCAAGTAAATAATAAGCATACCACAGAGTAGGAATTCAGAATAAAAATAAAAAATAAACTTATTTTTTTCTTTATTCTTCTGCCTTCTATGTTCTGCATTTTCCTCATCTAACTCATCGTATAGGGAAATTCTAACCCCTAGACTTTAGAGCAAATAAATTGTTTATCAGGAGGTTAACAAATGACAGTGACAAACAGTAAGCGCGTTCGTTACGCCGTCATAGGACTGGGTTGGATAGCCCAAGAAGATGTTTTACCTGCTTTTAACCAGACCGAAAATTCGCAACTGGTTGCCTTATTTTCCGAAGATCCAATCAAGCGTCAGGAACTCGGCAAACAGTATGAAGTCAAGACTTACGCCTACGAAGAGTATGATAACTGCCTCAAAAGTGGCGAAATAGATGCAGTTTACATTGCACTGCCTAACCATCTCCACTGCGATTATACTGTGCGGGCGGCAAAGGCTGGTGTTCATGTGCTTTGCGAAAAGCCAATGGCAGTCACAGAGCAAGAGTGCGAACAGATGATTCGCGCTTGCCTTGAAAACAATGTCAAGCTGATGATTGCCTACCGTTTGCACTTTGACAAAGCAAATATGCAGGCGGTAGAAATTGTTAATTCAGGCAAAATTGGCGAGCCCCGCATCTTTAACTCCGTATTTTCTCAGCAAGTTGTTGAAGGCAACGTGCGGTTAGAACCAATTTCTAATGGTGGCGGTACTGTTTACGACATGGGGATATACTGCATCAATGCTGCCCGGTATCTATTTCAAGATGAACCCACTGAAGTCGTTGGCTTCAGCGCCAGTAAAGCAGAGAAGCGCTTTGACGAAATCGATGAAATGACCACCGCTATTCTGCGTTTTCCTGGAGAGAGACTGGCAACCTTCACTTCTAGCTTTGGCGCAGCACCAGTTTCCACTTTTGTGGTTGCAGGCACAAAAGGCGACTTGCGGATGGACTCTGCATACTCTTATCAGGGCGAACTGAAGCAACAAATTACCATCAACAATGAGACGCAGGAACAATCTTTTCCTGCTGGAGACCAGTTTGCCGCAGAAATTATCTACTTCTCAGACTGTGTGATCACAGGTAAAGACCCCGAACCCTCTGGTGAGGAAGGGTTAGCTGATATTCGCATCATTCGTGCTATTAACCAATCAGCACAAACAGGTCAGCCCGTGCAACTCGGTGAGTTCAAGCGACAGCACAGACCAACGGCTGACCAGATCATTCAACGTCCAGAGAGTCAACAGCCAGAATTAATTCACGCAGCAGACCCTTCAGGTAAATCGTAAATCATTCAAAATCCCAACAAATGATTAAGAGTGGGGCGTCTTTTGCTCCGCTCTTATTTCAATCCCTGATAAGGATTGATACTTTTTACTTTTTGTCGCAGTCTTATATTTTAACCACATTCAAAGCACGCGGACCTGTATTCAACCAAATGAAAACCGCTATAACTAATTTCAGAAAAATTTGGTAGAAAATATGGACATTAGAAGCCCAGCTTTTTTTATTGGTAGCACCATCCCGTTTAAATACACCTGCGATGGTGAAAATATCTCTCCTCCTCTACTGTGGGAAGCACCTCCTCCAGAAACAAAAAGCTTTGCCCTGATTGTGGATGACCCCGATGCACCCAACGGAACGTTTACCCATTGGGTTGTCTACAATTTACCTGCTGATACCCGTGAATTACCAGAAGGAGTTACAAAAGAGCCGACACTCCCAGATGGTGGTATACAAGGAAAAAACAGTTTTGGTGACTTAGGTTTCGGCGGACCTTGTCCACCCAAAAACGGTGCTCATCGCTACTTTTTCAAAATCTTTGCACTAGACCAACTGCTTGATTTACCACCAGGAGCAAGCAAAGAACAGGTGATAGAGGCGATAGAGGGTCATGTGTTGGATAAAGCAGAAGTGATGGGACGCTACGCAAGAGAAACTGGTTAATTGGCGGGGCTGGCGTTTTTCTCCCCCTGAGTCCTCCGGACAGGCACTCGCGTCAGTCGCTTCGGGACACGTTGCGCGTAAGTCCTTACGGACAGGCTGCGCCAACACGTATCTCCTGCGGAGACGTTGTGCGTAAGTCCTTACGGACAGGCTGCGCCAACACGAAGTGTGCGCTTCGCGCTTAGGCGTACGTGGGCTCTTCTCAGTGTGCGCTTTGCGCTTAGGCGATGGCACGGAGTGCCCGCTGAGTCCTCCGGACACGCACTCGCGTTCGCGATACTCCCGTTCGGCGCAGCCGTGCCGTAGGCATAGGGAGCCGCGCGATCGCCTTGAAAATCGGAATTTGGTCGATGCACTTTGTTGCGATGCTTACCTTCAGTTTGCTGATTAAATTAGCTGTCATCTCGAAACATGAGGTTACAGCTTTTTTCTATCAATAAATAAGACACTTTTTTCAAAAAGCTTACTTAATATATCGCTACATCTAAATTTCGTTTTTTCCTACTTTTTCAGTTTGTAAAAATATAAAAACTAGCTACAAATCCCACTTTTTCCACTTACTAGAATTTCTAAAATTTTTGATATAGAATACATAATCGAGCGTTCCAATGGGGATACAAACGTTTAAGCCGCAATCTGAAAATTTTTCAGAGTACGGCTTTTCATTGTTTTAATAATCAATGACAAGACACTTTTCTTTAATAAAGAAGAGAGAACAAGCAAGAATGCTTTCAGTTCAGACTACCCTTGTTTGACCAAACTTGCTCAAACAAGAATGGGTTTTCCTACATGGAAAGCCCAACGTACAATTTTATCTGCTTGACATTACTAGATTAACTAAAACCCAATAACCAACAAGCACAAGAAAAACGCTCAGCCACAAAATTGGTCTGTTCATATGCAGATGTTTTAGAGTGCATTTTTATTGCTTTAGTGAATATACACTATAGAAATTACGCAATAATGAATAACTTTTCCTCAGTTCTCTTAGCCTTTATGGTATGACAACCGAAGTCTATATCACTATTGCCGATTTTTTATCAAAGTTTCATCAAACACTACCAGCCTCCCCAGCACTTCTAGCCTTAAGTTTTGGCTGATGAGCCACAATATGCTCTGTGGATAAGACTATTTTAGCGATATCAGCAGGGTTTTGCACGAAGAAACGATGTTATTGGTATTAATAATACAAGTTTTAAAATTATCCAAAAAGGTTATTGACAAAGCTGTAAATAATAAAAAAAACCTCTTTTATACTCCTATTGCTCTATTCCTTAGGAAGTATAAATATATAAATATGGCAATATCTATTATTTGGAGTGAGCTACAATCAGCCCATAGAGGGAAAAAACTATACTTTAAATTCTGTTATATTTAAATAATTTTGTAAATTTTAGAAAATAACTTCCCTACTTAAGATAGAAAGACAATCTTTAAATAAACCGAATAAAGTGCTTATTAAATTCTTACTCAGGTTTGTCTACCAAGTTAGTTCTCATTGGGTTGAGTAGCTGGAAAGCATTCATTAGTGAGAAAGTCCGCAGTTTGAATTTAAAACTCACTTTTTAAACTTTTTAGGAGGTTTTTGATGCGAATTGCCCAAGTTGCTCCACTCTGGGAGAGAGTACCACCTCCAGCTTATGGCGGTATAGAGCTAGTCGTTGGACTTTTAACTGATGAATTAGTAAGACGTGGACACGAAGTCACGCTATTTGCATCAGGAGATTCCATTAGTTTGGCAAAGCTTGAATCAGTCCATCCCTGTGCCCTACGACTTGATCGGACTGTGAAAGAACACAGCGTGTACGATATGCTGAACTTAGCAAGGGTGTATGAGCAAGCTGAAGAGTTTGATATTATTCATTCCCACATCGGGTTTCCTGCCTTGACCTACGCCAAGCTGGTAAAAACACCCACTGTTCACACGTTGCATGGAATTTTTACTCCTGACAACGAAAAGATGTTTAAACATGCAAAAAACCAACCTTACGTCAGTATTTCCGATGCACAACGAGAACAAAGGCTAGGGCTGAACTGTGTAGCAACAGTCTACAACGGGATTGATGTCAACACCTATAAATTTTATCCCCAACCTGAAGAGCCACCCTATCTAGCGTTTCTAGGTCGGATTTCTCCAGAGAAAGGAACGCACTTGGCGATAGAAATTGCTAAAAAAGCAGGCTGGCGCTTGAAGATGGCAGGTAAGGTGGATGTCGTTGATGTGGAATACTATGAAAGTGAAATCAAGCCTTTGATTGATGGCAAGCAAATTGAATATTTAGGTGAAGCTAATCATGAGCAAAAAAATGCATTAATGGGCGGTGCGGTAGCAACCCTATTCCCTATTACCTGGCGAGAACCGTTTGGGTTGGTAATGGTTGAATCAATGGCATCTGGTACCCCTGTGATTGCGATCAACCTTGGATCTACACAAGAGATAATTACTCATGGTAAAACAGGTTTTCTTTGCAACAGTGTTGAAGAATGTGTGAGCGCTATTAGCAAGGTTACTGAACTAGACCGTTCTGCTTGTCGGGAGAATGTCTGGAATCGTTTCAGTGTTCAGAATATGACTGATGGCTATGAAGCAGTTTATCAAAAGATTCTGGCTGAACGGTTTGCTCGGAATAACGGACATTTCCGCAAGCCAGTTCTTTTAAGTAACAGTTCCATTTAGGGGATTGCAAGTCATCTATCTTTTGTCATAGGTTTTCAAAGTGACGTACTCTACCTGGTAAACCTAGTATGGGGTGTAGAATACGTCATTTTTTTATGGATGGTAAGTGCAGAATGCAGCGATCGCCCCGCCGACACCCTCTCAACGACGAGCGATCGCATACCCCGTCCTCCGCCTAAATCTTAAGTTTGCTCAGCATAGCCTTGCAAGTTTTCTGGCTCAAATTGGCGCAGAATCCGAGTTGCCTGACGAGTCAATTCTTCAGTACCTTTGATCACAATTAGGTACTTGCCTGCGTTAAGGCGGTTCCGGTAGGGTAGAGCATCCCCACTCCCCACGCTTAAACCAACTCCACCACCGACAAAGTATGCACCCAAAGCACCAGAAGCGGCTCCCAACAGTCCACCAATAAGGTGATTGGCAAGATTGCCAATAGGAAGGATTTCAATTCCCGTCAAAACGTTGAAGGCGTAACCAGCAACAAAACCAAAGGGAATCAGCCAAGATGACAAACGAGTCATACCTTTCTTTGCTTGCTGATTTGGGTCAATCAACCCAAACTCATCAGCACTTTTGTACCCTGTGCCTAAAATGTCAATTTGCTGAGTGGGTAAGCCTTCTTTTTCTAGGGCAGTGTAAGCTTCTTCTGCCTTTAATCGGTCTGGTAGAACTGCAACAAGATAATTCATAGCATTATTCTGAGTCATGTAGTCGTTGTTAAGTCAAAAAAATCTTTTGCTCACTTTCATGACCATTAAATAAAGTGAGCCTAGTAACCATAAACTTAAGTATCCAAGCAGTAGAAAACCTCAATCTGAAGATTGAGATAAAACTAGAACAGTTCTCTGTCTTTGCTTATATCTAATAAAAATGTCTTGCCTTGCAGGGTTAGAGCAGTAATCCACTCGACATAATCACTCGTTATCCGCTCGTTTTGAGCTATGGAAAGCGCGAGGAGATGTGTAAAGCGTGCTTCCCCCAAAAACCATCCCTCGATATTTATCCCAAAGACTTACCTGCTCTACCTCCTGCTATTTTTTAGTTCCGTCGAACTCACGTTATTTACTATTACACCTCTTGCGGAATGTGAGTTCCATCTGTGGTTAATTATTCTTTTTTTTCAACTTTTGCAAGAAGTCTATTGATCTAACCAGTTAAGCAGCCCAAGTGAAGTAGCGCCTCCTACAAGGTGAGCGCCAATCAGGTTGACGTTTGCCAAAACTACAAAAATATCTAGGGAACGAATGACATTTTCAGGTCTATAGACTGCCACTCCTTGAGGCAGAGCTAGAGATTTCGATAATACAGCAATAACGGTCACTTCAGATGCTAAAAAAGCTAAAAAGAGTCCTATTAAACTGACGATTAATCCAATTTGTAATATTTGAATTACGTCCTCTTTTCTTGGATGTAATTCACGATTAGGCGACTGTAAAAGTTTATCTAAACGCTGATAGCGGAAAACCCAATAGAGCCTGAAACACAGTACTAAAATTCCAATAATACCTAAAAAGACTCCAAAGCCCATGACCGAATTCGTCGTTGTTTGGACAGTGGAACTACGGCTAAATATTGCCAAGAACAAAGCGAAGCTAGAAACAGCGCCTAGTGCTAACTGTACCCAGAAGCTAATCGGCCTTACTACGTGAAAAGTAGCTGCAAATTTTTGCTTAGTTGGTGTAGGTAGGTAGGAATTTAAGTCATTTGACATATTCGTTCTCCTTAAGCCTGATAAACTATCTTTTGATTTTTGAAAATAGTCTTACTTCAGTAATTTTGGGCTTGGCATAGCGCCTTAAGTAGTTAACAATTGTCTACTTTTTAATAAGAGGTAGCAGCTACTAATTGCTCTGGTTTGACTGTGATAATTTGGGTGAAACCATTGCGGTTAACTTTAAATTGAAGAGTATTTCCTAAAGCGGTTGCTTCTACTTGATTTTGGACTTGCTCGGCGTTTTGAATTTGAACTCTTTTTACTTCGGTAATAATATCGCCAGGACGTAAACCACCACGCGCTGCTGGGGAGTTGGGAGCCACAGCTACAATTAAGACTCCTCGCTCTTGATTCACTTTAAAACCAAGATAACTTTGGTTGATTTCCTGTTGAATTTCCGGCCTTAGCTCAATCAGTGGCACACCTATATTAAGTACATCCTGCACTGCTGCCAATAATAAACTATCAAATATTAACCTAAATCAAGTCAGTCTCTAGAATGATGTAGCAAGCAGATATATCAACTCACGTCTGTTCAGTTTATGAGTCCTACACTTTGAACCTGCACGATCGCGCCCCAGTCGTTTCAAGGCTTACGCGAATTGATTGTCGCGGTCGAGACCTCGACGCGCTATACTTCTATCTCAGTACGTTCCTGTTCTGGTAAACGCCTTTGTTCTCCTTGCCTAATTTCGCGCTCTAAGAAATAATTCAGCAAAGTTCGCAAAAGAACAATTGCTCCCAGATTTAGAATATCCTGGCGAGTAGGGGCAACTGCCGTGCGCAGGATGTCACTGGCAACTGTAAATTCTAATCCCAACGCCAATACCCGCCCCAATTTTAGGCGAATCAATTCGGTGGAATCATAATGATGTGTCCTGCGGGAAAACAATTGCCGGACATAGGTCACAATTCCACGAAAAACCGCACCACCAATCACAACTGCAGCGGCAATTTCTGCCCCAGCTGCTAAGTAACCAACTATAATTTTCAGCCATGACTCCAAAGGACTTTCCAACACTGCTGCTTGGTCGGTTCGTCCCACATTGAGACTCAACAGGAGAACTAGACCAAAGATGAGTCCCAGGGGTAGCAGAACGTTAACTAGAGAATCATGGCTCGTTTCTCGTTTCATGCCAACTTTTTCAGGATTGTTATCCATAACTCCTAAACTGGTGACGAACAAAAAAACCTCAACCTTGAGGCTGAGGGCTGCAAAAAAGGTGCGAAAATTCTCGTAAAAAGCAGTGTATGAAAAGCCCTGAATGTCTCAACCCAACTGCCGTCGAAACTGACGAATACTTAAAGTCATCAGCACTGTAGCGAACATTAGCAAAATCAACACTTGATGCCACAGCGTCTCGATACCGACTCCTTTAAGCAAAATCCCACGACAAACTTCGATAAAGTAACGTAAGGGGTCGAGATAAGTGAGCCATTGCACGAAGGTGGGCATTGAGGAAATCGGCGTAGTGGCTCCACATAAAAGAGTCAGGGGTGGGTTGACAAAGAATGCTGTTAACTGTGTCTGCTGCTCGCTTTTTGAGTAGGAAGCAATCAGAATGCCGATACTAATACCTACCCAGAAGTAAAGCACGGCAATCATTAGAAACACAAGTAAATTACCCCGCAGTGGCACACCAAAGGCTAGCTTTGCTACGCTCAGAGCAATCAAAACATCAACGGTAAGCAGAACAAGTAACGGACATACCTTAGCAAGAATGACTTCTGTGTTGGAGGCTGGAGTCATAATCAGTTGCTCAATAGTTCCCGCTTCTTTTTCCCGTACCACCAATGATGCGGCGGCTTGAGAACCGATGACTGTAAGCAAAATTCCAAATACTCCTGAGACTATAAACCAAGAAGTTTCCAACCCAGGATTGTAGAATACTGAAGTCTGAACCTGCACCTGATTGCGCTGGAAGGCTACAGCATCGCCACGCTTGTTTCTATGACGTAAGTTGTAGTCACTGACTAATTGGCTAATGTAACTAGAAGCAATACTAGCTGTGTTTGCATCTACAGCATCATACAACGCCTGCACTTCGACTGTACGTCTTTTGGCAATGTCATCAGCAAATTCTGGCGGAATAGAGATACCGACCGTTAGGGAACCTTTCGCCAAATCGGCAACCATATCCTCTTCATTAGCATAGTACCGACTAATCACAAATGCATCAGTTTGATTGAATATTTCCACAAACTCACGGGAGGCACTACTTTTGCTATAGTCGGTAATTCCAACTTTAAGGTTTTGGAAGTCTGGACTCAGAGCAAAGCCAAACAACATTAAAAAGACTGTGGGCGGTACTAGCAATTGAATCACTAACTGACGGTTACGCAGTATCTGAGCAAATTCCTTTTGAAAAAGCGCCCAAAAGCGACTGCCTAAAAGGGTGTCTATTAAATTTGAAAACATATTAAATATACGGCTTTGCAACCCGGAGTAAGGTAGAAAAAGAAATAATGAACCACAGATGGACACAGATAAATAATTACTTCATGCAATTCAGTGGCGCTATAATTTTGAACTTTGAATTTTGAATTTTGAATTGTTTAAGATCCCAATTGCATCTTCTGCAATTTACGCCAAGCCAAGAAGAAAAATAAGCTTGCAAGCATTGCCAAAGCTAAGACCTGAAACCAGATTCCCAACCAACCTACGCCGCGAACATAGGCATCGCGAGTTAACTCAATGTAGTAACGAGCTGGAATAATATTGGAAACCCAACGGATACCAGTTGGAATATTAGCTATGGGGTAGATGAAGCCAGATAATTGCAGTGACAGCAAAAAGGCGGTGAAGGCTACTGCTTGGATTGCAGCACTCTGTACTTTGGTATTGCAGCCCAGAAAGATACCCCAAAATACACCGCAAGCAATGTAAAGTATTGAACTGAGAATTATGGGTGTGGGATCGCCAACAAATCTCAAACCGAAGAATAGCCATGCTTCTAAATGGACAAACAACACCTCCGCCATACCCACCAGCCAAAATGCTGCTGCTTTACCTAGTAAATACTCAGTGCCTGTTAAGCTAGATGCATAAACCTGGAGGATAGTCCCTTGTTCATACTCTTTTGCTGTAGCCAAGCCAGCCAGAAGTGGCGGAAACAGGGTGACAGTAATTGCGATCGCCCCAGGACCAATGTATTTTAAGGTTTCTAAGCCGGGGTTATACCATAGCCGAGATTGAAGCTTGACAAGCAGATGACTACTACCGCGCAGATTTTCCACAAAAGCATTGGTCGTTGCCTTGGCATAGCCTCTGACAATATTGGCAGTGTTAGCATCGGTACCATCTACCAAAATTTGCACTTCGGCTGCACGTCCACTCCGTTTTAAGTCGCGTGAAAACTCTGGAGGGATAATCAAACCTGCTGCTACTGAACCTTTATCTAGTAGTCGCGGCACATTAACCTGTGGTCCAAAAGCAACTATATTGAACTTATTGGTGCGCTCAAAGGTGGCAATATACTCGCGGCTAGTCGGTGTGAGGTCTAAATCTTGAATGGCAAAGTTAATTTTGTTTACTTCTAGGGATACCGCAAAACCAAATAGCAGTAGCAGTATCAACGGCAAGAAGAGTGCTAATGTTAGGGTTAGGCGATCGCGCCCCAGTTGCGTTAGTTCTTTAACAGTCTGAGCAAAGATGCGTTTAGGTTTCATACCAAGTCCTCATTGCTGAGTGATGAAAAAGTTAAAATGTTTTGACTCCTGACTCCTGACTCCTGACTTTTGAATTTTGACTTTCTTAATCCTTTGGCACATCTAAACCGCGTTGTCGCGCTTGTTCCACCACACTAATGAATACGTCTTCCAGCGAAAACTCCATATCTCGATGGCTTTTCACTTTTACCCCAGCCTCAACGAGCCAATTTTCGACTTGGGGAATCTGAGTGCGCGGCTCATCCAAAACTGTATGTAGACGGGAACCGAAAATCGACACCCGCCTGCGCTCCAACTTCTGCTTGAGCACATCCGCAGCCTTTTGCACTTGCTCACACTCCCATTCCACCAATTGTCCTGGCTGCTCTTGTTTGACTTGACGCGGTGTCCCTTGAGCTACGAGTTCCCCGGCTACCATGAATCCCAAGCGGTGACACTGTTCGGCTTCTTCTAGATAATGGGTAGTTACCAGTATTGCCATACCTTCACCAGCAAACTGGTTGATCCAACGCCAAAATTCTCTTCTTGCAAGCGGATCAACACCAGAAGTGGGCTCGTCAAGAAACAAAACTTTCGGTTCGTGCATCACTGCTGCGCCAAAAGCAACGCGCTGCTTCCAACCTCCTGGTAAGTCCGCAGTTAGCCTATCCTCTTGACCTAGTAAATCACTCATCTGGAGTACCCAGTTTTTCTTTGCTCGTCGATGACGGCGAGGTATACCATAAACACCGCAGTAAAACTCTAGGTTCTGTCCTATCGTCAGGTCATCGTATAGGGTGAACTTTTGTGACATATAGCCGATTTTCTGACGCAGTTCGGCACTGCGTAATTGACCCGTTTCGCCTACCAAGCTCACTTTGCCAGAACTTGCTGGTAGCAAGCCACAAAGCATTTTGATGACGGTTGTCTTTCCGGCACCATTCGCCCCCAAAAGACCAAAAACTTCACCGTATTTAATGTCTAAATTAATATTCTTAACTGCGTGGAAATTACCAAAAACTTTATTTAGATTTTCCGCCCCAATGGCTGTTCCCTGAGATTTTTCTGCATGAAAAATTCGCGGATAATTACCAGTAGAACTTTCGCCTTTGAGTTCCCGCAACCGGGCGACAAAGGTGTTCTCTAGAGTTGGGGTATCGGTAGCAAGATTTTCAACTTTAATCTGTTGTTGCTCCAAGAGGCGCTCAATTCTGTGACTGGTTTCTTTAGGCTGCGCTGTAAGTACATCTAGGCGATCGCCAAAGCGTTGCACATCTTGCGCCAAATCTCGTAAATCAACGTTATTCTTGAGAATATCTGCAGCTTTGTCTAATTGCGCCACAGGCATATAAACTTCTAACCGTTGCACACCCAAGCTCGCTTTTACTTTAGCAGGCGTGTCGCATTGCTGAATTTTGCCCTCATACATCAAAGCAATCCGCGAACAGCGTTCTGCTTCATCTAGGTAGGGGGTAGCGACGACTGTTGTCATCTTTTCACTCACAGCCAAATCTGCTAAGATATCCCAAAACTCCCGGCGCGATACCGGATCTACACCCGTTGTCGGCTCATCCAACAACAAAATTTTTGGCTGGTGAATCAGCGCACAGCACAAAGCAAGTTTTTGCTTCATTCCCCCAGAGAGGCGTCCGGCTAGACGTTCTTTAAACTGTGCTAAGTCTAGTAACTTTAAGTAGTGTTCGCTACGGGTTTTAAAAGCCGCTTCAGTGACCTCACGTAAGCCTGCAGCATAACGTAAATTTTCCCATATGCTCATATCCAGGTAAAGACTAAAGCGCTGGGTGAGGTAGCCCATTTGCAGGCGCACATCCCAAGGTTTGGAATCCAATACCTCGACGATGCCGCTTGTTTGTGGCATGACTCCTGAGAGAATCTGAAATGTGGTGGTTTTGCCTGCCCCATCAGGTCCAATTAGCCCAAAAATCTCACCTTGATAGATGTCTAAGTTGATACTTGCTACTGCTTCAGTTTGTTTGCCGTAGCGGTGTTGTAAGTCCCGGATGGAGATGACTTTGGAGTTGGTGCGTTTTTGTGGAGTGTTTGTCTGGAGCGTTGCTGTCATAATTTTATGAAGCACTAACTATAGCGGTTTGCAACCTGGAGTAAGGTAGAGAAAGAAATAATGAACCACAGATGGACACAGATGGACACAGATAAATAATTACTTTATTCAATTGAATTGCGTTGTATATGAGAGGCAAGATGCCTGTCCCACAGGACGCAGAGGAGAGAATTATTGTTTGGATTTCCACGGGAGGGAAAACTGAGTAGAAGCACGTTTTTGCTGCGTTTCTGGTACAAGGATTCGACCATCTGCGGGCATTCCCGGTTTTGCTAAACCTTGGGAATTTTTCAGGGTAAGTTCTACTCCAAATACTTGTGTTACCCTGTCTTTTTTGAAATAAGTATTCTCCGGGGTGTAACTCGCTTTGGGGTCTATGCGCGTGACTGTTGCTTGTAGCGGTTGCTTAGGAAATGTATCTAAGTACACTAAACTAGACTGACCAATTCTGACTTTGCCGATTTCTCCTTCGGGGATGAAGCCACGCAGATAAAGATTGTCAAGATTGATTATTGTTAACAGTGGCGCACCCGCTGCAACGACTTCGCCTGGTTCTACAGAACGGGTGATGACATTACCAGCTAAGGGGCTTTTAATAACTAAGTAATTTAAGTTTGCTTGAGTTTGCGCTTGTGTCGCTTGGGCATCGCGGACTTCCTGCTGGGAGACTGATATATCGGTACGAGCCTGGGCGATTTGTTTTTCAACTTGTAATGCCGCAGCGGCGCGAATTGCTGGATTGCTGAGAGTGGCTTGGGCTTGGGTTAGGGTTCCTTGCGCTGACTGAACCTGCTGCTGGGCAGCAGCAACGCGAGCAAGAGCAACACCCAATGCAGCATTATCCTCATCCCGTCGCTGGGCTGACACAGCACCTTCGGCATACAAGGAACTGGTGCGTCGTTGTTTTACCTGTGCCAGTTTCAAGTTTGCCTGAGCCTCTAGTAACTGCGATCGCGCAGCTGCTAAAGCGTTCTCTGCCTGCACGACTCGACCTTTACTTTCTTGATTCGCCTGTTGGGTGGTAAGATTAGCTTGTTGTAGCTGTGCTTGGAGTACTGGTAGCTGCTGGCGGGCGCGTTCTAACCTCTCCTGCGCCGCACGTACGCGGGCAGCAGCTCCTTGTAGTTGGGCACGCAATTCGGAATCGTCTATTTGCACTAACAGTTGACCTGGCTTAACCATATCTCCTTCCCTGACGGCTACGTTGGCAATTCGACCACCGATTTTGGCAGATACATCGGTTTCATAGCCTTCAATACGTCCACTTAAAAACAGACCATCAGGCTCAGGCTGATAAAAAGAATACACGATAAACTCCGTATCCGACCCCAGCTAGGAGGGCGATCGCCCCCAAAATCAGCACTGGTTTAGGAATGCGTCGTCGCGGCTTCTGCGGTGACGGCTGGGGCTTGGAGGGTTGCTTTAGGTCGTTCTCAACAATGTTGGGAGCCTGTTTAGAGTCATGGGTAGGGTTGGGCTGCGTTTGTGTCATAACGACTCCGTGGGTAGTGATGAACTCCTAGAAACTTCAAGTTGATTGATTGATTAATCAACTTTGCTCTAAAAAAAATTTGGCTTTAAGCTTGGTTGTAGCCGTTTTCATTTAAGTCAAACACACCTTGCGGCAGAGAATGTGGTATTACATCTGCGGTAGTAGCAAACTGTCTGTATGAATCCTGATCAGAGATTAAAACCATGCCTTGCAGGAAAACCTCGACAGCAGTTGCTACCATCGTATCAGAGCTAATCTGTTGAGCATCGGGTTGTTGGAATACTTCACGTGTGAGGATATACGCAATAAATGGACCCACAAAACAGCGAGCTGCTGCTGCTGGGTTCATAGGTTTCATGACTCCTAGTGACATTTGCTTTGCCAGATAGCGAGTTAAGAAAGAAATAGAACGACTCGGTCCAATTTTGTTAATTATCTCGGCAACTGCAGGCTGCCGAAACGCTTCACCCAACAGCAGCTTCATCAGCGCGATCGATGTCGGGTTTTCCGATACTTTGAGAAAGGCTTTACCAAAAATGGTGAGGGCATCCTGCGGTGGTTTGCTCATGATGTCCTCCTCACTGTGGATCAGCAATTGCAGCACTGGAAGGCGTTGCTCAAGCACTTGCTCAAACAAGTCGCTTTTATCCTTAAAGTAGTGATATATCAAGCCAGGTGAGCCAATCCCCGCTGCTGCTGCAATATCTTTGTTGGTCGCCTTCTCGAAGCCTTTGCTAGCAAAGACTTGTAATGCACCGTCAATAATCTGCTGTCGCCGCCCTTCAAAGTCTTGTTCGTCGCGTGGAGGCATAACATCCTTGATTGATTGGTCAATCAAAAAGATAACATGATTAATTATGGGTGTATATGCAAATGAAAAAAACCTTAGCATATAATAATATTAAGTACCCTAAGTATTACCTAAAAAGAGTTTGATAGACCAATAATTGTGGAAATATAGCATCGTTCTAAAGAAGGATTTTGGGAGCGGTGCTGTCTGCAACTCAAATTCTTCCTTTGTGGTGGCTTTTTTGGTCGAAATGTTGGTCTAAGCTAAACATGACAGGTAGATTGAGCAAAATCTCACTCAAACAGATTTAATAAACCGCGATATTTAAAGTTGTTGCTTTAAAAAAAACACCATCAAAGCTTTCTTTCTGTATATTTTTTTACTTTTAACTATGAAATCTCGCTTTTCTAAATTGCGTAAAAGTCTTGCCTTCTTTCTTGCTGGCTTAGGTACTGCTGTAGGTGTGGGATTAGTGACTCCTACGCCAGTGGGTGCAGTTCCCTGGGCTGAGTTACTTTTTAATGGCGTTCAGCTGTTGCAACTGTCTAATTTGTCAACACAGCAAAAAGTCGAACTGGGTAGCCAGATTCACCAACAGGTACGCAGTAATTATAGACTCGGCACCAATGATAATGTTACCCGCGTGGGTCAAAGGTTAGCTCAAGCGAGTGACTGTTCTCAAACTCCTTTTAAATTTTATGTAGTTCAAGACCGAAACATTAATGCCTTCGCAACGACAGGCGGCTACGTTTACGTGCACACAGGGTTGCTTAATGCGGTAGATAATGAAGACCAATTAGCGGCGGTTATGGGTCACGAAATAGGTCACATTTGCAACGACGACGTCATCAAGAAGCTCAGACAAGCGCAACTCGCTCAAGGTGCAGCCTCTGTGGCTGGTTTAGACAGAAGTACTGTGGCTGCCGCAGCTTATAAACTAGCTGTAGACCTACCTAATAGCCGGGATGCTGAATACAACGCTGATGATAAAGGACTGCGGTATATGCAAAGGGCTGGTTATAACCCTAATGCCATGCCTGCATTTTTAAGCAAATTGGTAAAGCAGTCTTCTTCACCGTCGTTTTTAAGTAGCCACCCAGGAGCGCGAGAGCGGATTTCTGTTTTACAAAGAAAAATTGCCGCTGGTCGGTAAAGGATGCAAGAAACCTGGGTTGTCTATAAACCCGGGTTTCTAAGTTTCAGTCCGCAACCGAGGAAAAACTTTTAGAGCGTTGTCGCGTTCAATCAATTGCCTATCATCGTTATTAAAGCCGTCATAAGCAGCCAGTTCTTGAATGCTTTTCTCAATGAAATGCTCTTGCATATAGGGGTAGTCGCTGCCAAACAGAATTTGCGTTGGCTCAACCAATTCTTGCAGGGAACGCAAAGCGTGAGGTGTTGCTGATATTGCCGTATCGTAATAAAGCCGCTTGAGATAAGCGATCGCTCCTTGCGGGGCGCGTTCTCCCAATTCCGGTATGATTTCTGGGGCAATTGCAAATCGTTGAGCCAGGTAAGGCACCGTACCGCCAGCATGCGACACAATAATTGAGATGTCTGGATAACGCTCTAGCGTTCCGTTGTAAATTAAATTTGCTACCGCCCGTGTCGTGTCAAAGACAAACTCGACTATAAAAGGAGGTAGCTTGAGCTTTGGTACATCGCTTCCCGGCGGTGTTGTTGGGTGGAGCAAGACTGTTGCCTTTCTACGGTGAAGTTCGGCAAAAACCTCATCAAACGCCGAATCTCCCAAATACTGGTCGCCGTAGCTTGCAAGCAAAATTACACCATCAAGTTTTAGTGTGTCCAGCGCATAGCTTATTTCTTCCAACGCCGCGTCCACATCAGGCAAAGGCAACAGCGCCAAAGCGCCAAAACGTCGCGGGTTGTCGCTGATCAAGCGGGCAGAAATCTCGTTGCAGCGCCGCGCCAAATCACGGGCAAAATTAATATCACCGAAGTAGACGCCAGGTGACGAAATAGAGGTTATGGCGGTGGCAATACCTTGATTGTCCATCAGGGCAAGTGCAGCGTCTAGGCTCCAAGTAGGTAAAGATGCGCCACCAGAATTACTGGCACCTATACTGTCAAGCGCCTGAACGTATTCCTTTGGTAAGATGTGATGGTGAACGTCGATGCGGTATGGTTCCATTACCTTTTTGTCGTCTATGATTGACGCAGCAAATGCTCTATTACATTTCAAAGTAATAGCTCAAGTCGAAAGTCTCTTCTTCCTCTAGGTCGAGACAGTTAAGCAGAACTATTTTTAATTACCGTATTTTCTAACAATTGAGAACTTAAACTACAGCATAAATTGACTTTGTCTTCTTGTTGAGAAGATTTTATATTTTCGTAGTTGGTTAGATAATTATATTTCTTGAAGTCGTACTTATAAAAAAAGTAGAGAAAAGAAATCATCCCCAAGATTGATGAGCAATCAGAGAAGAATTTGCCAATAATTATAAAACTAGATTCGTCCCTTTTTGAATTCATTCACTAAGTCAAAAATTTTGACTTTCACGTAGAAAAAGTCAAAACTTCTATGGATAGATTTAAGCAAATTCAATTAAAACTAAAGTATTTTTGGGGTTCATTATTTTACTTAAAGTACTTGCCCCATGCCATCTTGTATACTCGCAAGCGAGACAGACTAGAACGTGAATTTTCCAAGCCTTCAACTGAGAAAGGTTTTGACAAACCAGGAAAACTCATCCGCGCTGAACCTGCTGCTAGAGGTGCTAATTTCTATTTTGAACTTGCAGAATTGGAAGTTTACTTTATAACTGAAGATTTAGTTAGAGTTAATTGGAAACCTGGGATACCTCCAATTCCTTATGCTATTGCCCGTAAAGATTTGCAGGAAGTAGAAACCAAATTGCAAGAGACAGAGGAAGGTTTCTCTGTATTCAGCCACAAATTAAAAGTCGTTATTAAAGAAGATGGTAGCCTGAAATCCAGTGATTCTTCAGGACAAATCCTACGGGAAGAAATGCCACCTCAACGTAAAAGCGAGGGGTGGCTTCATCAAGCACGACTACGGCAAGAAGAACACATTTATGGATTAGGAGAACGGGCTTCTTCTCTGAATTTGCGTGCAGCTAAAGACGAGAAGCAACAACCTAAAACTTATCGGATGTGGAACTATGATGCTGCTGGCAAATATAGTCCGGGATCAGACCCAATGTATATCTGCATTCCGGTGTATTTGGGTCTACACTCTTGTGGAAGTTACTTAATTTTCTATGAAAATTCTTTTGAAGCTGATTTTACCTTTGCTGAAACTGCTGTAGCCGACTTTCAAGGGGGATCGCTGCGTTATTACTTTACTTATGGTTCGCCCGCGCAACTCTTGGAACGCTACACTGAGTTAACTGGGCGAGCTTTCCTACCTCCCCGCTGGGCACTAGGCTACCACCAATCTAAATGGGGATATCGTACAGAAGAAAAAGTCCGAGAAGAAGCAAAGGGGTTTCAGTCTCACAACCTGCCTTTGAGTGCTATTCACTTAGATATTGACTGTCAAGTTGGAAACCGCGCTTTCACTATTGACCCAGAACGTTTTCCTAAATTGGCAAGTTTTACGCAAGAACTCAAGGAGCTTGGGGTACAATTTATTGCCATTCTCAACCCAGGAATTAAGTATAGTCGCAACAGTAACTTATTTCTGGAAGGTCAAATACTAGATGGGTTTTGCAAACTTCCCAATGATAAACTCGTTGTTGCACCTGTTTGGCCCGGTTGGTCGGTTTTCCCAGATTTTACTAACCCAAAAGTTCGTAGGTGGTGGAGTCGCCAATATCAATACCTGCTCGATGTGGGTGTGGCGGGTTTTTGGCATGATATGAATGAGCCTGCGGCTTTTATTACTTCAGGCGATTGCCCAAGGGGCAGTGCGCTCCGCGCAATCGCTCGCTTCCCAAAGTCACACAACATTGTATGGAAGGCAGAGGCGGTGACCATCGTGAGGGGCATAATGTTTACGGGTTGCTGCAAGCTGAGGCGGCGTATGAAAGTCTTTGTCAGTACTCAGCCGACAGACGCCCCTTTATTGTTTCCCGTGCTGGTTGGGCAGGACTTCAGCGTTATGCTTGGACTTGGACGGGCGATGTTGAGTGTACCTGGGCTGCGTTGCGAACCACAATGGCAACAGTGGTAGGTTTAGGGCTTTCTGGCATTCCCTACAGCGGTCCAGATATCGGTGGTTTCCAGGGTAATCCCGGTGGTGAACTTTACCTACGCTGGTTCCAGATGGCAACCTTTTTCACGTTCTACCGCACTCACTCTTCTAACAACGTAGAACACCGCACGCCTTGGACTTATGGGGAACCTTACTTAAGTATCATTCGGCAATTCTTAGAACTGCGCTACCAACTGCTTCCCTACTTCTACACCTTATCTTGGGAAGCGACACAAAAAGGTTATCCTCCTGTGCGTCCAGTGTTTTGGGGTACGATTGATGAACCTGCACTTTGGGGTGTAGAGGATGCTTTCTTATAAGAAGGTAGGTTGAAAACCCCGCGCTTTTAAGCCGGGGATGAAAACGACGACGCAGGGTTTACCCTGCCGTGATATTTTTCTTAGGCTGAGGCAAAGTTTTTATATAGTCTCGTAGTACTTCAGCCATTGATATCTGTTTATCTTCAGCATAATCTTGCAACTTACTGTATTCTAGTTGCGATAAATAAAACTGCATTTTTTTCTCTCTAGCCACTTGTTATCTACTCCTATACAAGTTAGTATAAGGAGTATATCATAGAGTACAAGGAGGTGATAACGCAGTGCTGGTATTAGAGTACAAAGCAGTGGTGAGCAAGAATCAAGAGCGTTCAATTAATGAAGCCATTAGAACGGTTCAATTCATTAGGAACAAAGCCATTCGTTTTTGGATGGACTCGCCAAAAGATGCGAAAGTAAATCGTATAGCTTTAAACAATTACTCTACAGCAGTGCGAAAAGAGTTTAAGTTTGTGGAAGAATTAAACTCAATGGCTTGCCAAGCTTCCACTGAAAGAGCCTGGTACGCAATTGATAGATTCTATGCAAATTGTAAGTGTAACAAGCCTGGTAAAAAGGGTTTTCCAAAATTCCAAAAAGATAATCGCTCAGTTGAATACAAGACAAGCGGTTGGGCTTTGCATCCAACAAAACGCCGTATCACCTTTACAGATAAAAAAGGTATTGGTGAAATTAAGTTGTTGGGTAAATGGGATATTCACACTTACCCAGTCAAATCAATTAAGCGTGTCCGAATTGTTAAGCGTGCTGATGGGTACTACGTTCAATTTTCTATTGATGTTGATACCCACAAAGAATCTAGATCTGCTGATGGTGAGGTAGGTCTTGATGTCGGACTTGAGTTTTTCTACTCTGACTCGAACGGGCATCATGAAGAAAATCCTAAGTTTCTCCGTAAGGCAGAAAAGGAAATTAAGCACGCTCAACGGCAGATTTACAAAAAGGAAAAAGGTAAAAACCAACGACGCAAAGCAAGGCAACGATATGCACGGAAGCATTTAAGAGTAAGTAGGCAACGGAATGAACACGCTAAGAAACTAGCGCGTAACGTATGCAAGGCTAACGCTTTAGTCGCCTATGTAGACGCGAAGCGGCGTGCCGCAGGCTAGATTTGAATGTTAAAGGCATGGTAAAGAATCATTGTTTAGCTAAGTCCATCAATGATGTGGCTTGGACTCTTTTTCGTCGTTGGTTAGAATATTTTGCCGTTAAGTTCAGTACTACAGTTGTAGCCGTTAATCCTAGAATGACTTCTCAAAAGTGTTCGGATTGTGGCGCAATTGTGAAAAAATCTCTCTCAACTCGTACCCATAAATGTGATTGTGGTTGCGAACTACAAAGAGATACCAATGCAGCAATAAATATTCTGAATCTTGCAAGAGCTAGGGATGGGCAGTCCCGAAGTAACGCTACAGGAGTCGCGACCACTACGCTACTTGGGGCAACCCTGGTAGAGCAAGCCGCAACGTAGAATGTAGAATCCCCTGGTTTTCCGAGCAAATGAGCGACAGCGAAATTTGCTCAACCACGGGAGTGTCAATAGGTGATGCGTTACTAGTTTGTCCAATTGTTGAGGAAGGAGGGCGTTCTCGACAAGTCACCTTACCGAAAGGACGTTGGTATAATTTCTGGGATGATGGTGTTATCGAAGGTGAGCAGCAAGTGAGTTTAGAAGCACCGTTAGAAAGAATTCCCTTGCTGGTGAGAGCAGGGAGTATGATTCCAATGGAGCAAGGTAACGAACTCATGCTCCATATTTATCCACCTGTAGAGGGAAGCAGCATTTCCTCTCTCTACTCTGATGCAAATGATGGGTATGGAGAATCGCGACTCGATAAGTTTCGCATCTTGCGATCCGAAAATAATCTAGAAATAACTTGGGAAGAACAGGGAAATTATCCTTTCCCATACGCAGGTGTGAAACTGCATCTGCATGGTATGAAGTTACAGCAAGCTTGGGTGGATGATGCAGAGGTTGCTTGTCAGGAGCAAATTATCGAGTGCGATCGCCTGCGGCGCTGCGCTCTGCGCCATCGCTTTCATAAGCTTCGCATTCAGGGAGAGTTTGCTGACATTCTACCTTGATGATGAATTCCCCTGAATTAAGAGTGCGATTGTAAAAAAAATCTGTCAACAACTAGGGGTGTAAGGGAATGGGGGGATAGGGGTGTCTCCGAAGTGAAAGGTTACGGGGCTTGAACCCACTACCAATACTAGACGACCAAATTTTTAATTTGGTCGGGGCTTGAACCCTTCTGTTCTGGGGGTAGGGTGCACCAAAAAGAAAATCTTCACCCCGGACTGCAACCCCTACACCCCTTTTTGGTCAGAAATAAAAAACCTCTGCTAATGCAGAGGTGATCATGACTATAATTCTGATATTTTGCACCTACCCCTAGAAACCACGGTTCACCAAAAAGCGTAGAAAGCAAGTTACATTTTATTATGGACTTTTTATTGAAAATCAAGCACTTTGTGCTTAGTACTTACTGCTTAAATAACGTTCGATTTTTCAGGTGCAAGATGTGAAAACTGCCAATCATGATGCTGTTATCCAACTGTTAGAACAACAAAGCTAAGCTAAAGCACCTTTAATTTGCTTGCTTTAAATTTTCTCAAATTATTCTGGGGCGGGCTGTCCGATCCCCCAGATAATGCAAGCTTTTTTGCGTAACAGCTTAGTACACTCTTCGAGCTAGCTTATAGTACAAGAAAATAGCAATCATTGCACCCAATACAGCAACGAACAAACCGGGAATACTAAAACTTGCTGCAGTTAACGTGAAGCTTCCGGTTTCTAAAAGGTTAACCAAAGTTCCTCCAAGGATAGCACCAACAATTCCCAGGAACATTGTGCCAAGAATGCCGCCTCCTTGGTAGCCAGGATAGATCGCCTTTGCAATAGCACCTGCAAGTAAACCCAACACGACCCAAGCTAGAATGCTCATTGTTTTACTCCCCGCAGCGATATTGAACGATGTAAAGCGTTTAAAGTACTTAAAACAACTTTTATCTTGCTTCTAATTTACTCGCATCCGTCGGCTTAACATAACTGTCTAGAGAAAGAAGGGCGCTCTTGCTCAAGTTAGATTAGACAATAAAGGATAGCTGCCTCAAAAGACAAAAAGACAATGCACTCAGTCAAGAAACGACATGGCTCCTCTTTCGTGACTCTCATAATCTTTTTCTTTTTTTGGCAAATAAAGTCATGTCCTTTTTTAACAAATTACAAAGGACACAGACTAAAGAAAAATCAGAGAAAATTACAGATTATTTAGTTTTACTATATCTCACGTAAAAAAATGAGTTATTTAACCTAAATTAACTTTAAAGATTTCACGTTAATACTAAAAAAATGTTTCTTAATGAATTTTCATATAAGCAGATTTATATCTAACTACTCTCTTATCTCATGTTATTTGAATTCCATGCCATCTTATTTAAATACTATTTCAACGAAATGCCTTGCTACAAATTGATGTTTCTATATATTAATTGATAAAAAAGGATGCCTTGCTACAAATTGATGTTTCTATATATATTAATTGATAAAAAGGGATGCCTTGCTACAATTGATGTTTCTATATATTAATTGATAAAAAAGGATGTCTTGCTACAAATTGATGTTTCTATATATATTAATTGATAAAAAGGGATGCCTTGCTACAATTGATGTTTCTATATATATTAATTGATAAAAAAATCTATGTTTAGATAAATTTATGTTTAATCGTAGCTTTTTTTCTTTAATCAACGTATAATCATGATAACGTTTATGGTAGAAACGCAATATAACCCTAATTTTTCAGCAGGCGAGTATAGCCAAATAATGTTGTTCAGTGTTTGCATAACTTGCAATGGAACATATTGAAGCGCATTTGTGCTTGTAGCTAGTAGGAGTCACCCGTAAAAAAGGTTGACTTAAATCACCTTACAGGTTAAATTCTTAACAAATCTACATCAGTCTGCCTAATCCACGGATTGCCCCAAACATTTAGTTATGTCGGGGTAATTTTGGAGCGGAGGAACCAAGTTTGGGGCTAATCTCACAAAAGAGGAAAGAATGAAAAATGAAAGAATGAAAAAAGACAAAATTACTCTAGTTTTTTCTTCTGTCTTTTTTTTTCTTCTTTTCTCTCCCACAGAAGGACATCTCTCAGTCCTAGCCCGTCAGCTAACTTCGTCGGCATTGGGAGGAGACTGAACGAGCAGCATTCTTACGAGTAATGCCTTGTTCTCGTCAGTGTCCTTGGCTGGTATCTGTGCGCTTCGTTGTACCTGCCCTCGATCTTGAGAAAAGGGTTCTAGTACCTTCTCTTTTGGTAGCTGAGGCAGGAATATTGCCATATGGTGAAGTTCAACTATGTTACCGACCAAAAAACATCGCATCGCTCTGATTTCTGTTGATGGAGACCCGGCTGCAGAAATTGGACAGGAAGAGGCTGGGGGACAAAATGTCTATGTGCGTCAAGTAGGTTTTGCCCTTGCTGAGCAAGGTTGGCAGGTGGATATGTTCACTCGCCGAAGTAGCCGTGAGCAAGCTGCCATTGTGCAACATAGACCATTATGTCGCACTATCCGCTTGAAGGCTGGACCTGCGGCGTTTATAGGGCGATATGACTTATTCGACCATATGCCTGAATTCATCGCAGAGTTCAAAGCATTCCAGCAGGAGCAAGGATTTCAGTACCCTCTGATTCATACCAACTACTGGTTGTCCTCTTGGGTGGGTATGGAACTGAAAAAGCAGCAACCGTTGATTCAGTTGCATACTTACCACTCTTTGGGAGTAGTCAAGTACAGTGCTATTTCTGATATCCCAGCAATTGGTAGCAAGCGACTAGCCGTTGAAAAAGCCTGTCTGGAAACTGTGGATCGAGTCGTTGCAACAAGTCCTCAAGAACAGGAACATATGCGAAGACTCGTTTCCACCCAAGGGCAAATAGAAGTGATTCCTTGTGGGACTGATATCGATAAGTTTGGGTCAATTCAAAGGTCTGCAGCACGGCAAGAATTAGGAATTGCACCTGATGCCAAGATGGTTCTCTACGTCGGTCGTTTTGATCGGCGCAAGGGAATTGAGACACTCGTGCGAGCTATTGCAAAGTCGAGTTTGCGCTGTTCAGATAACCTACAACTCGTTATTGGAGGTGGCTATCGTCCAGGTCACAGCGATGGGAACGAGCGCGATCGCATCGCCGGGATCGTGGCTGAACTCGGATTGGAAGATTGCACAACCTTTCCAGGTCGCCTTGATGATTCTGTTCTCCCCTTGTACTATGCAGCCGCAGATGTGTGTGTTGTACCAAGTCACTACGAACCTTTTGGTTTAGTTGCGATTGAAGCAATGGCAAGTCGGACTCCAGTCGTGGCTAGTGATGTTGGGGGGTTACAGTTTACAGTCGTACCTGAAGTGACTGGGTTACTTGTTCCCCCTAAAGATGAAGCCGCTTTTGCCGATGCTATTGACCGCATTGTGATCAATCCAACTTGGCGAGATCAATTAGGTGAGGCTGGTCGCCAACGTGTAGAAATCGCTTTCAGTTGGCATAGTGTGGCATCCCGGTTGACTCAGATCTACACACATCTACTGGCTCAAACCATGCCCTCAATAGAGAGCAAAGCTCAAGTTGCAGCTTAATTTCTACAGCTTTAACAGTGTTGTGTGTAGGGGCAAGAACAACCTTGCACTCATACCAAGTGCTGATTGGAAAATGCTCCGGACTTAGCACTAAAATGCAGCACTAGTAAAAAGAGTAATTCTGTCTAATGGCTATGCCGAGTGACAGAAACGCGCACAAACAGCAAAAAACAAGCCAATGAATCTCTTACATCAGGGAGTTATGAATATGCTGAATATCGGAGATTACGTACGGCATCAAATGACAGGACAGATAGGTCAAGTCATCGGTTATGGACATCAAATACTGCAGGGAGTCTATCTAACGACCCTAAAAGTACGAGCCAGCAACAGTCACTTAATTGATAATCAAAGCAGATTTATTGAGGATGTGTATTCTGAATGGGTGGTAGCAGAACCAGCAGAAAGCGGGGTGGTACTGCAAGCTTGAGACTTATTTAATTGAGCGCTGAGAACAAATCAGATTCTCCAACCCTCCCTTTTAAAGGAGTTAGGAGGAGCATCTAAGATTTGTTGAAACAATATGACTAGCTGCTGTCTTAGCAGCATAGTCAAGATAGAGGGGAAAGTCTACTGGGCTTTGCCCCTTCTATTTATATGGTTGCAATTTACAAAAAATTACAAATTTCCTAAGCCTTCAGACACAAAATATATTAGCCCGCAGTATCTCATATCATGTCCGCTCAATGACCAACAAATCCTGGAAAACCCCCTCCCCCTATCCCCAGAGGGGATCCCGAGTCCCCCGTAAAGCTACGCTTCACGTCCCCTCCCCGCTTGCGGGGAGGGGTTAGGGGTGGGGTTCTGTAATTATGGGTAATTTGGCGGACATCATATCAAATTAGAAATAACTTGATAAACCTAACCAGAGAAAGACGATCAACAGTCTTTAATCTTCATAGCATCTATGTAACTTAACTTTAACCAGGATTAATTAATCTGGAAACTTAAAGCTCATCACATCTCCAATTGCCAAAAGACCCAGTGGTTACAGGCGGGAGATGTGATAGGTCTATGTAGATACAGGCATTTGTACATAAGGAAAGAAAACATTATGCGGCTGAATCTGACTTTGTTTTGGGTAACTTTATCCTTCGTCATCGTGGGAGCAATTATGCTGCTTCTCCAACCCGCTATTGATTTTCACTAAATAGAGTTGACTTTTGGCTGATGCAAACAATTCCATCCCAACAAAATACATCCTCCTGTGAATCTAAACCCTACAAGTTGGAAGACTGGCAGGGAGCTAATTGCTCACTCAATCAAGAGTATGACTATTGGATTGAGGATGTTGAGGGAGAAATTCCAACCAATCTAAACGGTACACTGTTTCGCAACGGTCCTGGTCTACTAGATATCTTCGGTCGGGAGATTCATCACCCTTTCGATGGAGATGGTATGATTTGTGCGATCGCCTTCTCCAACGGATGCGCTCATTTCCGCAATCGCTTTGTTCGTACAGAAGGCTACTGTGCAGAACAGAAAGCAGGTAGGATGGTCTACCGGGGTGTGTTTGGAACCGAAAAACCAGGAGGCTGGTTGGCAAACGCCTTTGACTTAAGAAAGAAGAACGTTGCCAACACCAATATCATCTACTGGGGCGAAAAACTGCTAGCCCTGTGGGAGGCTTCGCATCCCTATCGTCTTGATCCCAACACGTTAGAAACTTTGGGGATCGAAACGCTGGACGGCGTTCTGCACAAAGACTCGCCCTTTGCTGCTCATCCGATGATAGATCCTGGTGATGAAAATCGGGAACCCCGTCTAGTCACTTTCGCCATCAAACCTGGTCCGATCACAACTATCAGTGTCTATGAGTTGAACCAGGCTGGTAAAGTTGTACAACAACACGATCATCGAATTCCAGGCTTTGCCTTCATCCACGATTTTGCGATTACGCCAAACTATTGCCTGTTCTTTCAAAATCCAGTTTCCTTTAATCCCCTACCATATCTGCTTGGCTTTCGGGGAGCAGCGGAGTGCATTAAGTTTCACAGGCGTAGCCCGACTAAAATTTGGCTCATCCCTCGCGATCCCTCTCAAGAAGTTCAAGTTATCGAAACAGACCCCTGTTTTGTTTTCCACCATGCCAACGCTTTTGAGCAGGGCGACGAATTGATTGTTGACTCAGTTTGCTATGAAACTTTTCCAGGCATTGACCACAATCTGAATTACCAGGAAATTGACTTTGATGCTCGACCTCCTGCACAGCTGTGGCGTTTTCACCTCAACTTGAAAACGAAAACAGCACAACGAGATTTACTTGTTGAGCGTTCGTGTGAGTTTCCGTTTATTCATCCTGATCGGATTGGTAAACCACATCAGTGCATATTCTTAGCAGCTGCTCACCAACCACAAGGCGATGCACCCCAGCAAGCGATTATTAAAGTTGATCCCGAATACGGTGAACAAGAATTTTGGAGTGCTGCACCTAAAGGTTTCCTTGGGGAACCTGTGTTTGTACCTCGACCAGGCAGTACTCAAGAAGATGATGGGTGGGTGCTGACATTGGTCTATGATGCAGATCACAATCGAACTGATGTCGTTATTTTGGACGGAACTTGTTTGGAAAAAGGGGCGATTGCCTTCGGCACTGGGCTTTGCCCAATCGCTCGTCTGCACTTAAAGCACCACATTCCTTATGGATTGCATGGCAGCTTCACAAACGAAAGAATGAAGTATGAAGAATAAAAAAACTATACTTTATTTATTCTTCTCATTTTTACCTTCGTCTCATACTTCACAATTCAAGCTTTAGAAGTTATGGGTAGAAAAGCCGTTTTGTTGATCATCTGGATAGGATTTGTCGCCTACACTATATGGTTGGCTCCACTCGATCAATCAGACACATGGTCTTTAGGAGGGAAGCTGTTGACACTCCACTGGGGAAAGCTTAACGCCATCATCCCAGCTATATTCTGCCTGATGGGTATCTGGCCGATGATTTATGCTTGCCTAATGTTTGCCGATGGCAAAATGCAAAACTTTCGCGCTTGGCCCTATTTCATTGGGTCAAACTTCACAGGTGTCATCTGTCTTTTGCCGTATTTAATTTTTCGTCAATCTCATCAACAATTCTTTGGAAAAAAGGATAAGTTACTGGAAATTCTTGATCGGCGCTCAACAGGAGTTTCTCTTGTGATTGGTACAATTTGCATACTAGCTTATGCAACAATTGCTGGAAATTGGCAAGATTACGTTCAGCAATTTCAGACTCAGCAATTTGTTCACCTCATCAGTATCGACTTCTGTTTGATGTGCCTAATATTTCCCATAACTTCACTATTCGATGATGACATGGCACGAAGAGGTCTTAAAGACCCTCGTATTTTTTGGGCAGTTGCGCTCTTACCCTTGTTTGGTCCATTATTATATCTTTGCTTGCGTCCATCATTACCACAGACAGATGCAAAAGAATTATTCGCTTAATAAGTTAAG
Organism: Scytonema sp. PRP1; assembly: GCF_036697665.2. Taxonomy (NCBI): domain Bacteria; kingdom Bacillati; phylum Cyanobacteriota; class Cyanophyceae; order Nostocales; family Scytonemataceae; genus Scytonema; species Scytonema sp. PRP1. The sequence goes on along the minus strand of NZ_JBAHYJ020000059.1, from coordinate 66,599 downwards.
GATTTGTTGTGCAGCACGCTGACCACTGCGAATTGCGCCCTCCATATAACCACGATACTCCACAGGGGCAGTATGCTCGCCAGCAAAGAAAACCCGACCAGCAGACTGCGTTAAATGTGGGTTAAAGCGATGCAAGTCTCCCGGTCTAAAATAGCAGTAGGCACCTCGCGCCCATTCATCAGCACTCCAGTCATAAGAACGAGAGGTGATAATTTGCGGTGCATCAGGATAGATAGTATTTACTGCTGCCACTGCTAACTCACTAGCGTGCTCAGATAACTTTAAACTGCGAGTACCCCCACTGAAACAGGAAAGAATTTTTTCCGTCCCCATCTGAGCGAAAGTCGGCTCCCAGATAGCTTGGTAATCACCCCCAAGCAGCACAATTCCAAAGTTTGGCTTTGACCAAAAGCGGTGTGGATATTGCAATAAGGTCTTGACGACACCACCGTAAGGTAAGCTGGAAATAGCCTCTCGCTGTGCGTCAACAAGTGGTGCTTCTATCGGAATGTGACGCAGCACGCTCCAAGGAATCGTCACTATCACGCTGTCAGCCACAACCTCAACTAAACCGCTTGCTGTCTCAACATTAACAGTCACAGTCTCACTTGTTTGCTGGATACGACGCACGGGAGTGCCAATGTGAACTCGCTCTTGGAGATGTTGAGCTAAGGCATTTACCAGACGCGAAATACCGCCACGAACTCGCATATTGCAGCCAGTGTCGCTGATACCTGTAAGATAAGCAAAGAAACCTATGCCAATCAACTCTGGGTCGGTTGCAAAGAATGAAGAAGCGAGCCAACGGGCAATTCGATGGGCAAAGGGCGCAATTGAGTGCGTATCCAACCACTGATCTAAGGTCTGTTGCGGGTCTTTTTGCTCTTCAAGCAGGCTTTCGAGTTTTGCATAGAAATCGTCTAAAGCATTGCTTTGTTCCTTTGTGAGGGATATACGGTTGCGAAGACTTCCCTCTATAAACCAGTAGAGGTCGTCAGGAAATTTGGTTGCAGGGTCAAGTTGGATACCGAACTCGGCTGCATAAGTCATGAGCGCGCTGTGGTTATCGTCCACAAACTCAGCACCTAACTCGCCATATTGTCCTGCACCTAGTTCAACGGTATAAGCGCGACCACCCACACGCTCACGCGCCTCAAAAACCTGGACATCCAACCCTGCGCGTACCAGTTCATAAGCTGCACTTAGCCCTGCTAGTCCTGCACCAATGATAATAGTTTGATGTGACATGGCTTAACTCCGGAAAAATATCAAACAAAACTAACTTATCGTGATATTTGGATCTGCATTTTAATTCATTCTCTAAGTAGACTGATAAAACTGACACAACCTTCCATTAGTCAGAGGAAAGGAAATTTATAAGTTTTTAATATTAGGGGATAACACTAATAAAGATTAAGCAAAAGCTTAGAACCCAAGAGCCAAAATTCAACATGAAAAGGTAACCAAAGAAGGATGCGCTTTTATACTTAAAAACTCATTCCTTTAAAAACGAAAAAGGAGCGCTACACTATGCTATATAAAAACCGAAAGGCAGCAGGTCAAATTTTGGCTAAAGAGTTGGCAGCTTATGCTAACCGCCAAGATGTGCTGGTGTTAGCGCTCCCAAGGGGGGTGTTCCCGTCGCATTTGAAGTTGCTAAAGCATTAAATGCCCCTTTAAACGTTTTTGTGGTACGCAAACTGGGTGTACCCGAACAACAAGAACTCGCAATGGGAGCTATAGCTTCTGGTGGAGTGCGGGTATTAAATGAGAATATTGTGCGATCGCTTGGTATATCCGAGGCAGCTATTAACCAGGTAGTCGCAAAAGAACAACAGGAATTAGAGCGACGCGAACGCCTTTATCGTGGCGTACATCCCGTTCCAACGCTGCATGAACGTACTGTGATTTTGGTAGATGATGGTTTAGCAACGGGTGCAACTATGCGTGCGGCTGTTGTAGCGTTGCAGCAACAAAAACCTGCCAAGATCATAGTTGCCGTACCAGTTTCTGCATCCGAAACTTGTCAAGAATTTCAATCCAAAGTAGATGAAGTTGTTTGTGCGGCGACACCAAATCCCTTCTACAGTGTTGGTTTGTGGTACGAAGACTTTCCGCAAACAACCGATCAAGAAGTCAGGGATCTACTAGATAAGGCTGCAAACAGCCAAAAGACAACAGCTATCCGCTAAACACTGGACAACAGTGGACAAGATAGCCAGTCTAAGCCTTTGGGGGCTACGTTAGTGAGGTCAAGACACCTATAGGTGCTTTCCAGCTTGTAGCTCTGTCGTCAAAGATTAAGTTCTGTATTTAGCGCGCGGAAGTGTCTTTGACAAAACACAAGCCTGACTAACATTGACGAGGAAAACTTTACCCCAGAGATGGGAGGACAAATGTCTAATTTTGTATTCGTTCTAGATGCCGATAAACAACCACTTGACCCTGTACTACCAGGACAAGCAAGACGATTGCTGAAACAAGGAAAAGCCGCTATCTATCGGCGTTACCCGTTCACAGTTATATTAAAATACGGGGTTGCTAACCCCAGGACACAACCGCATCAACTAAAAATTGACCCAGGCTCTAAGACTACCGGGTTAGCAATTGTGCAGTGTGGCAAAGTTATCTGGGGTGCTGAGTTAACCCACAGAGGGCAACAAATCAAAAATGACTTAGAATCGCGTCGCGCTATTCGTCGCAATCGGCGCAACCGCAAAACCAGGTATCGCAAGCCACGCTTTTTAAACCGTACTCGTTCAGATGGATGGTTGCCGCCTAGCCTGCAATCTAGAGTAGAAAACGTATTGACTTGGGTTAATCGTATCCGTCGATATGTTCCAATCACAGGCATATCTCAAGAGCTAGTGAAATTTGATACGCAAGCAATGCAAAATCCTGAGATATCTGGGAAACAGTACCAACAAGGTGAGCTTGCAGGATACGAAGTGCGAGAATATTTGCTCGAAAAGTGGGATAGGAGGTGCGCTTATTGCAACGTTCAAGATGTACCGCTTGAAATTGAACACATTCACCCAAAATCAAAAGGCGGTAGTTCGCGCGTTTCTAACCTCACTTTGGCTTGCCGTCCATGCAACCAAGCTAAGGGGAATAGGGACATTAAGGACTTCCTGAGTGGGAAATCAGATGTAGTGAACCGCATCTTAAAGCAAGCCAAGCAACCTTTAAAGGATGCAACCGCAGTCAATTCCACGCGATGGGAACTGTTTAGAAGACTACAGCAAACAGGCTTGCCCATTGAAACCGGGACGGGTGGTAGGACAAAATATAACCGCAGCCGCTTGAAACTGCCTAAAACTCATTGGCTAGATGCTGCATGTGTTGGGGTTGTCAATGACCTGCATATTTTGGCACAAGAACCGTTGCTTATTGCGGCTAAGGGATGGGGAAGCCGTCAGATGTGTACACCAAATAAATACGGTTTTCCCGCTAAGCATAGAACACGGTGTAAAACGTTTTTTGGTTTTCAGACTGGCGATATGGTATGCGTAATTCTCCCATCTGGGAAGTTCGCAGGGACTCACGTTGGTAGATTGACCGTTCGAGAAAGCGGAGTTTTTGAAATGAGGACACCCAAAGGCAAAGTTAGTCCAGTGCGTCACAAATACTGTAAATCAATTCATCGTAACGATGGGTATATGTATGCGTTTTCGACAAATGTCCAATGAATCAACGATTAGAGGAATAGCGATCGGCGCATAGATGAATGTAATGTCATTTCCACTCAAACCTCGGTACACGCGCAAGGCTGCTGGGGCTTGTGTACAAAGAAAATTTAGAAACTTAAATCACGCATTATGAAAGTAGCACCAGAAATTACTTATCGCAATGTAGACAAAAGTGATGCCCTTGATAATTTAGTCAACGAAAAGATTGGCAAACTTGAGCAAGTTTGCGACTATATTAGTAGCTGCCACATTGCAATAGAAAAGATACACGATCGCCCGCGTAGTGGTTCTCCCTACCGAGTGCGGATTGATATCACAGTACCACCTGGACACGAACTTGTAGCCGAAAGCAACCCATCAGACACTAACCAGTATGCGCCACTGGATGCAGTCGTTCGAGATGCATTTAAAGCGGCGGTTCAGCAGCTGAGAAAACTCTCCAAGCGCCAGCAAGAAAGTGATAAAGCCAAAACTCACGATGACCCGCAGGAGAGTATAGCACTTGTCACAAAGCTATTTCCAGACAGAGGATATGGTTTTATCAAAACCATAGACAACGCTCAGGAAATCTACTTCCACCGCAATAGCGTTCTCCATGACGACTTTGACCGCATAGAAATTGGTACAGGTGTCCGTTTTTCCGTAGAAGAGGGTGAAGAAGGTCCTCAGGCAACCACAGTGCAGATTGTGAATAAGCCAGGTGCGAGCGTCGGCAAGTCCGAGCAAACCCTAATCGAGCCACCCTTGGGTTGGAGAGAATAGGCGATTGGAAAGCGCTTATTCTTATGATTCGACCAGATTCGGGGTGTTCCTTTGCTGTTAAGGATAATTGTAGGTTGGGTAGAGCGTAAGCGAAACCCAACCAAGCCTGTACTGAGATCTTGCACTTGTTGCAACAGTGAGTCGGCAAAGCCTCCAAACCCTCGTTACCAGGTTCAACCTGGTAACGACATATTAGAGCCTCTGGCTCTTGTTGAGAATCTTGAGTTTCGGTCCTCAACCCAATCTACGCAAAATCAGGTTTTTAGCTCTAACTGAACTGTATTGGTTTTTGCTCAGGACTCATAGTTCCGCTTTACGTAGTCAAATATAGGCAGACTACTACATACGGGTTTAAGCAACAACTATTTTACCGTTGGCACGGCAGAACATAGTTGTTTTTCGCCTTGGATGTACTACCAGACATCCCTTATCCCTCTAGAACTAGTTAGTTAATTTGGGATTACTTTTAGTTTTAGATTAAGGTCTGCTTAATCTTTTTTGAGGTAGCTCAAGATTGAACGCTCAGTATTAAAGTAGCATTTTTTTGTAAATATAAGGCTATATTAGACTAGATTTTTACTAAAGTTTTTTCATACGAATTCAGGCTCCTCTTGGCGAGAAATGATTCTCCCCTGCTCAAGATCTCTCCTTTCCAAGGTACTTGACAAAATGACCAGCTTCATTCTATTATCACTTTTAGTGCATAAATCCGTGCGCTCATAGTTACTCATATTTAGAAACTTCTTTAGCAACTTCTAACGCCACGTAAACGGAAACACAAAATTTTTTCATCTGTTTTTGCCTATGCTACGACTGCAAGCGGATGGATAGTGATTTATGTGTAGATATACATAACTGTATAAAAATAGCTCATGTTTAGAGCCAACTTTGGACAAGATGCGATACATGGCTCACTATGCAAATTTGTCAAAATCCCAGTTGCTCCAATCCCTTCAGCGCTGACAGCAATATATTTTGTACCAGTTGTGGACAAAGCAACTTTGGTAAACTCCTGAGGAGCCGCTATCGTGTATTGAGATTATTAGGCGAAGGCGGGTTTAGCAGAACATATGCAGCTCAAGACGTTGATAGACTAGATGCTCCTTGCGTCATCAAGCAATTCTTCCCACAAGTTCAGGGAACTTCAGAACGTACGAAAGCAGCAGAATTGTTTAAGGAAGAAGCGAAGCGACTTTATGAACTGGGAGAAAATCACTGGCAAATTCCCAGATTACTTGCTTACTTTGAACAAGGTTCTAGCCTCTATTTGGTACAAGAGTTTATTCAAGGGCAAACTCTGTTACAAGAACTTCAGCAACAAGTCTTTGGTGAAGAGCAAATTCGAGAACTTTTAGCTGATTTGTTACCGGTTCTCCAATTTATTCACGAGCGTAACGTTATTCATCGAGATATTAAACCAGAAAACATTATTCGCCGCCAAAGCGATCGCAAACTCGTCTTGATTGACTTTGGCGGTGCGAAGCAGGTCACGCAAACCAGTTTATCAAGACAAGCGACGGTGTTATATACAATTGGTTATGCACCTAGCGAGCAAATGGCTGGATTTGCCTGTCAGGCGAGTGATTTGTACGCCTTAGGAGTCACTTGTGTGCGTCTTCTCACGCACTGTTTGCCTCTACAAGATCCTCATGGACAAATTCATGATAGTCTTTACGATCCCATGAACGGTAAATGGTCCTGGCGAGAACATTTACAGCAAAAAGGGGTGACTATCAGCGATGATCTAGGGCAAATTTTGGATAAGTTGCTGAAACATTTGGCAAAAGAAAGGTATCAATCAGCAATAGAAGTTTTGCAAGATTTGAATGCAACAAACTTTTTTGCACAACCCATTTTGGGGATTTCCGAACCGGAATCACCGCTTCAACAACAGAAAGTCACAACGCTAATTCCTGAATTAGAAGCCTTCTATGAATTCTCCTTAGAGACTTTTGAATTTGACGTAGTAACAGTAGACGCACAAGGTAACGAAATCAGCCGTGATTGTCACAGTACAAAGTTTTATGCAGAAAATTTAGGTAATGAAGTCACGCTGGAAATGGTAGCGGTTCCTGGCGGTACTTTTATGATGGGTTCAACAGATGATGAAGGGGATGGTGACGAACGTCCACAACACCAAGTGACTATCAAACCTTTTTTTGTGGGAAAGTTTCCCGTGACTCAAGCACAATGGAAAGCGGTAGCAGCTTTACCCAAAGTCAAACAATCTTTAAACCCTTATCCATCCAAATTCAAAGGTGCAAATCGACCAGTTGAAAATGTTTCTTGGCACGAAGCGGTAGAATTTTGTGCAAGGCTGTTTGCAAAAACTGGACGACACTATCGCTTACCCAGTGAAGCGGAATGGGAGTATGCTTGTCGTGCTGGAACGACGACACCCTTCCACTTTGGCGAAACAATTACCGCTGAATTAGCAAATTGTAGTGAAAGCGATACTCACACTTGGGAACAAAAAGCTAAATACCGAAAAGAAACAACACCTGTAGGTAGTTTTCAGGTGGCAAACGCCTTTGGCTTGTATGATATGCATGGGTTAGTCTGGGAGTGGTGTGCTGACTCTTGGCACAAAAATTACGATGGCGCACCCACAGATGGATCAGTTTGGGAAGTTGGCGGCGACAATAATCGTCGTGTGCTTCGTGGTGGTTCCTGGAGTTTCAGTTCTGTGCTTTGCTTCGATTCTGCTTGAGACTGAAGGTATTTCGGGTCTTGTATCTGGTGACAAAACAATTGGTATTGATCTTGGGTTGAAAGACTTTGCTATTGTTCATGATGGCAATAAAGTTACCAAACATTCAAACCCGAAACACTTAAAGCGTCATGAGAAGAATCTAGCAAGAAAACAGAAGAAGTTTGCCCGTAAAGTTAAAGGGAGTAACTCAAGAAACAAATACAGAAAACTTGTAGCCAAGGTTCATGAACGAGTATCAAATTCCCGTCAAGACTTCCTACACAAATTAAGTAGGAAACTGGTAGATGAAAGCCAAATCATCATTGTAGAAAATCTAAACGTGAAGGGAATGGTACGGAACCGCAAGCTATCAAAGTCAATATCCGATGTGGGTTGGGGAATGTTTGTTAATTTCCTTGATTATAAGTTGAAACAGAAAGATGGTCAACTTGTAGAAATAGGAAGATTCTTCCCTAGTTCCAAAACCTGTTCATACTGTGGTCATATTCTTGATGAGTTAACGCTCGATATACGTGAATGGGATTGTCCCATGTGCAATACTCATCATGACCGTGATGATAATGCAGCACTGAACATCAGAAATGAAGGAATTCGGATATTATCAATGGACGGAGGGAACCCCGTTCTTGCCGTGCCGAGGCAGAGTAAGACCAATAAGCCGAAAGGTGGAAAAGCATCTGTCAATGAAGCTGGAAGCCTACACTGACCGACGGTCGGTGTAGGTAGTTCACTGATACGCCTTTATGCGTCTGCGCTGCGCGCGATTGGCTTTGCCACTGCCCCGTTCGGCAGAGCTGACGGCGAAGCCTTGGGCAATCGCCTGCTCAATTGCCGTTCGTCGGATGGCTATTGAGTTATAATTATGGACACAAACACTGCTCCTTTAACTATTTAGGCGTATGTCCTTGGCTATAAATAATGAATGACCCTCAGTCTAACGAGCCTAAATCCACTGCTAAGGAAGAAATAGTTGAGGAGCAGGAAACAAATAAAGAATTATTTCCTATCGTTGGGATTGGAGCTTCTGCTGGCGGATTGACGGCTTTCACTGAGTTGCTTAGGCATCTACCGATTGATACTGGCATGGCATTTGTGCTGATTCAGCATTTGGCTCCCCAATACAAGAGCTTGTTGAGCGAGATTCTTGCCAGGGCAACCCAAATGCCAGTCATTGAGGTGCAGGATGGCATATCAGTGGAACCTAACCACGTCTACGTCATTCCGCCGAACACAAAGATGACCATTACCCAAGGCAGGCTTAAACTCTTGCCCCGTGAGAAGACGCGTGGGATGTATATGCCAATCGATGTTTTCTTTAGTTCATTGGCAGAGGAGCGGGGGAGCAAAGCGATTGGAATCGTTCTGTCGGGGTCGGATGGAGACGGTGCACAGGGACTAAGGGCAATCAAGGCGGCTGGCGGGATTACCTTTGCTCAGTGTGAAGCAACGGCAAAATTCACTAGCATGCCGAATACGGCTGCTGCTACGGGTCACGTGGACTTTATTCTGCCTCCTGCGGCGATCGCCGAGAAACTGGCTAATATCAGCCGCCATCCCTATGTCACCCACCCAACGCCAGTAGAAACGCTTGAGGAACCCTCACTAGGCGAGAATCCTCTGCATAACATCTTCAAGTTGCTCCGGACTGCCACAGGAATTGATTTTACCAATTACAAGCACACCACCCTCAAGCGGCGAATGATGCGGCGGATGGCTCTGTACAGGTTGGAAAAACTCGAGGATTACGTTACGTATCTTCAGAACAACTCTGCGGAAGTGGAAGCTTTGTTCCAGGATTTATTGATCCATGTCACGAGTTTTTTCCGAGACAGTGATGTATTTCAAGCCTTAAAAAATCACGTATTTCCCAGCATAATGCAGAATAGAGCGCCCGAGGAGCCAATCCGCATCTGGGTGGCGGGGTGTTCAACAGGTGAGGAAGTTTACTCGATTGCCATCTGCTTATTGGAGTTTTTGGATGATCGGCAAAGTTCGCCCACAATCCAGATTTTTGGCACAGACATCAGTAATTTTGCTATTGAGAAAGCCCGAGGAGCTACATACATACCGAGTTTAGTAGATGAGATTTCACCAGAACGTCTACGACGCTTTTTTAACAAAGTGGAGGGCGGATACCAGGTCAGCAAGTTTGTCCGCCAGATGTGTGTTTTTGCCAAGCAAAACCTGATCGGTGACCCACCTTTTTCGCATCTGGATCTCATTAGTTGTCGGAACGTACTGATTTATTTGGGACCGGTTTTGCAGAAGAAGGTGATACCGTTGTTCCATTACAGCCTCAAACCAACAGGCTTTCTTCTGCTGGGAACCTCGGAGAGTACGGGCGAGTACTCAGACTTGTTTACCTTAGTAAACAAAAAGCAGAAAATTTATTCCCGAAAGTTGACACCGACTCGGCTAAATTTTGACTTCTTTACCAGCAATTATTCAGGACAGAAAATGAAGGATGAGGCTAGGGACTCCGATGCTGGGGAAGGTGTTGATTTGCACAAAGAAGCTGACCGGATTGTCTGGAATAAATATGCCCCACCTGGTGTGATTATCAACAGCGATCTGGAAATTGTACAATTTCGGGGAGAAACCAGTCCCTACCTTGCACCAGCACCCGGAAAGCCAAGCTTCAATTTGCTCAAAATGGCTCAAGCAAGCTTGCGGTTAGAGCTGCGCACAGCGTTCCTCCAGGCGAAACGCTTAGATGTCGCGGTGAGAAAGGAAGGCATCCAACTCACAACTAAAGAGCAATTGAGAGAACTCAATTTTGAGGTTATTCCTTTCCAGGTTCCCCCTTCACAAGAACGCTACTTTTTAGTTTTGTTTGAGGACGTTCAAGTGTCAGGTATTGCTCAGTCACTTGATGACGACCGGAGGGTGAAGCCTAGAAGGGGGAAGCAGACAGCGACGGAGCAGGAACTTATCCAGCTAAAACAAGAACTTGCTGCCACGAAACAGGAGCTGAGTGCAACTAAAGAGTATCTGCAATCGATTATTCAGGATCAGGAAGCAACTAACCAAGAACTCATGACCGCTAATGAGGAGATCCTGTCGAGCAACGAAGAGTTACAAAGCACAAATGAGGAACTAGAAACCGCCAAAGAAGAGATTCAATCGACTAATGAAGAACTGAGCATAACTAACGACGAATTGCACAGTCGGATTCAAGAATTAAACAAGGTCAACAACGATCTGCGCAATCTACTTAGCAGTGTCAATATTCCCATTGTGATGTTAGCAAATGATCTCACTATCCGACGTTTCACCCCGATGGCGGAGAAAATCTTCAACCTGATCCCCACTGATATGGGGCGACCGCTTAATCATATCAAGCCCAATATTAACGTTCCTAACTTAGAGCAAATGATCTTAGAGGTGATTGACACCTTGGTCATTAAAGAACAAGAAGTTCAAGACACTGAGGGTCATTGGTATGACCTACGGATACGCCCTTACAAAACCCTGGAAAATCAAATTGATGGCGCGGTGCTCGTGTTGGTCGATATTGACGCCCTCAAACGCAGCACCGAGGAGCTTAAACAATCCCGTGATTACGCCGAAGCGATCGTCGAGACAATACAGCAACCTCTCTTAGTGCTTGATATGAACTTGAGAGTGGTGACAGCGAATCAGTATTTCTATGAGACTTTCCTGGTTTCACAAGCCGAAACAGAACATTACAGTATCTTCGAGCTAGGAAATGGTCAGTGGAACATTCCCCAGCTGCGATCGCTCTTAGAAGAAGTTCTCCCTCAAAACAACCAGATCGATAATTTTGAGGTAGAGCATACATTTGAGAACATCGGACGCAAGACAATGCTGGTTAATGCCTGTAAAGTCTTGCGAGCAAACAATCATCAAATGATACTCCTCGCCATAAGTGACATCACTGAGCGTAAGCTGTTTGAGTCACAACGTAACCAGCTACTGATTCATGAGCAGTCGGCGAGGACTGCAGCCGAGGCAGCCAACCGTACTAAGGATGAGTTCTTATCAATCGTCTCTCACGAACTACGGAACCCTCTGAGCGCCATACTAGGCTGGGCTAGGCTGCTGCGTAAGCACTCTTTTGACGCCGAACAGACTGCTAATGCACTGGAGATAATTGAGGCTAGCGGCAAGTCGCTAGCTAACCTGGTTGAAGATATCTTAGACATCTCACGCATTACCACAGGCAAGCTCCACATTAATGTCAGTTTGATTGCTCTCGCACCTGTGATTCAGGCAGCCATTGATGTTGCCCGTCTATCAGCTGAGGCTAAAAATATTCAAATAGAAACCGTACTCGGATCGCCTGACACCCTATGGGTGTCAGGCGATCCGGGAGCGTTTACAGCAGGTGTTCTGGAATCTACTTTCTAATTCCATCAAATTCACCCCAGTCGGGGGACGAGTGACAGTCAAACTTGAGCATATTGGCTCATTTGCCCAGGTTCAAGTCATTGACACAGGTCAGGGGATCAGCGCCGACTTTCTACCCCATGTTTTTGAGCGGTTCCGTCAAGCAGATAGCAGTACCACTCGATCGCATGGTGGACTCGGACTCGGACTCTCAATTGTGTCTCATTTGGTAGAGCAACACGGTGGCACGATCCAAGCAGAAAGTCCGGGTGAGGGGCAAGGGACAACAATGACAGTGAGGCTACCATTAGTTAAATATCACACAGGCACTGTTGTGTCAAGTGATTTGTCGCAGGTATCGAGGGCAGGGCAAGAAGTGCCATTAGATACCACGCCAACGCTCTTAGGCGTGCGGGTACTTGTCGTTGATGACGAAGCGGGTCTATTAGAGTTACTGACGACAATTCTTGAACAGTACGGAGCGCAAGTGATGGCGGTTACGTCGGCAAAAGAGGCGATCGCCATTCTGAGGGCGAATCCTGGTGAGTACGATGTTCTGTTGTCAGACATTGGGATGCCGGATGAAGACGGCTACGCCCTGATCCGTCAGGTGAGGGCGCTTGATGGCGAGTTAGGGATAGGGAGAATTGCGGCGATCGCCCTATCGGCATATGTCAGGGAAGAAGAGCAAAGCAAGTCTCTTGCTGCAGGTTTTCAAAGGCATCTTGCCAAACCAGTCGAACCAGCTCAATTGGCATCAATAATTGCGGAACTTGCTGAGCTAAATCAGATGGGAAACTCTTGATGTGCGTGTGTGTTCCAGGCGATTGAGTACACGAGCAATTAATTCTGGTGCCATAATTGGCTTACTCACATAGTCATCTGCACCCGCAGCAAACACCCGATTCACAGTTTCCGCATCAGAGTCAACAGATAGAAACAGCACCGGTAACTCACTCCAGCGTGGATGGTTTCGCACCACCTCACACAGTTCAATGCCACTTAACTCCGGCATTTCCATATCTAGAATCAGCAAGTCGGGGTTAGACACCTCCAAAATGGTCCAAAATTGTTGGGGGTTATCCAGCAGAGTAAGCTTGAATCCCCAAGGCTCTAGTAAAGTGCGCAGAATCTGCAACAATTGGGGGTCATCGTCCACAACCAGAATTTTTGCCTCAACGATGTCAAATCGCTTCTTCTCAACTGGTGGATCGATTGCGGCTGGTTGTTCCAGTTCTTGCCGCAACGCTACAACAAGTTGAGAGAGACGTTGAACTTGAGCTTGACTGTGTTTGATTCCAGCCCGAAAAATTTGTTCAATCTCGCGGCACAGACGCGAGGCTTCAGCAAAACCAAAGCTTGCGAGCGATCCAATCAGCAAGTGGGCTTCTTGCTGTGCGTGTTGCCCCAGTTCTTCAGTGAGCGTACCCGCAACCAGGGTCGTAATAGCTTGTTCTAAGACCGTAACGTGAGCGCTGTACTTGGGTTTAAATCGCGCCCAAATGGCAGCCACTGCGGAGGAGATTTTTGGCTGAGGAGCATCTACTACAGTTTGGGAGTGAACCGTTGCCGCTGCCTGATTCTTAACTTCATCTTCCCCTAATTTGAACCGATACCCTAGTCCGTAAACTGTCTCAATCAATCCATCCGCCCCAGCTTTCTTAAGTTTCTGCCGTAAAGCCTTGATGTGTGCTCTGACAGTATTCTCAAAACGGATTTCTTCAGATGACCAGAGATAATCGAGCAGGTGTTTTTGACTAAATATCCGGTGGCTATTACGCAAAAGCAGCTCGAGTATAGCATATTCCTTAGCAGTCAAATGCAAAAGTTGTCCATCGCAAGTGACTCTACAGCTACTGGAGTCAAGCCTGATATTTCCCGCCTGTATCACTGAGGAGAGAACTGGAGTTCCTCGACGTATCAAAGCACGTATCCGAGCCAATAACTCATTGGTGTCAAAAGGCTTGACAACATAATCATCAGCTCCTGCATCTAATCCAATGACTTTGCTCGTGCTACTGTCCAAAGCTGTCAAAAGCAAAATTGGGGTGCTATTTCTGCGATCGCGTAGCTGTCTGCAAAACTTTAGACCATCCAGTTTTGGCAACATGATATCTAATAAAACCAAGTCATAAGTAAACGCTTCGACTAGGGACAGTCCAGTCTGACCATCCATCGCCAAATCGACTACATAATGGTGACTTGTAAGAGTATTCTTTAAGATTTCAGCAGTCCCTTGTTCATCCTCTACTAGCAGAATTTTCATAGACAACTATTGAGCGTTGTTAGACGCACGTTACGTTTTTTTAAACATCCGTCGCTAGGAATATGTTTGCTCTAACTTAATGGGTAAGTCTGTTAGATGACTCGCAGTTTGATTGCAGTTGACTTCAGAAAGAGCGCCACTTTTTTAAACACTTTCTTATATTATCTACTGACTCATTCACAAAATCTTCACTTACTTTTTTTATATTTATAGAAGAATTCAGAACTCAGGAGTCAAAATAGTCTGGAGGAGACGCAAAGAGCGTTCAGCGCATTTGTATTCTACACGACTGGGTGATGAGTCCTTAGTTTAAAACCTCGTCCTGCAAGTGACGTGAAAAAAATGTTAAAAAATTCTTCCTTCTCAAATCTCCATGCTCTTATAGGTGCAGTATTGTGAGTTCTACATTCTGACCCATTTTTACAGTTAGGCAGGGCTATTTCCTAAGCTAGCCGAGAACTTTTACTGTTAACAACATTAAACAAGAGTGCAAAAGTCAATTTTATGAAAAAAAACCACAGATGGACACAGATCCATAATTTATCTACGTTTATCTGCGTGCATCTGCGGTTCTAAATATTGATTAATCATACTTTTGCAAGAAGTTATTGAAAGTTTTAAGCATAAGGGATTTCCAAGAAATAAATTATCCATCTTGTGGGGGAGCCAGCGCGAATGACGGCTTTCCCGACAGAGGCGACTGGCGTTGGGCTTCTTGCCCGCCCTAAATATTGGGACGGGTGGGGACACCCATCCCACAAGAAAATTTGGGATATTTTTTTATTTGGAAGTCCCTAATCAAGTAACTCTAAGTTAGAGAGTCAATATGTCTTACCAAATACGTAATGCAGAGAGTTATCTTCAAGTATTGACAGGTATTGACGCCCAGAAAATCCAGGAACTTGAGGAGAAAGTAGAGTTTTTACTCGAACAAATAGAGAGCTATAAGCTAGAACTGTGTTACAAAAATTACGAACTGCAAGAGATAAAGCAAGAGTTGAGTTATACAAATCAAGAGTTATGCGCTGCAGTCATTTCAACAAAGCAGCTAACTATTAATGAGGCGATGGAATTAGCTAAAAAGTTGTTGGCAAGCGATAAACCTACCGAGGATGTTCTAGTTGAATTACTCACCGCTATCTATAGCTCTTGGTGAGTAGCAATAGGCAAAGTTTTTCAAGCGCTAGAATGCGATTCCAGTCATTGTAATCACTAACTAGGGGGTTAAAATTAATATGCAAAATACTTTTCGCGACTCGCATCCTGAAAATTACCAAATACCACAAAGGAATTTCCCATCTCCTGTTCTTGATGGCTTGCGTGTACTTGTGGTAGATGACGATGCAAATAACTTGGATTTGCTGGAGACCATTTTTGAACAGTACCAAGCCGAAGTGAACACGGCAGCTTCAGTGGATGAAGCTATTGAAGTGATAGAAGAGTGGAAACCAGACGTTCTCATCAGCGATATCAATATGCCAAATAAGGATGGCTATTCGCTAATTCGCTCTATCAGAATCAAAGAAGCAGAGGTTGGTGGGTTTCTTCCCGCCGTTGCTGTTACAGGTTGTGTGCTTCCAGAAAATCGTAGCCTAGCTTTCAATGCCGGGTTTCAGATGTTTATTCTTAAGCCATTTCGCTCTAAGGAGCTAATTACAGTTGTGGCAAAACTTACTGGACGAACTGTTGAAGTCACGGATTGAAGCTTTTGCCCAAAATAAAAAAGATGCAACATCAAATTTCATCTCACACCTCGAGGAGACTCCCGCCATAAACCAAAAAACAAGGGCGGGCATTTTGCCCACCCCATAGGAGTTATCCTTTTACTATGCAACGCCTTTAGACCAATTTCAAATCAGGATACTCTGCTAACACATCATCAGAAGTCAGAGTGTCGCCTTCAGCTTGGGGAGTCCAAAGAACTTCCATAGCCAGCAGTTGCTCACCAGGGATACTACCAAATTGACGTAGAGCTTGACGCAAGTCGTCAGCGCTGTTAACTTCTGGTAGCTGGTATTTACCTAAGGTCGCAGCTAGTAATGTGACGATAATGTATTCGCCAGGTCCTTCAGTTATTAGACGGGTTGGGTTGTCGAGTTCACCACCAGCAGCAGGTAAAGCATCTTTGGGAGTAGCTCCTCTAAGCTGGTTGTTTACATTAGAAAGAGTTTCTTCACTAAATTTGCTGCGTTCTGCAAGTGACAAACGGTTGAATTGAGTTTCAGCTGCATTTAAACGCGCTTGTTGGGTACCACCACCTGCGTACACCCAGTATTCTGGATGGCGTAGCAAAGCGAGGCTTGCTTCTTGCAGGATTTCTGCTCTACCTTCTGGGGAGTTGGTATCAGCAGTTTCAGCAATGCGGTTGAGTTCGGTTTGCAAGTCACGGGCGCTGGCTAACAAGCCCACTTGCAAACGAGTGACGGAAACATTAGGGTTGCTGCTGTAGCCCACTTCACTGTCACCAGAAGCGTCACCAGAAGCGACGCGGCGGAAAGTTTGCAACAGGAAATTGGCGATCGCAATAAAAACTAAGATGCCCAATAAACCGCCAAATCCTCCCCCAATACCCCAAAAAGGAAGCAGGAACGGAAATCCAAAACCACCGCCATAAGGAGGAGCGTAGTATCCTCCACCGTAACCGCCACCAGGAGGTGCATAGGTGCGAGGAGACGAGTAAGGACGGCTTGAGGGAACTCTGAAGGAACCACCGCCAATTCTACCCCCACTGGCGGCTAGAGCCCCATCACTATGACCAAATGCCAATGTAAAAACAAGGCATAGGAGGAACAGGGATTTTAAGAGGGGTTTGATAGCTTGTTGTAATTTTTTACCCATGACACAGTCGGTTGAAAAACAGTATTGGTTATCTTTCATCTCCCAATGCACAAATGAGTGTTGTGCTTGGTCAATGACGCCAGCCCATAGCCCCACAGAGTGGTTGATTGGCAGTAGCTCTTTAACAGGCTACATTTCAAATGTATCGTCTCTGATGTTGGACACGCAGCAGGCTTTGGGGGGATTTCTGGAGTAGATAACCGTACCTCATCAGCAATTGAATTTTTCAAATTTTCATCAAACTTTAAATTCGCGATTGCCAGTTTCCGCAATTGTTTTGCCAAATTCCTGCGTCCATAAGTATACACACCGCAAAAACCAGTTTTATGGTTCTATATTATACAAACGCCTTTTTTTCTTAGTCCTTTTTTTGATTTCTTTTTTATTTTCTCAAAATAATTTTTAATAGCTTTTTTATATTTTTTAATATAATAGAAAGATTTTTCTAAAGTTCTGTATAAGTTTTAACAATATTTATATATTTTACAGAAAAAAGTTAATTTAAAGATTTTTTCAAAAAAGATAATTAAGAAAGATAGCTTTTTGGCATTTTGGCATAATATTTTGAGTGGTGTTCAGATATCCTACTAACAGCAGCCAGACTTAAAAATTTCAACAGGAGTCATTTGAAGTATGAAGTATGAAGTATAAATTTTTTTGAGCATAGCCTGCACTTAAGTTATGCTGGTAAGTATATACGTCTTTAAAACTTCATCTTTTGTTCATCAGCTTTTGTTCATCTACTTTTGATAGCTTCATCTTTCAATAATCAGGGTGTTTAGTTGAGAAAATTCTGGTCGCGACAAACTGAATTTCAACATTAAAAATTGAATTTTTCTCTAAAAACATAAGCATCTTAGCTGTTACATTATTGAGGGAAGTCAAAAAAATAATAATTAATAATTCATCATTCAAACTGATGTCAATTCAACGAATAATGAGCAAGTACTCATGTTTTTTAAATTTTGTTGTTCAGGATATTAAGTCTTTTTTAGCTCATAAGACCTGGAACAATTTTTTTTTTATTTATTCAATTGATTTGGAAGTAGAAATTACAAAGCTCACAAAAGTTTATGTAGGTTTTTTATGCTGTTTTGACGTTTAGTTATCAAAATGTCTGATGGAAAATATTTCACGTATAAGAGCAACAATCCGAGACAAAACTGCGTCATATCCGGACATCCTAGTTATATCTCGTAGCTTCCAACCAAAAGAGGGTGGAATTGAAGAATATATCTATAATCGCTGCTTGCAAGACCCAGAGCGAGTCATAGTTTTAGCGGCTAGTTGCTCGGGAGATAAACTATTTGACAGAGCGCAAAAGTTTCCGGTATACCGCTGGCCCATTTCTCAACTCTGGCGTGGTAGTTTTTTGGGAAGTATACTGCAAGCTTTCCTGAATACGGTTTGGTCATGTCTGTTTGCAATCAAAGTGTATTTTCGCTATCACTATCGCTATATTGAATGGGGTCACGGCTACCATTTTCTTTCTGTTTTGGTATTAAGTTATCTTCTACCGATTCGCTTTTTTATTTACCTGCACGGAAAGGATATTTTTGAGGCGTCACGCAACCCCATATTGCGTTCTCTGTTTGAATTCACCCTCAGACGAGCCGAAGGAATTGTTTGTAACAGTTCCTTGACTCGGGATGAGCTGATTACCCATTTCCAAGTTGAGACGCCGACCCATGTGATTAACCCTGCTGTTAGAGTAGAAAAATTTGGTGTTTCGGCTCATCAAGGTGATCTGGATGATTTACGTGTCCGGGTGCGGAGTGGATATAACATTCCGGAAACAGCAGTGGTCATTCTCTCAGTCGGACGACTCGTGAAGCGTAAAGGTTTTGATCGTGTGATTGAGAATTTAACACTCCTGCTGACTCTGGGGATGGATGTTCACTATATACTTTGTGGGCAAGGTTCTGATGAATCTGCGCTGAGAAATCTAGCCGATCGCTTGCGGGTACAGAAGCGGGTTCATTTTGCTGGGTATGTACCTGAGGGGGAATTAGCCGGATACTACGCAGCATGTGACATACTTGCAATGCTAAGTTTGGGAAACAATAAAGCCTCGATTGGGGGTTTTGGAATCGTTTGTTTAGAAGCGGGTTATTTTGGGAAACCTGTGATTGCATCTCGCTTGGGGAGTGTAGTAGATACAGTTCAGCATGAAGAAAATGGCATACTCGTGAATCCCAATTCCGGCTATGAGGTTTTTCATGCTTTCAAGCGGTTGTGTCAAGACCAAAAGCTGCGCGAACAACTCGGTCGTAAAGGAAAACAATTAGCTAAACGCAAAACATTACACCGATCGATTTACATTCCTGATGGCTACTCATGTTTATTGACTTAACCACCACCAACGATGGTGACTATTTCCAAGCGATCGCCCTGCTGTACTTTTGTTTCTGACCAAAACTGACGGTGTAAAATTTCGCCGTTATACTCTACCGCCACCAAGCGGGGATTAAAACCCAATTGTTGGAGTAAGTCGGGTAATGTTTGGGGTAAGCAGGAACGAGTTTCCCCATTGATAACAAGTGTAATCTTATCAGACATAAGACATACCAGATTCTGGTTTCATGCGGCTTATTAGCTGTGACAGGAAAAATTGTGTCACCAGGGTAGGTTGATCGGCTTGCATCAGACTACGCACCACCGCCACACGGTTTGCTCCGGCGTTGATCACGTCATTAATGTTATTAGGATCGATTCCCCCAATGGCAAACCAAGGTATGGAACAATTTTTAGCCGCATAGCTGACGTATTCTAAGCCAGCTGCTGCTTTTCCTTCTTTTGTAGGAGTTTGATAAACCGGTCCCACACCAACATAATCCGCACCTTCAGCGATCGCTGCTTGCATTTCTTGCGAGTTTGTGGTAGAACGACCAATCAAACGGTGAGGACCAAGTAATTGTCGGGCAATAGAAATGGGCAAATCTTGTTGTCCCAAATGCACTCCATCAGCATCTACCGCTAGAGCAACATCCACGCGATCATTGATAATAAAAATAGCGCCGTAGGCGTGGCATAGTTGCCGCAATTTTTTAGCTTGTTCTAGACGCACAGTATCATCGGCTATTTTGTCGCGATATTGTACCAGCGTTAATCCTCCTTTCAGGGCTGCTTCGACAATTTCCACCAACCTTTCATTTGGGGAGGTGACAAAATACAGGCGCGATCGCAATAGCAGTTGCTGCCGATTATTTCCCATCAGATGACTTTCCAGGGTATAAATGCGATAACGCATCTGCTTAAAAGCTTTCCCCATGTTTGGGTTGTAAAGCTTGCTATATTCTTCCAGCACCCGCAAAGCTTCTTGCACTCGGCAGAAGTTAGCTTGCAACAACGATTTGATGTTCGTACGTTGTTCTTCCTGAGGATGGGTTAACTCAGTTCCAGGATCGCCGGGAGTATTCCGTGCCGCCCGTAATTCTGTGGTATGCCAACGAGCTATCTCTTGTCGCTCTTTTTTGCATTCCGCAGCTAATTGGGCGTTGTTCAACCCAAAGCGACACCATTCCTCAATGATTCGCAAGCCCTCACGAGCGCGGTCTAAATTTGCATCTAAAATGCGGTAAACAACTTGCTGGATTTGCTCTGTTTGGCTGTATGGCTCGACCATTACAACAACCCCATTATTGCTTTCATCGTAACAGCCAGCCTGTTTCATATTGACACTGTTCTTCGCATCTCTATTGATTCTTAACTAACTTAACTTTGTATCAAAAAGAGCGAACAGGTCAATATCTGAGTAACCTTATCCACATACTTACGTCTACAAAAGTATAAAAAGTTTTTTGGTTGAAGGAGTGTAGTCAAAGTGATTCACCACGACGTTTTTCCTAAGTCTTATTGGGCAAACGATTTATCAGTAAAGCTAATTGCCAAAGGTCACAAACCATATTCATTCCTCAGTGTAGCAATATTATCAGTGTTTCGTTTTTTCGTTTTGTGTTTCACCACTGGTATGGGAGTGGCATACATGGCAATGCTTGGGGCAAGCTTTGATGCCGCCATTGCTCAAATGCCCGCAACAACAGATAGAGAGCAGATCGGTGCCAAAACAATGTCTCAGGTTAACGTGCTTTTTGTCAACCCAAGTGCCGGGGATGACAAGGTAGGCAATGGTGGTGAAGGCACTCCTTTTAAAACCATTACCCAGGCGCTACAAGTCGCTGGTCCCAACACAGTCATTATGCTCTCAAGCGGCACTTACACGGACGCAACTGGAGAGAGTTTTCCTTTGATACTCAAACCGAATGTTTCGATTCAAGGGGACTCTCGCACTAAAGGACGTGGTATTGTGATCCAAGGAGGAGGTGCTTACCTCAGTCGCACCTTTGGCGGTCAAAACGTCACCATTGTAGGCGCAAACCAAGCGAAGTTGACTGGCGTAACGGTAACTAATCCCAACCCTCGTGGTTACGGTTTATGGATTGAATACAGCAATCCAGTCATTGTGGAAAATACCTTTATTGGCAGTACCCAAGATGGAATAGCTGTGACTGGCAACAGTGCGCCCACCATTCGCAGTAATTTCTTTTATCAAAATGGGGCGAATGGAATCACAATTTCCGGGAACTCTCAACCGGAAGTCCGGGAAAACGTGTTTCAACAAACGGGCTTTGGCATTAATATTACTCAAAATGCTCAGCCGATAGTGGTTGGCAATTCTGTTCAATACAACAGAAGTGGCATTGTGGTACAAGCGAATGCTCGCCCAATACTACGGAAGAATCTCATTCAAGGCAGCAAAGAAGATGGCTTAGTAGCTATTTCTCAAGCGATCCCCAATTTAGGCATTGCCTCTGAACCAGGCGGTAATCAGTTTCGCAACAATGCTCGTTACGACATTAACGCCAGCGCTGCCAAACAAATCTTTCCTGCTTTTGGCAACACCCTTGCCAACAACCGCATCAATGGCAAGGTGGATTTGGCTGGGACAACAGCAGTAGCCGAGGCGGGAATGGGGGGACTCAGCGCAGAGAACCCGAGGATACAGGAACGCGGGAATTCTTTAGCAAATGTAAGCGCGTCAACAGCAGCGTCAGGGCGTCTCCCCGTAAGCGCGTCTTCGAGCAACGCTTCTGGACGATTAAACAATCAATTGCAGCCATTATTGCCGATCAATTCACCACTTAGAGCAACTGCTGTTAATCAAAAACAATCTCCTCTCAATTCTGGGTTGCCAACTCCTAATAGCTTGACAAGCAGCCGGCAAGTTGCCCCAACTGCAAGGTCAATTCCATCACCAGCAAATACATCCAATACATCACAGCAAGCGAATTACGTACGTATTTCTCCTAATACCGTAGAATTCACTGCACCCCAAGCGGCAGCTAACACCGTTGACGCGGGAACACAACAAAGCCCAGAGGCAATGAATTTAGAACAAATGGCTCCGCGTCCTCCCCTCTCGGCATCTGGGCGTCAAGTCCGACAACAAAATGTAACTTCCTATGACCAAGTCGCAGCAGTACCCGTACAAAGAGCGTATCAAGGACAGTCGTCATTGCCAACACTAGAAGCTGCACCCGTCGGTAATGCAGCTCTTTTGCCCGTTCCCAATTCCAATATCCCTTTGGGCAATACTGGCAATATGCGAAAACAACCAGTCACTCAAAGTTCTTCGACGACAGCGTATGTCTCGAATCCATCTTTATCGCCTGCTGGGGGAAGTCAAATCAATTTACGTTACCGAGTCGTAGTTGAAGTACAAAATGAAAAGGATCAAGACTTAGTAAAATTCCTTGCTCCTGGTGCTTTTCGCACTGTCTGGCGTGGTAAGGGAGTGATGCAAGTCGGTGTCTTTAGTACTCGCTATAACGCTGATAGCGTCATAAAAATACTTAATAATAACGGTTTAAAAGCTGTGGTTGAGCCGGTAAATTAAAAGGGATTCGGTATAGGGCAATACGGTTCAGTTAAGGATTGTTGGTAACAATTCCAGACGTGTAGAGACGTTGCATGCAACGTCTCTACATTGCCATCCTGATAACAGTTTTGGTCTTATCTGAACTGTATTGCGGTATATAGCGCTTCTCGTTTCGATGAAGTACAGATTTATCTGTGTCCATCTGTGTCCATCTGTGGTTCTTATTTCTTAACTCACATCTTGCACCAGTTGCGTTATTGCAATTTTTGTAAGGTGGGCACTGCCTAGAGTTCCCTCAAAACCTTATTTTTACGTTATGGGCAGTGCCCACCCTACGGTTATTGAGAATGGTGCAAGATCTCAGTTAATGTATTGCACTCAATTGAGAACCGCTATAGGGGACTGGGTACTGGGAAGAGATTATCTTAATCTAGAAATTTTAAATCTCCGATTGAGCTTTTGGAGCAGCAGCCCCGCGCTCTACCCTTTGGGTGAGCGTCGGGAAGAATGCGAGCGAGGTGAGGAGGGTGGGTCAATCCATGCCGAAGGTAAGTCGCGCGAGTGCGACCCACACCGACGAGACGAGCAACTCACTCAGGCAATAAACGAATAAATTCCCGCAGAACATCCGTGATGGATCTTCCGGTTTTTTGGCAATAGGAGTCCAGTCGATCTTTTTCGGTTTTAGGGAGTCGAATCTGGATTGTTTCTTTGCTAGGCATGATTGCAGTGTATGGAAAAATGTTTAGAAAAAAGACCTAAGACTGCTTTACCAATAGCACCCCAAGAGGTGTCACTCAAAGCATTAGCAATTTCAACTAAATGAAAAAACAAGATTTTTTCTGGAGATGGGTCATCATTGATATATGTAGCAAAGATGCGGACTAATCCTTCACGGTTGGTAAATAATTCTAATGCGCGGTTCCCTTCAGTGATAGAGCGTTTTCGGTTATTAATACTCATGTCAGCTGTGGTTTCTGAAACAATCTTGCTGCAGTTAAGAGAATTCTCCTATATATTCCTATAAGCGAAACTCTAGTTAACATATGCAGACCAATAAAAGCTTTGCTGTAGGGAATGGTTCACACTAAACATTATTACTCACTGACTTTGAGAACCCTCTTATTTGCAGTTTAAAGTGTTTCTGTTTGCAGTTCTGTAGAGAGCATCCCAAGAATCGCGCCTTCAGCAACCCGTCCATCGCCTGAAATTCCCGTAACATCAACATTCAATTGAGTTTGCGTTTCCGCACAAATTTCTAAGAGTGTAGGAGCAATTAGTGTCTCTCGTTTTGCTGTTTCGTTTATTGGGTTAACATAGGTTAAATTTTTTTATAAATAGTGGCTTAAAAAATCTAGACATTTAACAGTTACCAGTTATCAGTTATCAGTTATCAGTTATCAGTTTCATCCTCCGGGGGAAACACCACACCAATTGGACCGAAAGCGTTGGTGGCGGGTTTAAATCCCCCACCATAGCAGGCGTCACTGTTCACTGTTCACTGTTCACTGTTCACTGTTTTAAGACTTCCCTGATACCTTGGTAAATCTAATCGCTTACGCTCATAAGTACAATCAAATTCTGCGGTCTGCTGGCGCATAAGGTAATTCAAAATATTTGCTAAACGTATAGTTAGTACCAGGTTGGAGAATACGTGGACGGTTCATAAATTTTAAACATAATTAAACATAAATTGTATCTGGTACAATAATCATGTTTTCTAGAAAATCAATGCACTCATCTGATCTGAAATCGAGTGTGGGATGTAGGTCAGTTTTCTGGGATTTCAATTATCTCTAGCCTCCACACCTTCTCATTTAACCGAAAGACTTAAGTGATACTTTACCAATAGCTATTGTCATTTCCTATTTCTTCTGAAACGGAAGTGCCTAGACGTCCAGGAAGCAGTTTGCCGGAAGGGAGTCGCTTTTCATTAGAAATTGCTTTGAGCTTTGATGTAAATAACTCTCATCCTGCGCTTGTTTCCGGGGTAAACTTCGCAATGGGTGGATTGTTGGTAGCGACTGGGAGAAGGTCATCGTTTCTTGGTTTGCAGGTGGGGAGTAGGAAGTGGGGTGTGAGGGAGATGGGGGAGATGGGGGAGATGGGGGAGATGGGAGAGATGGGGGAGATGAGGAAGAGACTCTAATGCTTGAATTAGATCCTTCGCTTCGCTCAGGACGCTTCGCGATTTTGGATTTTGAATTGATTTGTCCTCCTTGTCCCCGTGTCTCCATAGGATCTGGGGGGAGTGCGGGAACTGAGGTAAGGTTCTGTGGAAATTTGCTGCAAATCAGGCGTTCAAATTCCATGTTGAAATGAAAAATCGCCTGTCCCCGCCGCTGCCAACATGTTAGAATTTGTTGCACCGAAATCGCTTTGTAGCGACCTTGATACAGTGCCTCAATCACTGCCAAGTGTAGCCAATTTCCTGGATATTGCTTTTGCCAAAGATCAACTAGCTCATTGGCGCTATAGCCACTGAGGTCGAAACTATAGTGAATTAGTAGGGTTATTGCCAAGTCGGCAGAGGTGTCCAAGGCTGGTGTGAACATCTGGGTCTCAGCTTCTGGCAATAGGCGTAAATCCTGCTCCCATCCCATACAGCCTATCGTGTTTTTAGCTACAGTTTTGTTTGCCAAGTGTTTCTAAGTATATAAGCGAAGTGCCTTTCATTTTACTTTTCACGCAGTAGAAGAGGAAACGATATAGGGCGAATTCATATTGGGCGCAAGCGCCGAATCTGTGGAGATTCCCCCTATAGCCACTAATGCTTGATAAACCATAGCAGCTGCTTCTCCTTGTGTCGCTTCTCGATTTGGCTGGAGTTGTTTAGGATCTGGATAATTCACGATAATTTTGTTTTGGGTGGCGGTGGCAACTGCGGTGCGGGCATACTTGGGAATCGTATTGCGATCGCTGTAGCTTACTAAAGTATTATCAGCTGCTTTGAGCGCTAGTCCATTCACCAGAGAGACGATGATTTGTAATCGCAGGACATTTTGCTCGCTGCGGAAGGTGCGATCGCTAAATCCCCCAACAAATCCACCCCGCGCCGCGATTTGAATCGCATCATAAGCCCAAAAATCCTTTGGTACGTCGGTAAAATCAGGTGCGGGGTATTTGGGAATCGGGTTAAAGCAAGCTGCAACCAAAGCCGCGTATTGGGCGCGAGTTATCGGTTTGTCTGGCTCAAAAGTACCATCAGCAAAACCGTGAGTGAAACCCATGCTGATTAATGCCTGGATAAATGGTTCTGCCCAGTGTTCTGCAAGCTTCGTATCAGAAATTGTACTCCATTCTGCTGTTTTATCAGTATCCTTTGTTGCAGTGAGCAATTTTACTAATCCCTTGATTTGCGCAGGATTCAACTGGTTACCTACGCCAATCAACTCAACAGAAGTCCTATTTTGAACATCAAACTGCCCGTTATTCTGAAAAATGTTACCAGCAGGGTCTTGAGTGCTGCCGAGATCAGGAGCGGCGTTAGGATTGACTAATAGGCCGTTTTGAATATTGTTTTCGATCAGATTATTTCGTAGTACAGGTCGGGCAGTTCGTGAGAGGGCGATCGCGTGTCTATTTTCTGATAGCGTGTTATTTGCAACCAAAGGGGCAGCAAAGTCACTAATACCTATTCCCAAAGCATTTTTTTGCAAAACATTCCGCAGTACTTGCCCTTTGCTATTGCGTGCCATGATTAACCCACCGAGACCGTTTTGGACAAACACGTTGTCCTGAATCAGTGGTTTGGCACTACCCGTGACAAACACTCCCTCCCGACCGCATTTGATAAACGTGTTGTTCGCTAAAGTTGGTGAGGCTGGCTCCTCAAACTGCCGTGCTGTTGATTCAATCCAGACACCAGTGCCTTTTTCCATAGGATTTATGACAGTGACGCCCAACAGTTGAGCATCATTTAGTAATAGTAGTGTAATATTTTGTACACCAAAGCTTTCGCTTTTATACTCCCCACTTCCCGAAATCACAATACCTTGACCTTTGCTTGCTTCCTGACCTACTACGATCACGCCCGCTGAAATGACCAGTGGAAAGACCTCTCCACTAGCAGTGGTGTAAGTTCCAGGTGCAAGCTGAATAATTTTAGGTGTTGTGGTTCCGTTAAGGGCACGGCTGAGAGTTTTGTAAGGGTTTAACCATGTCCCAGTATTGGCATCATTCCCAATAGCAGGGTTGACGTAAAGAGTGGGTGTGGCAACGAGGGTAGAGTTAACCATTTAATTGAATAGACAAATTTTAAATAATGACAATAATTATGAACGCTAGTTGCTCTAAGCACTCAGAACTATTGCGGGGGATTGAACACGGAAAAAAGCTTGCTTATAACCATTTTCCTCATATTCGAGTCTGTAGGAGAAGGAAAAACAAACAATAGCACACTCAGCACTCCGTAGGGGCGCGGTAGTCGCTACACCTGTGAACACTCAGGACTGTTTTGGTGATTTATCATGGTTTGATACATTATGATTTGCCATTCAAATAAAGTGAATGATTTCAGTTGAGCATCTAAGTAAAATATACGGCTCTACCCAAGCAATTACTGATGTCACGTTCAACGTAGAACCAGGAGAGATTTTGGGGTTCTTGGGACCAAATGGTGCTGGCAAAACCACAACCATGCGGATTTTAGCCGGTTACCTACCAGCAACCAGTGGGACGGCTAGGATTGCGGGCTTTGACGTCCATGAAAATTCTCTGTTGGTGCGCCAACGCATTGGTTATCTACCAGAGACACCACCGTTGTATCCAGAGATGACGGTGGAGGGATTTTTGTATTTTGTGGCGCGGATTAAGGGAGTAAGAGCAGGCGATCGCACGAGCAAGGTAGCAGCAGCTATAGAACGCTGTAATTTACAAGACAAGCGCCACGTGATTATTCGCAAACTTTCTAAAGGATATCGCCAGAGAGTTGGGATAGCTCAGGCGATCGTCCACGATCCACCAGCCATCATTTTGGATGAACCCACAGTCGGACTTGACCCCCGGCAAATCATCGAGGTACGCAATTTAATTAAAAGCCTTGCTGGGAGCCACACAATCATTCTTTCCACCCACATTTTGCCAGAAGTGAGCATGACCTGTAGCCGCGTGGCAATCATCAATCGTGGCAGAGTCGTAGCGACAGATACCCCTGAAAATCTCTTAACCCAGTTGACAAAAGGGTCAGGATATGAAATAGAAATTGAGGGAGAAGCTGCTCTAGCTAAACAGGTTCTGCAAAATGTACCAGGCGTGAGTTTGGTCGAATCAATTCCTGCTGTGGGAATGCACACTCATAGCGCCTTTAGGGAAAACCGAGGTTACCTGCGGGTGATATCGCAACCGGGAATGGAACCAGGAGGAGATATTGCAACGGCGTTGATACGTACAGGATTTGGTTTACATGAAATGCGGCGTGTGTTAGCTACTCTGGAAGATGTCTTTTTGCAACTAACAACAGAAGAAAAGAACTTGGAGACTGAGACAGAAATAGCAGAAGCCAACGAAGGAGAAGCTGCCTAAATGGGTGTAGTACTGGGTAATATTATTGCCATTTATCGCCGAGAGTTACAAAGCTATTTTGTAGCGCCTCTGGCATATGCGATCGCCGCCGTTTTTTGGTTTCTATCTGGGTTATTCTTCGTGCTAATTTTGATGGGACCAGAAGGCATTTTACAAACAGTGGCTGCATTAGATTTACAAGGGCAACAATTTGGAGTGCCAGTTCCACCAATAGATGTACCTTACGAATTTGTTAGGGCATTTTTGGATCGCCTGGGGTGGTTGTTGTTGTTTTTGCTGCCAATACTCTCGATGGGACTTTATGCTGAAGAACGCAAGCGCGGCACTTTGGAACTTTTAGCCACATCACCAGTCACAAACTGGGCGGTAGCTGTCGGGAAATTATTAGGAGTGTTGACATTTTTCATCACAATGGTGATGCCTATGCTGGCATTAGAAGCTGTTGCTTTGAGTGGGTCAAATCCACCAATGCCGCCAGCCATTCCCTTACTAGGGCATTTGGCATTAATCTTACTAGCAGCAGCAATTTTGTCTTTGGGAATGTTCATTTCCTCTTTGACAGACAGTACAATCTTGTCTGCCGTCCTCACATTCGCATTAGTTTTATTACTGTTGTTCGTGGATTTAATTGCCAAAAATCTTGGTGGTTCTGTAGGAGAAGCCTTGAGTCATATCTCGTTACTGAAACATTACAATACCTTAGCCCAAGGTATTTTCGATACTAGCAGCTTGATGTTATTTGCTAGTTACATCATTTTAGGCATATTTCTCACTGCTCAATCAATTGATGCACTCCGCTTCCAACGTTCATAGACATTTCTGATGAGTCATTAGCAGACAAAAATAGACCTCTTGCACTCATTCAATGTTTTGGAGAATGAAACCACAGATGGATACAGATGGACACAGATGATTTATCGGGAGCATCCCAAATCTTTGAGTTTATTTTTAAACGCAAAGGGTCGCAGAGGTTTGCGCAGCGAAAAGTTCTGCAGGAGGTGAGACCAGTGCTGCAGGAGGGTTTCCCGACCTAGGCAACTGGCGTAAGCGCAAAGCGCAGGCTCCGCCAACGCGTAGCGTCTCCGTTCGCCCTTGGCGTGCCGCAGGCATAGGAGATACCCGAAGGGGTTTCCCGACCTAGGAAACTTTTCAAGACAAAGGAACACAGAGTGTAAATCAGAGCTACTTTGTTTTGCATTTTGAAAAAATTGGGATGCTCCCGATTTATCTGCGTTTATCTGCGTGCATCTGCGGTTATAAATAGCTAAAAATAAGATTTGTGCGATAAATATAATGACTAATGACTAATAAAATGAAGACTATCGCTAAAAAGAAACCTTGGAAATTTTTGTTTTGGTTTGGTCCGTTTCTAGTTGCTGCGGGCTTAACCGCTGGTTTGGTATCAAATAATTGGGGAGTAATCCCATTAGCATTGATAATTTTAGGATCTGTCATCATTGGGTTGTGGCTGTTCTGGCAAAATAAGCAGAGTCACTGGTGGGGACAACGTTCCACCCAAGCTGGTACTAATGCCTTGGTTGCAACTGTCGCAGTTTTGGCGATTTTAGGATTAATTAACTTCTTAGGGACTCGCTACCATACGCGAATTGACTTAACAGAAACTAAGTTGTTTACTCTTGCTCCCCAGTCACGGGAATTGGTGCGTTCCTTACAAGTACCAGCAAAGGTATGGGTGTTTGACCTCAATCAAGACCCTGTAGACCGGGACTTGCTGGAAAATTATCATCGGCAAAGCTCAAAGTTTAATTTTGAGTACGTAGATCCGCAAGCTAGACCAGGGCTTGCTCGCAAGTTTGGCGTTAAAGACTATGGAGAAGTTTACTTGGAATCTGGCGATAGACGGCAGTTGGTTCAGGTGGTCGGTCCCCAAGAACGCCTATCGGAAGTGAAGTTAACGAATCGCCTGCAACAAATCAGCAGCTTAGGGACAGCTAAAGTTTACTTTCTTCAAGGTCACGGGGAACACCAACTTTCAGGCACAGAGGATGCAATATCGCAAGCAGTTCAAGCATTAAATGACAAAAATTACACCACCTCTCCCTTGAATCTGGCAGAAAAGCCTAGTGTTCCTCAAGATGCTGCTGTTGTCGTCGTTGCAGGTCCCAAAAGAGCGCTATTTGAAACTGAGATAAAAGCACTGCGGGACTACCTGAATCGAGGTGGCAATTTACTGCTAATGATTGATCCAAATACTGACCCCAAAGTTGAGAGTTTACTTGCCGAGTGGGGTGTCAAGTTAGATAATCGTTTAGCAGTTGATGCCTCTGGAAGCGTTGGGCTTGGTCCTGCGGCACCTTTAGTGACTCAATATGGAAAACACCCGATCACCAAAGATTTTGGCAATGGCATTTCTTTTTATCCGTTAGCACGACCGGTTGACACAACCCCAGTCGCTGGGATTGAGGTGACTCCCTTGTTGCTGACCAAACCTTATCCCAATAGCTGGGCAGAAAGTGACCAGGAAAGCGAAAACTTGCAGTTTAATCCTGAAAGCGATCGCAAAGGTCCACTGACATTGGGCGTAGCATTAACAAGGAAACCATCAGCCCAATCTGAAACCAAATCTAACCCTACACCCATACCTACAGCAGCAGCAACCACTCAAACCCCAGCTAGTCCCACTCCCAGCGCCAAACCCACTGCACTCCCAGCACCCACAGCAAAAACTGAGAGCAAACCTACCCCCACTCCCAGCGCCAAACCCACTGCACTCCCAGCACCCACAGCAAAAACCGAGAGTAAACCTAGCCCCACTCCCAGCGCCAAACCCACTGCACTCCCAGCAGCAGGGGTAACGAATCAAACTAAGGCTAGTCCCACTCCCTCATCTCCCCCCACTCCCTCATCTCCTTCTGCTGAGTCACGGATGGTAGTATTTGGAAATTCAGATTTCGCCATCAATGGCTTGTTTGATAAGCAGCTCAATGGAGATGTATTCCTGCAACTCCAGTCACTTGGTTGAGTCAGCAGGATCTAGCAACCCCTTTCGATTAGCCCTAAGGAAGCCAAAGACCGTCGCATCAACCTAACAGCAGCACAAGCGAATCTTTTAGAGTTCTCGTCTCTGTTAGTTTTACCCATGATAGGGTTGGTGGCAGCGGTTCTTCTCTGGTGGCTACGAAGGTAGACAAATTATGAATTATAAATTATGAATTATGAAAACTTTTATCATTCATAATTCATAACTCCTCTTTCTTAACTCATCTATGAAGCTACAAAAGACGACTTTAATTTTGATACTGCTAGCGTTCGGTTTAGGTGGTTTTGTTTACTTCTATGAAATTAAAGGTACACCTCAGCGAGAGGAAATAAAGGACAACAAGCAGCAAATTTTCTCCTTTAAAGAGGACGATGTGCAGTCTTTGACTGTCAAAACTAAAAATCAGACCCTAAATTTGGAACGTACTGGCAAGTCTGATGAAAGCAAGTGGGAGATAAAATCTCCGGAAGTCGCACCAGCAAGTAACGCTATTGTAGGTTATTTGATGAATTTGCTCGTAGAAGGAAAGAGTGAGCGGATGATATCCATCCCAGCTAACCAGCTTACAGAATTTAGTTTAGATCAGCCTCAAGCAACTATTGATATAAAACTCAAGAATCAGAAAACACATCAGTTGATTTTAGGTAAGCCTGACTTTAACCGCCGTTTCATGTATGCTCAAGCTGACCCTCCTGCAAAACCAGATGGAAATGTTAATGTCCTGTTAGTATCTACAGATTTTGAAAATGCTGTTAATCGAGAACTGTCAGAGTGGAAACAACTCCAGCCTATAAATGATAGTGTGAAGCCTACGCCCAATCAGGGTAAACCTACCCCAGCAAATGGCAAATAGCCGCTCGATTTTGATGTAGCCCGATGGCACAATTATTTTTCACTTGATATCAGTCCTCATGAGTGCCAACTTTACGTTGGTGTATGATGAAATCGATGACGTTCTTGTGCTTTTTATGGAACTTAAGTAGCTCCAAATAAGCAAAAGGAACAACTATGGGCCATAAAATAGTAGCTATGACCAAAATCACAATAGAAAATAAGCGTTGATCTGAATCCATCTCTTCATCTGCTAGAAAAAATACTAGCCATTCATTGAAGAAACAGCAAGCCATTATCAAGTAAACTATAATTGCCAAATTAATGATTAATATTGGTGCCATGATATGGTTGTAAATAAAACTAAGCCCGCCAGTAAACTTGCCTCATGTTTGTCGCAACACCCTACTATATATATACAAATTTTATCTGAGTTCTCTATGTATAGTATGTTTTCTACTATACTTCTTAATTTTTAGGAACGTCTCGCTTAAACTACTATCCAACTTTATTCTATACAAAATAAAATTGTGTGTGATTTTTACTTTCGTTTCTCAAATTAGCACTTAGCTATAGCTGCTGAACGTTTCAACGTACAAAATATGTAAAAATTAGTACCCTACTAATAACTATCAAGCAGTTGTACAGATACTTTCCCTCAACAGTTTCAGAGCTATAGATTTGTGGAAGCAGCCAGTATACTGATTTCACGCAAGATTAATGCTACTTACTGTAAGTGGTTCATGCAAAAAATCACTAACACCCGCTTATGCTCTTTGCTTAAAGTAGTTATTATAAATTATTTTCTATAAAAGAAATAAAATTTCTGTGAACATTCAAATAAAACAATATTTTTTATTAAATTAATTTCATTGAAAATAAAGAAATTTTCAATGAAATTGACTGGCAAATTCAGAAGTCTTTTATCAAGCAAAGTCTATAAAATGAGTGAGTCGCAAGTCATTATACTTAAAATACGTCTTCCAAAGTATCCTTAGTCATTGAATGTATCCATGACAAGTCCAACAGCAACATTGCTAATTTCCTGTCCGGATCAAAGAGGGTTAGTCGCGAAAATTGCCAATTTCATCTACGCTAATGGTGGCAATATTATTCATGCGGATCAACATACAGACTTTGCAGCAGGGTTATTTCTTACTCGCATTGAATGGCAGTTAGATGAGTTTAATCTGCCGCGTGACTTAATTGCACCAGCATTTAATGCCATTGCTCAACCATTGCAAGCCAAATGGGAATTGCATTTTTCCGATACTGTGCGGCGCATTGCGATTTGGGTAAGTCGTCAAGACCATTGTCTATTTGACCTGATTTGGCGACAACGTGCAAAAGAATTTACTGCTGAGATTCCTTTGATTATTAGCAATCATCCTGATTTAAAAGTGGTAGCAGAGCAATTTGGTATCGAGTATTACCACGTTCCCATCACAAAGGAAAACAAACAAGAACAAGAAGCTAAGCAACTGGAATTGCTACAGCAGTACAAAATAGATTTAGTTGTATTGGCAAAATATATGCAAATTCTGAGTGGAGAATTTATTGCCAAATTTCCACAAGTGATTAATATTCATCATTCATTTTTACCAGCTTTTGTTGGGGCAAATCCTTATCACAAAGCTTTTGAACGTGGTGTGAAAATTATCGGTGCCACCTCTCATTATGTGACTGATAATTTAGATGCAGGACCAATTATTGAGCAAGATGTGGTGCGAGTCAGTCACCGCGATGAAGTTGAGGATTTGATTAGAAAAGGTAAGGATTTGGAGAGAGTTGTATTAGCAAGGGCAGTGCGTTTGCACTTGCAGAATCGTGTATTAGTGTATGGCAATAGGACAGTAGTATTTGAGTAAATTATGCTTTTTCTTCAATTTAGGCTGGTTTAGAAGCGTTGCTGAAACAAGATATAAATTTACAGTAAACATAAAATTCTTGTAGGGTGTGTTAGGCGCAGCCTTTAGATATGATTTGTAACGACAAACATGACATGAGCGCCTAACGCACCATCTTAATGTCGGTGCGTTAGGCTAAAGCCGTAACGCAACGGCAATAAAGCGGGAGGAACATCCACACCGCTTTTTGCCTCCCCTACTTAAGATTTACTAATCAGAAGGTAGGGGATTTTCAACCAGCGATCGCGTTTTTCCTTCTATTTTTTCGGAGTTACTAATTCTAGTGTTTTCCAAAAGATGAGACACCCAAGGTAAAGCGACAAAAATTACCCCTAAAACGACTAAAAATACAGAAATTCCAAAAATTTGGTCACGAGGAATTTCGAGAACACCGCGTAAAATAACTTCTCGCAAAGCAGAAACAATGGTAATTTCCACTGCTGCTCCTACGGATATTTGTTGTACTTGCAAGTAATCAAGTAACAAGCGAAATAACTCTACCAAAATCAAAATGAACAAGATATCAGATGTTACTTGCCGTAAATCCAATGGATGCAAAAAAGAGGAGAACATATCTCCCAGTCGTATAAGCATCACACAGAATAAACCAAGGCATAGAGAAATAATGATAAAGTCTTGAAAAATCTCCAGGTTACGTACAATTCTATCTCGCTGGAACAAATTGTTTAACCCTGTAATCAGCCGTTTTGGCATGGTATCTCCGGACAGTGTAGGTTCGTCCAGATCCATGATAAGCAATTTCAAATTTAAAATCCAAAACGACAAAATTTTGTTTTGATAGTCATTTCAGTAAATAAACTGAGTCAAGGACAAAAAAATATCATCTCTAGGAATTAAACGAGTATAAAAACTAAAAAGCCTGCCTAAGCAGACTTTGTTTGTATAGCTCCGTCCTTTTAATATGCGAGCATTACACGAACACTATTTACTACCAAAAAGTGCAAATAATTTTTCCTCAGTAGGTTCAACTTTGGAAACACCATTCAATTCATGCCGAAGCTGAGAAATTGATTCATATATTTGCTTACGAGCGCGGTTCGTGTTACCTAATGGTTGATGTTCTGGTAAGGAATGCCACGGATTGTAAGATAGATTCTCACAAAACTCCATTTGTTCGCGAGAGTCAAATTTTTGAGGAGGAACTTTGATAGTAGCGACTTTGTGAAAAGGAGATTTCCATTCAATCGATGAATCTTCAATCGGCATTTTTTCAGCGTCTGTTTGATACTGAACCAAAAAATCAAAACTAGCTCCTTTGCTGTTTAAATGCTCGACCATTGCCTCACGGAGATAGTTGGGAGATTTAGAAACTTCCTTACCCGAAATATTCTCAGCAGAGGGTTTTGCCGAAAATTTAATTGCTCTATCACCAAATTTGTACGGCGTCATGCTCCAATATTGATTTTCCAGAGGACTGACAATCTTTTTACTCTGAATTGACCTGGCAATTATCAATTCTTGCAAGCGCCATTTCAATGGATTGAAACCAGGCAAGAAAAATTTTAATGGTATAGTACCCTTCGCTGCTCTAATGGCAGCAAAAAACTCAACATAATCCTGGAGATTCCGAATAAGAAATACAGGATAGTTGACCAAAATAAAGTCTTGAGTGTTCTTTTCGTCTTCAATCAACTTCTCGCCTTCCACACCCAAGAGTTTCACAGCCATACCGCGACCATCACCTTTTGTATCAGGTTGGGCTGCATTTCCTGAAGCATTGGAAAAGCGAATACACGCAGTAAACTTCTTTCCTGGTTCTTTGAAAACGCCAACTTTCATTTCTTCCGGTAAGTTGGTTTCAACAATAAATTCCCCTTGAACACAACCATGATGTTTAGCGTGAGCATCTCGTCGGGCTGGGCGATCGCCAGCTTGATAGTTTTGCTCAATCTGCTGTCTGGTCATTTGTTCAATGGCTTCGATAGCAGACGCCTCGTTTGGTGTTGGATATTCCCTACCAAGTTCTAATTTGCCTTTTTGAGTTTGCATAGATCAGTTTTGGGTAGTGGGGAAGAGAAATTCGTATTTTGCACCGAGTCGTCTCAATACGGTTCGGATAAGACTTGATCCCCCCAACCCCCCTTGGTAAGGGGGGCACCAACCCCCTTTTTAAGGGGGCAAGGGGGATCTTCCTGAACATGAACATAGTTAACCGAACTGTATTGCGAGTCGTCTATCAATTTTGATTTGAGGGGTTCGTAGTAAGCGCTTTAGCGGTAAAGCGCTTACTACAACAAAAGAAAAAAGGCAAAAGATATAATTTCTCTTTTGACTTTTGACTTTTTATTTACCTTGGGTCAAGGTTACTTTATAGCGTTTGTCTGTTTGGGGAATATTGCGATGTAGAACATCCGAAAGATTCCGGGTTGTCTGAATAATTTCCATGCCAATTGGTGAAAATGTTTTTTCGTTGAAAATATTTTCAGCCAACAGGGGGTTCGTTAATGCTTGCGAAAAAGCATCGATGCCTACCAGTCTACCAATTAAGGCACCTACAGCAGAGTTCTCACGCGTATCTTCAGCGAAGAGTCCTACGTAGAATTCAATGTTGTCTACATGACCGTATAAACGTTTCAGCAGTTTTTGAGCTTCTACATTACCAGTAATCTGGTCGAAATCGGTGACTCGTGGAAACTGACACAATTCCCGGTAATCATTGTAGCTTGCTAAGCGTGCATCCCTACCCTGTTGGATGCTCTTTAAATCTGTGTCAATTAGGAAGGGTGCGGTGTTAAAAACACCTATTTCTCCAGCTGCTTGATTGGAAGCGTCCTCAAACAAGCGTCCCAAACCCCTACTAGTGAGCATTTCCGTGTTCCATTGTGTCTCGGTTATGGGTATTTTCTGGCTATCCAAATAAACTTCATTTGGTACTAGACTGTGCCATCGATATAACAAATTAAACTCCAGAGTCATCCAATTTTGCCGATACCACTTTTCATTTGTAAAAGATAATGGATCGACAAAGAATTTGAAGTGGTAAGGAGCAATATGATTAATATATTCTTCAAGAACAATTTTAATTAACAAAACAATGACAATATTTCTCGCTGTTTGAAAGAGTCGCTCGTCATCCCAATCACTATAATGAGCTGCTAGAACATCACATATACGATTGTGTTCTCTTAAGAAAAGGGTGTTCATCATCACGTAGCCAATTTGCACATTGCCCCTCTCCTTACCCATTGCAAACAGCTTTTCTTTTTTAGCTGGCTCTAGTTCAGATTTAGGTAGAACTTCATCGGGAGATTTGAACAGAGATTTGAATTCTTCTTTAACAACTCCGTTCTCAAAATAATAGGGGGAATATTCCTCGCCATTAATCATCTGACTCTTGAATTTACCACCTTGGTGTGACCTCAGGATGTCGGTCATTTTTTTGTTTAAGCCATACAAGGGACTGACATCAATTTCATGGTTTGAGGTATTTTTTAAATTATTAGTGCGGTCAGTTCTTAAAAATCCATCCGTAAACCATTGGGCAAAATACGGAAACAAGAGAGTGGATTTAGAAGACAAAATTGGATCGCCTTTTCTTAAGAACAACTCCTTGAGTTCTTCAAGCGAAGGCAGTTTGTTCTCATCTACATTCACAGGTGGTAAATGACGCCCACTCCAAGTTCTATCAGTTAAGGAATCCCATGAGGTGTATTCCCCTAATGTGCTTAAAGGATAGGGGCGGGTTTTGCTTTTGTATATTGCACTATTAATCAGGAATTTGTTAATCCGCCGCTTAAGAGAGTTCTTGCTTTGGACAAGGTCCCAGAACCCTTTAAAATGAGTTAAAACGTAAGACTCTAACTGATTTTTGATCCCGTCGTTAACAAGACTTCTGCTTTCTTTCATAACGGTATTCCTATGATTTTGCTGTCTGGTATTAGGGTAAATTTAATTTTCAAGACAATTTTTAATATTTCGTTTTCAGAGAATAGCAATAACAAGTCAGCTACCTAGACTAGAAATAGTTAACAGAAACTTTTAGTCGGCTAGCACTTGCATTGTAAAAATTTATAACGTTATTTAGCAGTACCCCAAAGGGTACTCTTTAAAAACATGATTGAATGGAGTAAATATATTCAAAGAAAAAAGAAACTATCCGGAAAATTAAGAAATTTTTTAGCTGCGTAGTTATAAGTCAAATCACCGAAATAAAATATTCAAAAATGCGGTTTATTTATGAAACAGACGAGTTTCCTAGCCATAATACAATACCGTTGGTGCTTAGACCAAAACCGTTATCAAGACGTCAATGTAGAGACGTTGCATGCAACGTCTCTTGCATTGGTTATCGTTTTTGCAAATTGTCTTATCTAAACCGTATTGGAGTGTAATCAATCAATTTTCATGTCAAACCTAGCCTGCTCGTAAATTTCGTTAAACAAGCTTTGTAAGTCTATCAGTGGTTCAACATCTTTTGATGCTAAAGATAGAGAAAATGGGGAAATTGACTATTTGTTGCACATTGAAGCCATACAGATGGAATATTGGATGGCGATCGCCTAGGGCAGTGCGCTCTGCGCAATCGCCTGTGTTCATCAGTATGCAATAATTACTATTTGACGCATTTTATACTCCTTACCGCTCACTCATTTTTTTTCTGAGAACGAACGCAATAGTATTTTCTACTCAGCTAAGATCGACTCATAATAAAAAAAGAGTTAAGAAAGATTAAGCTGGACGATCTTTGGTATGAGCAAAACAGCCTTGAATTTAACAGCAGTATCTATTTTTGTGATGACGATGTCTTGTCTTTTGGGACCGTTGTTTCACTTGTCACCTACAGTCCCGGCAATTGCCACCTTTGCTGTTTTGGGAATAGCAACTTTCGATGCATTTAGTTTACAAGGTAAAGGCGGGAATTTACTTATAGATTCGCTATCTGGTTTTTCACCTGAACACAGAGAACGTATCATTCACCACGAAGCAGGACATTTTCTCGTCGCTTATCTGTTGGGTATTCCAGTTATCAGCTATACCTTAAGTGCTTGGGAAGCACTCAAACAAAAACAACCAGGGCAAGGTGGCGTGAGCTTTGATGATGGCGAATTAGCATCCCAACTGGAACGCGGTACAATCAGTGCTCAAATAGTTGACCGTTACTGCACAATTTGGATGGCAGGTATTGCCGCTGAAACACTGGTTTATAAAAACTCTGAGGGAGGAGTTGATGATAAAAGCAAGCTATCAATGGTATTGACAAATTTAGGATTTTCTGCATCAACTTGTGAGCAGAAACAGCGCTTTTGTACCCTCCAAGCCAAAACGCTCCTGCAAGAAAATTGGTCGGCATATCAAGCTTTAGTGAATGCAATGCGACAACGTGCATCAGTTGCAGAGTGTAGGAATGCAATTGCACAAGCTGATCAAGAAACAGCCTGAAGATGTGAAGCGTTAGGGAACATAAGGCGATCGCAACCAATAACACGATTACGTCCAGTCGCTTTAGCTTGCAACAGGTGTTGATCGGCACGTTCCAACAAGCTGGTTCCCTTGGTATCATCTTCTGGTTGTAAACAAGCCGTTCCGACGCTGATTGTAATGTTAATAGTGAGTTTGTCGTTAATTGCAAATGGTTGCTCGCTAACAACACGATTGAGACGACGCGCCACCAGCAGTGCTTCGTCGCAGGTAGTGTTGGATAGAATAATGACAAATTCCTCTCCACCATAGCGGAAAGGGGTGTCACCAAACCGCAGATTGTGGCGCAGACGGTGACATAAAAGCTGCAACAGGCGATCGCCAACCAAATGCCCATACTTATCATTCACTTTCTTAAAATAGTCCACATCCAGAATCATCAATGAGAGCGCATCTCCATGACTACGGGCTTTTTGAATGTGCCTCGGTAAGTCCGCGTTTAAGGCACGGCGATTCTTCAATTCTGTCAACGAATCCGCTAAGGATATAGCTGTCAACCAATCATTTGTCCGCACCAAATCGCGATACTTCTGTGCCTTACGCAAGCCTACACTCAAGTGAGCTAGCAATAATTGTTCGTTGGCAGTTTCCTCTGCTGGAGGGTTGTCTGTTTTTTGCTTTGGTAGCTGCCAAATGTAAGCATCAGCTCCTTGGCGTAGTGCAGCACAAGTCATCTCCAACTCCCATTCCCTGCCAAACTGAGTTTTCAGAGCCAGCAACTCGGGATTATCCTCCACCAGGATACAGTAAATCCAGGATAGCTTTGTCTGTTCTTTCAACCAACGGCAGAGTTCCATACTGCCATGCAAACTAGCCTGTACCAGTATCACGTCAGGCGGCTTGATTTTGATGCGCGACACCGCCTGATTTACATTAGCGATCGCTTCTACGCTAAAAGTGGATGCATCACGGAGCCGATCTGGAAGTGTGGCGAGAAAATGATCACCTCCGAAGACCAGAATAGATATATTCATTGCTCTGCTTTTTGCCCTATTTCAACTTTAAGGGTGTATTTCTGGTTATAT
Organism: Scytonema sp. PRP1; assembly: GCF_036697665.2. NCBI lineage: Bacteria > Bacillati > Cyanobacteriota > Cyanophyceae > Nostocales > Scytonemataceae > Scytonema > Scytonema sp. PRP1. The sequence goes on along the minus strand of NZ_JBAHYJ020000059.1, from coordinate 26,377 downwards.
TTACTGATGCTCCCTGATTACTGATTGTGCCGATACATTAAGAACTGCAAAAAACTCATACCCCCTTGCTCTGTCCTACACTCAAAAGGAGTTGCTCTTGAGGGCGGACTCCCGACATAAAACGAGTTGATTGGTAGGGGAGGTTGCTCCGGTACTGAGTTTTTTACACCTTTTCCCCAGCCGATATTTTTGGCAACGGGGGGCACTGATTATTCCCTGATATTATTTCACTCTTATGTCTACCATAAATCTGTCATTTTTCGCCTCATGGTAGTTGAGCTTTCCTTATACAATCGCTGTCCTTTCGATTACTGATACAGGATGTCTGCCGTGTAAGCATTTCTTTCAAACAGTAGAAATACCGAATATTTTATGCAAGTATGAAGCTATTTATCTAATACTTTAGATAGATTTTTGTGAAATTATGGTAAAATCAACAATCTAAACTCTTCCTCGCGTAAAGAACTTTTTGAGGAAAACAAGCGATCCAGAAGAGCGTATATTCAATAAACCATAACCTTTTTCCTATATTGCTTGACAATTTGTCAAAGAACTACGTAAAACTACGTAATATTAACTTTTTATAAAAACTGACTCTAACAATTTAACCTGGATTTAACAACAAGTCATTCTAGCCACTTCAAAAGAGCAAAGATTGACAGGAATTTTGTGGCGGTGATGCCCTTAAAATCAGGTGTAAAGTATGAATGATGAAATACGAATCAACTACAAAAAACTTCATCATTCATCCTTAATCATTCATCCGTGTTGATAACCTTCCACAGTGTAACCGGCAGCGACAATTGCCTGTTTGATGGACTCTTCAGAAGCTTGTGCTTCCACAGTCACAGTTTTCGCTTTGACATCCACATCCACCTTGGCATCAGGTTCGACAGTGTGGATCGATTCGGTAATCGTTTCTGCACAGCCATCACAGGCAATATTCGGTACTGTCATTTTTAATGCCATAATCTACCTCTTTTAGGGAATTTTGATTTATTTTTCTGCTTTTATTCTAATAATCGTCAGCACACTCGCTCATCCTACCAAAGTTAGGTGAGTGTGGCACAACATAATAGGTACACAAGCTACGACCTTAGCAACGCTTGGTGGTCGCAAACAGAAACAAAATGCAAAAATGGGGACTAGGGACTGGGGACTAGTACCGCAGGGCGGAAGTCAAAAGTCAAAAGCCAAAAGTCAAAAGACTTATACCGTAACAATGAAAGCTGATTTGTAATGGTGAAGCAGCGCTCTTGGTAGGGTTTCCCTCCGCAGGCGACTGCTGAACCCGAAGGGTAGCTTTATTTCCGCCGTCATGTACTAGGTCTTTTCCCAATCCCGAATCCTTAGTTATTGAAACTAATTTTGTAAATACTCATGTCTCATCATCCCCAGTACCTCGGCGGTAACGAAATTCGCGCCTTATTCCTTGACTTCTACGCCCAACGGGGACACCAAATTCTCCCGAGTGCTTCCCTTGTTCCAGAAGACCCAACCGTACTGCTGACGATCGCGGGGATGCTACCATTTAAACCCATTTTCCTGGGACAGCGGACACCAGAATTCAAGCGTGCTACCACTTCCCAAAAATGCATCCGCACCAATGATATCGAAAACGTCGGACGCACCAAACGGCATCACACGTTCTTTGAAATGTTGGGGAACTTCAGCTTTGGGGACTATTTTAAAGAACAAGCCATAGCTTGGGGTTGGGAGTTGACAACAAAAGTCTTTGGTTTACCGCCAGAACATCTTGTTGTCAGCGTCTTTGAGGAAGACGACGAAGCTTTTGAAATCTGGCGTGATAAAATCGGCGTCCCGGAAGCTAGAATTAAACGTTTGAGGGAAGACAACTTTTGGAATTCTGGTCCTACTGGTCCTTGTGGTCCGTGTTCAGAAATACACTACGACTTTCACCCCGAACGCGGCGATGAGAATATTGATTTAGAAGACGACAGCCGATTTATCGAGGTTTACAACCTCGTCTTCATGCAATACAACCAGGATGCTCAAGGGAATTTAACACCACTGGCTAACAAGAACATCGACACTGGGATGGGTTTGGAAAGGATGGCGCAAATCCTCCAAGGAGTTCCCAACAACTACGAAACTGATTTAGTTTTCCCCATTCTTAAAAAAGCAGCGGATATTGCTGGGATAAACTACGAATCGGCTGATGAGAAAACCAAAGTCTCCTTAAAAGTGATTGGCGATCATATTCGTGCCGTCGTCCATATGATAGCCGATGAAATCCGCGCTTCCAATGTGGGACGAGGTTATGTGCTGCGTCGCCTGATTCGTCGCGTTGTGCGTCACGGGCGATTAATTGGAATTCAAGGAGAATTTACCACCCAAGTTGCTGAGAGTGCGATCGCTCTTTCAGAATCAGCATACCCTAACGTGCGGCAACGCGAAAACGCCATCAAAGCAGAACTGCAACGCGAAGAGTCTCAGTTTCTGAGAACTTTGGAACGCGGCGAAAAACTGCTTGAGGAAATCATTGCTGAGGTGCAAGGCAAAGGCGAAACCCAAATTAGCGGTGAAAGTGCCTTTACTTTGTACGATACCTACGGTTTCCCCCTGGAACTCACTCAAGAAATTGCTGCTGAAAACAACCTCACCGTTGATGAGGCGGGTTTCGATGCAGAAATGCAAAAGCAAGTAGAACGCGCCAAGGAAGCACACAAAACCATCGATTTAACCGTGCAAGGTTCTCTCGACAAGCTGGCGGAACACATCCACGCCACAGAATTCTTGGGTTACACCCAATCTCTAGCGACATCCAAAGTCGAGGTGGTGTTGGTAGGCGGCGTTTCCCAAGAAGAAGCAGAAGCAGGAACAGAAGTACAAATTGTCCTCGACCAAACCCCATTTTATGCAGAGTCGGGAGGACAAATTGGCGATCGCGGTTATATATCCGGCGATGGCGTTCTCGTGACAATTCACGATGTGAAGAAAGAATCTGATTTCTTCGTTCACTTCGGACGCATCGAACGCGGTACAATCCGAGTAGGAGATGCTGTAAGCGCACAAATTGATCCAGCTAATCGTCGCCGCGCCCAAGCCAACCACACCGCAACTCACCTATTGCAAGCAGCGTTGAAGAAAGTTGTTGATGAAGGGATATCCCAAGCAGGTTCCCTCGTATCCTTCGACAGGTTGCGGTTTGACTTCAACTGTCCGCGTCCTCTGACACCAGAAGAAGTGCAGCAAGTTGAGGAATTGGTGAACATTTGGATTGGCGAAGCACATTCTGCCAAAGTGGAAATTTTACCTTTAGCAGAAGCAAAAGCCAGAGGTGCTGTTGCCATGTTCGGTGAAAAGTACGGCGAAGAAGTGCGCGTAATTGACTTTTCTGGTGTATCAATGGAACTGTGCGGAGGAACGCATGTCAGTAATACTGCGGAGATAGGCGTTTTCAAAATTGTCTCGGAAGCTGGGGTAGCGTCGGGAGTGCGGCGAATCGAAGCTGTTTCTGGTCCTGCTATCTTAGATTACCTGAATGTCCGTGATAAGGTTGTGAAGGATTTGAGCGATCGCTTTAAGGTAAAACCTGAAGAACTACCAGACAGAATCACCACTCTGCAAAACGAACTCAAAACCAGCCAGAAGGAATTGGAAACACTCAAATCACAGCTAGCGATCGCCAAATCTGATAGCTTGCTACAAACAGTCGAATCTGTCGGCGATTATAAAATTCTCATCGCCAAGATGGAAGACGTTGATCCAGAGTCCTTAAAAACCGTAGCCGAACGCTTGCTGCAAAAAGTCGGTAATGGTGCGATCGTCCTGGGTTCCGTTCCAGAAGAAGGAAAAGTCAGCCTAGTTGCTGCTTTCAGTCCTGAGGTGAACAAAAAAGGCTTGCAAGCTGGGAAGTTTATTGGTGCGATCGCCAAAATATGCGGTGGTGGCGGTGGTGGACGCCCAAACCTTGCACAAGCAGGCGGACGCGATGCGAGTAAATTACCAGAGGCGTTGGAACAAGCCCGCAGTGAGTTGAAGTCAGCATTGGGTTAATTGTATTTTCTTGTGGGGCAGGCATCTTGCCTGCCTGGAAAATTAATTTATATGTTTATCAACAGCGCTGCTAAACTGCTCATAAGAAGAAACTCCTACAATTGTTTCTACTAAGGAACCATCGAAGAAAATTAAAACCGCTGGAATGCTGCGAAGTCCAAATTTTTTGAACATCGGCTTGTTGTTATCCACGTCTACCTTAACAACTTTGGCGCGACCTTTGTATTCCTGGGCGAGCTTATCCATTAATGGACTAATCAAGCGACAAGGACCACACCAAGTAGCAGTAAAGTCAACAATAACAACTTTCTGTTCACTTAAAAGAGCATCAAATTCGCTTTCTTGAATGTAAGCAACTATTTCAGTTTCAGTAGACATTTCTTGATTCCTTAATATCAAACTAAAGTTTTCGTAACAAGGGGACTCTATAAACTCTATAGTACGAGCAATTGCCCACTTTGCAACAAAACCATAGTTCACAAGTCGCAAGTATGCTCCCACAACTCATATTTTCGCTAGCGCTGCGATAAATATCTGCACCATAACTACGGCTCTATTCCTTCATCAATCCAAACATCAATTGCTGTTTTTACCTCTAATTCAGTCATGCTAGACCATTCTTTTTCGTTAATAGTTGTTTGAAATACCGCCCTTTTACCGTGACCAACTTTTTCTATTACGTGTCCGCGATACATTTTTTTAGGCTTAATCATTTTTATTGACTATTTTAACTTGCTATTTTAACTTGCTATTTTAACTTGATTGTTACAATTATGGTGCAATAGATATCGTAATACAAGGCAAAGTATATACTTTGTCATTCATAGATACAATAAGAATTTTTCAAATCGATAATCTAGAAGATTTTCGCACATAAAAATCTAGTTCCCTTAATCAGTTACTCAGTCAGCATCATTTAAGAGAAAAACATAATTATCCAAGGCTATTACACCTCATCACTCATTCAACCAGATGATACTGCCAACATTAACTCATCAATTTTTGAGTTATACTGTTGCTCCACCTAACCTCTCATGAAGTGCGATGGCACGGAGTCCCCGCCGCAGGCGATGATCCCAAAGGGAGCCGCGCAAGGCGCGATGGCGCAGAGCGCCCGCTTCGCGATCGCATAATAAAATAAAAAAGGGATGCTTGTCTCAATCCCTTTTCCAAAAACTAATTTTATTTTGAGTAGGTATGATTAGAAAACTCGAAAAATAAATGGATAACGGAACGGTTCATCAGGCTTGGTGAAACAGTGCAACAGCGCCCAAATTGTCAGTCCCCAGTGCAGTGCAAAGCCAAAAGCAACAACGGGGAAGAACAAAATTCCGCCAAGACCAAAGGTGAGAAAAGATAAAATCCCAATTGGAACTCCAATTAAGATTGCCCAGAACCAAACATTGAAGTGAAAATTAATTGATTCTTTGGCGTTGCTTTTAACAACTGGGTCGTCGGAAACTAGGTTAATTACAATTGGAACCCCAATCGAAAATAATGCTGTACTAAAGAAAATAGCCCCATGACACAGAGATGATAGCAATTTGCGCTTATCTGAATCGTATGTAACTTGCATCTTGGTGGTGGCTCCTCAATTCGCTTTCTTGCTTCAATTTTAACGGTCAGCTAATAGATTTAGCATTGCAGGTTACCGTACTTAGAAAGCTTTCAGGGTTCTCCTTGAGTGCAGATTAACTTTGAGTGCGACTCATCAACTATACGTTATGAGGTTTACCGAACCCCCACAGTAGAAGAAAAGTTTACAGCTAACAAGCGGTGCTTATTGCTTCAACGTCACTGCGGGGTGCGATGGCGGGGAGCGATCGCCTTTGGTGATCGCACGGAGGTCGGTACTCTGTGCAATCGCACTTTTGTCCCGCTGAGTCCTGAGCCTGCGGCACGGCTTCGCCGTTAGCGTTAGCTCCTCCGGAGGAGGCACGGACACGCTGCGCGACACGCCAAGGGCGAACGCCGTTAGCGCAAGCTCCTCCGGAGGAGGTACGGACACGCACTCGCGTTCGTGATAGCAAAGGCTCGCCTGAGCGTAAAGCGCATGCTCCGCGAACGGCGATCGCAAATGTTGTAGGTTGAGCTAACGATAGTGAAACCCAACAATACCAATAACTACCAACTCATCTGCTTTTTTACATCTAAATGGAGACATCTGTTAAAGGTGGCAGCAGAGATAACATAAAGTAAGGTGAACCCCTAACTTGAAATTACTTAACAAAGGCGGTATACAATGGGTCGTTTAAATCCCTTCTCACTTCAAATGCAGATTACCCAAATGTTTGAGCAAGGGCAATCATTTTTCGCCACCATCAAAGTGCAGGATTGGTTGAAAGAACGCAATAAAAATCCCGCAGATTACGACATTCTTTTCCATCAAAAACCCGCACCTCCTGGTTCAAAATCAGTTATGGTTGTTGAAATTGAGTTGCGTCGCAAAGATGGACAACCTGTTGAGCCGTGGTTGCAAGAACAAGCCAATCTTCATGCATGATAGTTTTACAATGGCGGGTATTGTGTATCCCAATTTATGAAATTAGTATAAATTTTTCCAAATAAGAGCGTTCCGTTTGCGGAACGCTCTTTTTTATCTTGAATGAGTTATAGGAATTTTATAATAATTGCCATGCCATCTCATCGCTTTTGGTTTTTTGCACTTTGGTTCTACTTGGGAATTCTAGCTGCTATATCTCTTGCCATCTCTGTGAATATTATTCCGTCTAAAATCACAAAAAATCAGCCTATAGATACAATTTTCCATTTTATTTTCATAGGTTTTCTTGCTTACATAGGTCATTTATCAATGAAAAAATATAAAATTAAGATTTTTCAAATTTTTCTGCCAATAGCACCAATCATAGTTCTATTTTTTAGTTTTCTAGACGAGTTCATTGAGATATTTATATGGCGTGCGGGTTTTGATAAACTTGACTCAGCCGCTGATTTTTGCGGTATAGTATTATTTACATTTTTGGCAGAAAAAACTAACATTAACAAATCCTCAAAAAATCAAACTTAAAAACCAATTATCTCTTTTTCTCTTACTCTGTATCCTCTGCGGTTTGTTAATCAAAATCACCCAATCAGGTGAGTCAACTGGCTGACTTCATTGCTAACTTTAGTGTGAGAGCAACTGAAAAATTAGGGAACGTGGAAAATGACCGTAAACCAGCCTTGTGTTTGCGCCAACTGTGGGAAGCGTCTATTTGCCTGGTTGATGGCTCAAGGTGACGACGTATACGATAAATTTATTAGCGATCGCAAACGTTCTCTCTTCGCCAACCTACATGGTAATGTTTTAGAAATTGGTCCAGGAACTGGTCCGAACCTACCGTACTATCCTAAAGACATCAACTTGATAGGAATTGAGCCAAACCCATTCATGCATTCCTATCTCAAAAAAGAAGCCCAAAAGCTAGGTTTCAACAACATCGACCTCCGTACTAGCACAGCTCAAGAGATAGACGCTGAAGATAACAGCATGGATACCGTGGTTAGTACTTTAGTTTTGTGTTCCGTGCCGAATTTAGCTGCTACATTACAAGAAGTTTTACGAATTCTTAAACCCGGTGGAAGCTTTTTATTTATTGAACACGTTGCTGCACCACAGGGAACTTTATTGCGACAGGTACAAAGTACAATTCGCCCAATTTGGAAAGTGCTTGCTGATGGTTGCCATCCGGATCGGGAAACTTGGATTGCGTTAGAAAATGCTGGGTTCAAGAGTGTGAATTACGAGCATTTTAAAGTACCAGTGCCGATTGTTAGCCCTCAAATTATCGGTGTGGCGATAAGATAATTTCGTGCAAAGACGCGCTTGACGCTAAAATAGTTTTTGCGTCTTTGCGCCTTTGCGAGAGATTTCAAAAATCATCACAAAATATTATGGTTAACCTCTGGACTTCCGCAGAACACGCATTACGCTATCTTGCAAAAGCGGATCAAATACCTCATCGCACCGAGGGCGAAGCAGTACTGCTAGAACACGTCCCCAAGACAGTGAAACGCATTCTCGATTTGGGAACTGGAGACGGTCGTTTGCTAGCACTACTCAAAATAGAACGTCCCCACGTCCAAAGCGTTGCTGTTGACTTTTCACCAACCATGCTGGAGGCTGTAAGAACTCGCTTTGCCGATGATTCTACGGTGCAAGTTATTACACATAACTTAGATGTACCACTACCTGAGTTGGGTTTGTTTGATGCGGTTGTCTCCAGTTTTGCTATCCATCATCTCACCCACGAACGCAAACATTCCCTGTACAGAGAAATTTTTCATCTGCTAGAACCAGGCGGAATTTTTTGCAATCTGGAACACGTCGCCTCACCCACTCCAAAGCTGCACGAACGTTTTTTACATGCGATCGGTAGGACTCTTGAGGAAGACGACCCATCAAATAAGCTTCTGGATGTGGAAACACAGCTGCGTTGGCTGCGAGATATTGGTTTTATCGACGTAGACTGTTACTGGAAATGGCTAGAACTTGCACTGCTGATTGGGGTGAAGCCAGAATAAGCTGTTGCATTTTCAACTTGCATACCATTTGCAATTGTTTATGGGTTTGTAGTTGCGCTTTAGCGCAGCTAGAAACTAACTAGCGCTAAAAAATGAATAAATACCAGGTGCAATTATGACTTTTGAAATTATTGCCAATCTGACCGAAAACCAGATTTCTGATTTACTGGAATTGTACAAAAGTGAATTTTGGAGCTACAAACGTACTCATGAAGACGTTGTTAAGATGCTTGCAGCGTCAGACATTATCGTAGGATTGGTAGATGAGAACGAACAATTAATTGGTTTTACTCGTGTTCTCACCGACTTTGTGTATAGGGCAACTATTTATGATGTTATCGTTAAACCAACACATAGAAAAATGGGTCTTGGTGCTAAGCTAATAGACACAGTTATCAATCATCCCAAACTTTCCTCTGTTGAGCAAATTGCTCTTTATTGTCTACCAGAAATGATTCCTTTTTATGAACGTTGGGACTTCTCAGCTAACGTAGGTGAAATACGGTTGATGTACAGAAACCACCAATTTTATGCTGGCACACACCAGTAATGAGAACTAATAGGAGCATTTTACCCCCAAGGATAGCAAAGACTTTGCTAATAATGTACCCGCTGCAGACATGATGAATATGTTCAATAACATAATTCAAAATCTCTCTGGTTTTATCAAACTATATGTAAACAATATCCTGCGTATAAATATCATGGGTAATAATATTGAAGACATCTACAACTACCTAAAAATATCAGATTCAATTGCCACTTCCGGACAACCGACAAAAGAACAGTTTTCAGCAATTCAGCAATCAGGATATCAACTCGTTGTAAATTTGGCACTACCAGAATCTACCAACGCTTTACCTGATGAAAAACAAATTGTGGAAGCTGAAGGTATGGAGTACGTCCACATTCCAGTAGTTTGGGAAAAACCCACTATTGAAAATGTGAATGAATTTTTTAGTGTCATGGAAGCAAACACTGACAAAAAAGTGTTTGTCCACTGTGCTGCTAACATGAGAGTTTCAGCTTTCATATATCTTTATCGCCACATTCATGAACACATTGGTGAAGAAGAAGCAAAGAAAGACTTACAGAAAATTTGGGTACCCAATGAAAACTGGCAGAAATTTATGAACCAGGTTATTGAAAATTATCGTTGAAGCATTGCATTTGACGAAGCTAAACTTCAGAGCTTAATGACACGATAGCCACTCTGGTGAGACTGCGTGTTGTTACTTACTGTGACCTTGAAAAGCGAATTTGTGTTTCAGTTACTACGATAAAGTGGTCAAATAGTTGTTCAGAATACATTTCCATCAACCGTCGCAAAGTCTCGATTTTGTTAGTGGCTCTTTCATTTTCAAGACGTAGAAGAATAATACCTCTGTGGGAACGCTGTTCTCGGTAGACCTTTTCTCCAAAGTCCTTGTCGTTGGTGATTAAAATCCAGTTCTCTGCAAAAGCCTTGTGGATGATATCGTCATCATCCATTCCACGCGCTTCCTCATATACCGAAAACACTTCGTAACCTTGCTCTCGTAGCCAGCGTGCTACAACGACACCAGTGCTTTCGTCCACCAAGAAGCGCATTTATGCGAACTCCGCAGCAAGTGGCATGAAGCTAGTACTTTCTAGCGATCGCTTCGCAAATAAAAGACAAGCTCGGATGTCTTCTTCGACTAAGCCTTCATACTCTTCGAGAATTTCTGTTATTGTTGCACCATGTGCAAGGAGATTCAGAATATACTCAACAGTTAGGCGTGTTCCCCTAATCACTGGTTTACCTATCATTACTTTCGGGTTAACGGTGATACGGCTCAGTAGTTCTTGGTCTGTCATAGCTTCAACCTTGAAATTGGGGCAGTTAAAACCATCATAGGCAATCGCTGCTTAATGATCGCACTTTTTGCTTGTGTGGTGAAGGGCGATCGCCTTTATGGGGGTACTTTGTGCGATTGCCTCTGGCACTGCGCTGCGCGCAATCGCATCTTACTGCCTTTTAAGTGAAATCGCTATAATACACGATAAAAGCGATACAATGTTTCTTCGATGCTCAGGCGATTTTGGCAGTGGCTCAAAAAGTTTTTTCAGCGCTTATTTGGCAGCAAGCATGCATCTCCTCAGACGGGGGGACAGAGGAGGGTAGAACCACCCAAACAGCCGACAGATGCGGAGTATGAAGCGTTGTTCCTCGAACTGTTGACAGGAGTGAATGAGGGCTGGAGTCGGGACAGGTAAAGGGTTTCTTGGATGCAAAGAATATCACTCAGGCAGGTTTGGTGAAATGGTTGCGGCGCTTTGGGGAAAGATTGTTAGCATCAAGCGCACCGAATGATGAGTTAGCAGCGCGGATGGTGCAGTTGGGTGAGTTGGGCGTTGGGGAAGTGGGAGATGTGGCGCGTGATATTGGGATGCGGTTGTTGAGGCGCAACCAAGGCGAACCAGTCAGGGAGGATGAGGGGCAAAATGGCGAAGTTACAACGCCTATTGTTCAAGAAAGGCTAAATAACAGTGCATATTTAGCAAACGAATACTCTAAGCTGGCAATTCAATATTATGAGATAGGCAACTACACAGCAGTACTTAATTGTTTGGATAAAGCTCTTACTTTCAATGCAAATGACCACAGAGTTTGGAGCAACAGAGGTGCGGTGTTGGATAATCTAGGGCGATATGAGGAAGCGATCACATCTTTCGACAAAGCCATAGAAATCGAACGTAACTACCACGAAGCTTGGAATAACCGTGGTTTAGCACTGGGTGCCATAGGGCGATATGAGGAAGCGATCGCCTCCTTCGACAAAGCCATAGAAATCAAACCCGACTTGCATGAAGCTTGGAACAACCGTGTTAATCCGCTGGCTAAGTTACGACGATATGAGGAAGCGATTACCTCCTGCGACAAAGCCATAGAAATCAAACCCGATTTCCACGAAGCTTTGTTAAACAGGGGTTTTGTGCTGTATAACTTAGGGCAACATCATGACGCGATTGCCTGCTGCGACAAAGCCATAGAAATCAAACCAGACGACTACGATACTTGGTTAAAGCGGGGCGTGGTGCTGGATAAGTTAGGGCGATATCATGAAGCGATTGCCTCCTACGACAAAGCCATAGAAATCAAACCCGATTTCCACGAAGCTTGGTTAAACAGGGGTTTTGTGCTGGATAACTTAGGGCAACATCATGACGCAATTGCCTCCAGCGACAAAGCCATAGAAATCAAACCCGATTTCCATGAAGCTTGGTACAATCGGGGCGTGGCGCTGGATAACTTAGGGCGAATTGAAGATGCGATCACATCTTATGACAAAGCCATAGAAATTAAACCAGACCACTACGAAGTTTGGTTCAAACGGGGTTTGGATCTGATTAACTTAGAGCAATATGAGGAAGCGATCGCATCTTTAGACAAAGCCGTAGAAATCGCACCCGACGACCATGAAGCTTGGTACAACCGGGGCGTGGCGCTGAATAACTTAGGGCGACATGAAGAAGAAATCGCATCCTACGACAAAGCCATAGAAATTAAACCTGACTACTACAATGCTTGGGTGAACCGAGGCATTGCACTGGCTCGCTTAGGGCAATATAATGACGCGATTGCCTCCAGCGACAAAGCCATAGAAATCAAACCAGACTTACACCAAGCTTGGGGCAACCGGGCTTTCGCACTGTTTTATTTAGGGCGACATGAAGAAGAAATCGCATCTTACGACAAAGCCCTAGAAATCAAACCCGACTTCTACGAAGCTTGGTACAACCGAGGCAATGCAGCACAACAATCAGTGAGTTGCGATCTCCTGCTGGCTTCTGTGAGTACCATTGCTAAACAGAATCCTAATCTTAACCAGCGTGGCTTTGAGGGACAATTGGCAAGCCTTGAGGAAGGTTTGAAGTATTGCCAGCAAGACAGCCACCCAAAAGATTGGGGTTTGTTGCATCGGGCAATAGGCGATGCATACTATTTTCGAGGGGAGGGAAAATCAAATTACCTTGAATACTGTCACAAAGCTGTAGCTGAGTATCGCCAAGCCCTAATCACTCTTACAAAAGAAGCTTTTTCTGAGTTGCATCTAATGGTACTGCAAAATCTGATTCCCCTATTGTTTGGGTTGGGGCAAGACAATGAGGCAAAGCAATGGCAACGAGATGGGTTAGAAGTATTTGGGGAATTGTTGAATTCCAAAAAATCTTCTTACCAGAAACGACAATTGGCGGTTCAATTTATCAGCTTCTCGCAGATGCGGGTTGATGTTTTAGTAGAAGACGGTGAATTCGTCTTGGCATTAGAAGCTGCTGAGAGAAATAAAAATTCCTACCTCACCTGGATTCTCGATGCCCAGAAGCAAGATATCCTCAGTCCCAGCTATGCTGAGATGCAACAGCTGACAAATCCCACAACTGCTGTTGTCTATTGGCATCTCAGCCCTTTTGCTCTCAGCACTTTCATTATCAAACACAACGTACCTCAACCGAGCGTCATTTCTACTCCCTCGTTTTTACAGGAATTTGAAAGCTGGGTGAAACAATGGAATCAACAATATGAGGATTACCACAAAAGCAATGATAAGCAAGTTGAACAACAAAACAACTGGCGTGACAACTTGCCTCAAATGCTCAAGCAGCTTAGTGATATCCTCAATATCTCAGCTATACTGACCGAAATTAACAACGAATTCATCCAAAATCTCATCTTGCTTCCCCACCGCGACTTGCACCGCTTCCCCCTTCATGCGCTGTTTCCTGATCATTTCACCACCACTTATCTACCCAGCGCCCAAGTCGGCATATTTTTACAGCAGATTTCGTCAACAAGCAACGGAGAAGTACACCAACTGCTGAGTGTGGAACATCCCGACAGCGCAGGCTTTGATATACTACCTCATGCCGAAATCGAATCCGCTGCTATTAACCAGCTTTTCAACCATCCCAACAACAAGCGGATTTCTGACGAACAAGCTACCAAAATCGCTGTCAAAGAAGCCCTTGCTGCTCAATACAATATCTTTCACTTTACCGGACATGGCAGTTATGATTTCCAGCATCCCAAACAATCTGCGCTTGCCCTTAGCGGTGAAGATAAACTCACGGTGGAAGAAATTTGCAATATAGATTTTAGAGGTTATCGGCTTGTCACCCTTGCTGCTTGCGAAACTGCCTTAACTGGCAACCAAACGATAGAAAATCAATATGTTGGTTTAGTCAGTGCCTTTGTTTACCAAGGTGTGACCAACGTTCTTAGTACTTTATGGACTGTGAATGATGATGCGAGTAGTTTGCTCATCATGTACTTTTACTGGCAACTCAAGAAAGGCAAATCACCAGCCATTGCGTTAGCAAAAGCCAAAAAATGGTTTCGCAATCTCACAGATTATAAACTGGAGAGATTGTATAAAGTCATCTTTAAGAAGCTACCGCGAGATGAAAAACCCCTCCGTCCTCACGTCAAAAATAAGTTATGGGAATTCCGTCACATGGAACTTGCGGATAAGAAACAGAAGCATTTTGACGATCCCTATTATTGGGCAGCTTTTACAATCACTGGTTGCTTCCCTCGTGCCTCGTTCCCAACTTGAGGCTTCCTCGTTCCCAGCCTCAGGCTGGGAATGCATTTCTAGAGGCTTTGCCTCTGGGAACGAGCAGGCAGAGCCTTTGCAACTGCGTTCCCACGCAGAGCGTAGGAACGAGACAATAATTAATAGCTACCCTCGTCCCTCGTTCCCAGCCTCAGGCTGGGAATGCATTTCTAGAGGCTTCGCCTCTGGGAACGAGGAGGCAGAGCCTTCCCAACTGCGTTCCTACGCTCTGCGTGGGAACGAGACAATAACTAATAACTAATCACGAATTCTTATGCAACCTAACGATATAATTTCTGTTACAGCATTCCAAAATGCCCTAGCCAAGCTGAATCAATCTTTGCCTGCGGATATCCAAAAGCAGCTTCATGCGATCGCCCAAGACTTAAAAGCCGATCCAACCAATATTGGCAACCTGGATATTATTGCTGAAAGTTATCCACCTTTAGATGAAGCATACCAAAAAGAACTGACAACATTGAAAAAAGAAGCTGGTCAGCGCAATAAAGGTTTGCCACCACTCCCTCTGCCAAAAGAATCGAATAAAGAACTCACTAACTCAGTTATTGATACTTTTAATGCTGATGATTCTGTTACTGCTGCGAAAGCAAAACCAAACCTTTTGAAACGGCTATGGCAGTTTATCCCTGGGAGTAAATAAAATGTCAGAGGAAATTATTTATCCCAGTATAGATTTATTCCTTTATGACTTGAAGGATGGCTTAGGACAAGAGCAGTCAAAAATTGACCAAAACTGCCGTCTTTTCTGTCAAAAAATCTACAGTGATTTAGGCGAAAAAGGTTTCAGGAAAAGTATGCACAATTCCAGAAATATCAAAATACAGACGTTGATGTTATCGAGTTACTCGATACCCAAATTAGGAAATTAAAATCACCGCTTGATGGTTACTACTATCCTCTGCAAATAGGCGATAGTTATGCCCTCCAGGTTAATGACTCAGGTAAACTAGATGCGAACAGTCAATATAACGATGAACCACAAAATATCAAAGATGAACCATTCCTGAAACTCAAACAAGAAATTACCCAACACATTTCTGGGCAAACAGGCACAATAGGACAAACCTGGTTACTTTGGGGCAAGCTGACGAGTCAAAAAAATGATGCAGAAATTGAAGAGATTGCCCAGAAGTGCTACACTCAAATTGTCACTAATTACGACTGGAAACGAGATTTTATTGGTAAGGGGAAGTTAGAAGCAGGAACAATTTTTGAACTGTGGTATTGTCCCCAAAATTTAGGTGTCAATGGGAAAGAGTTTTGGGAAAAGTTTAGACAAGAAAGTCATCATGTTTTAATATGGTTATTTCCCGATAATATTTCACCCGATGAAATGAGAAAGCGGGTGCAAAGTGCCTATTACGAATTTATACGCTTATGGCAATACCGGCATAAAGTTGTTTGGTCGTACTATCAAAGCCGCTATCAAAAAACACTTCTTAAAAAAGAATATGTGGAAATACAACCATCAATCAAGCAAGCTAGTGAGTTACCAAGGCTATTGCAAACTAACAGCCTGAAACTCAGTAAGCTACAAGAAACATTGTCGGCTAACTTAATTAACTTGTCTGATTATACTATCGCCTTAAACTATCTAGAAAATCAAAGCCGCACCATTCAATTAAACCTAGATAATTATAAATCTCGTTTAGCTGAAATGCAGAAAAAATATACAGGTAGCGACTTAGAATTTCTGAAAATCTTTAGCGAGAGCGAAATTTACGCCAAAAAATACCAGCGACAAGTAGAAGCAGATTATGCAAATCTTAACCCTGGATTAACCTTACTGCAAAATCTCAACAGCACTGTCCAAGGTATTATTGACCTAGAGCAAACCAAAAGCGATCGCACTCTCAACAACACCATCGCCATCGCAGGTGTCGGACTAGCAACCAGTCAAATAGCCTCAGCCGTCATCCTGACCCAAGATAAACCTAATTCTGATGTAACTCTCTTTTACCGTACCCAAGCTTTCTTGTGGAGTTTAGGCATAGGTGTAATCGCAATTATGCTAACCTTAATTGTCCTTCGCATTTTTCGCCGCTAAATGCCTTTCTTGGCGTCCTTGGCTCAGGAGCGGTTTAAAGTTCTTACTATGTCTTCAATTCCTACAATCAAAAGTATATACACAGATGGCGCTTGCACTGGTAACCCCGGTCCTGGCGGTTGGGGCGTAGTCGTCTATTTCGATGATGGTTCCATCCACGAAATGGGCGGTGCATCCACCCGAACCACCAACAATAAGATGGAGATGCAAGCTGCGATCGCCGCCCTCCAGTTTTTAAAAGACTCCGGACAAACTGAATCCATCCCTCTCTACACTGACAGCGAATACCTGATCAACTGCGTTACCAAATGGGTTAAAGGCTGGAAAAAGAAAGGCTGGAAAAAGGCAGATGGAAATCCCGTTCTTAACCAAGATTTGTTGGAAACCTTGGATGAACTTAATCACCCACGGGTAAAGTGGGAGTATGTCCGTGGTCATGCAGGTAATGTTGGTAACGAACGCTGTGATGCGATCGCCCGCGCCTTCGCCAATGGCAAAACCCTATCCCTGCAACAACAAAACTTCTCTAATTTTCACCAAGTCTTTGAGCAAAAAAGCGAGGTAAATGTATCAAGAGGATCTGATTTTGGTACAAACTCTACAATAATTAACAAAAAGACACAAGAAATCAGTACTCTGGCAACAGATATAACCAACATGGAACCACATACCCACCCTACTGCCTCAGTCAGCGAGGAATTACCTCGAGAAATCAGGGTAACGCAACTCCGCAACTTAGTTGAAACCTTACGTATTGCTGACGAAATTGCTGAAAAAGGCTACCTTATCACCAGTTCCGAACTCGCAGACTTGATGGATGTCCACGCCAGCGCTGTCACGAGTCGTGGAGACGAGTGGCGTTGGCGGAACTGGATTGTATCACGAGTGCGACGCGAAGGCAACCAAATTCTTTGGGAACTGGAACGCGGCGACCAAGTTGAAAATGAAGAGTGAAGAAGAACGCAGAACACAGAATATTCACAATGTAAAATTCGGAAGTCTCTTAGTTTCACTCATTCTTCTGAGTTCTGACAACTGAGTTCTGAGTTCTTTCTTCTATCTTCCATCTTCAGTATTTTCGCCCTCGCCACTCTGTTGGGGTGCGGAATGCAGATAAGAAAATCCGCAGCACCGCTACTGGATCAGCTAGAGGTGATAGCCAAAACAACCAGCCACCGTTTGCTTGAGTGCAATCGTAGGAAGGTGCGATCGCAAAAAGCATTGCAAAACGAATCACCAGTAGAAATAGATTCAGCCCCAAAAGAAGGAGGGGAGGAGAGGGGGACAACGAGACAGTCCGGGAAAGACTAAGGTAACTCAGGACAACTATGAGGGGTAGACCTTGAACTGCTGAAAGTAGCCATAAATCCCCCCAAATTTGAGCGCGGGAGGAAGCGTCTTTCAGGTCAAGGCTGCGCCCCCATTGTTGCCAAGTTTCCATTGCTCCCTCATACATCCGCACCTTCAGCACTTTTGCCCCATCTAAGAAGCCGACTTTAAACCCAGAGGCGGCTATATTCCGTGCTAAGGTAACATCATCACAAAAAGAACCACTTGCACTCGTATATCCACCGACAGCCGCTAGAACAGAGCGACGACATAAAAAGCATTGCCCATTTGCCATCACCCGTTCTGGCTGGTCTGTATTGACACCAGCAGGGTCAAATCGATAAAGCAGAGTCATCAGCAATGCTGGTTGTAGCAGGCACTCTCCTGGATATTTGAGAATGAACCGGGGTGAGAGGGAAACCAAGTCATAGCCTTGCTCTTCTGCTGTCTTCACCAAACCAGCAACCAAACCTGGTGATGGTTGTGTATCAGCATCCATACCGAGAAACCACTCACTTCCCTCCGAGGTCTGCAAAAAGCCGTAATGCAACGCCCAAGGACGCCCTACCCAACCAGTGGGTAAGGGATCATCTGTCATCAGGCGAAAGCGAGGGTCTTTTTGCTGTGCCGCTTTTACCAAGTCAGGTGTGCCATCACCAGACTTGCTATCTACAACGATAATTTCCCGGACTTCGTAGCTTTGCCGACTTATCGCATCTAGCAGGGGACTAATACGAAGAGCCTCATTCAGGGTGGGAATGACAACGCTGACAGCACCCAAAAGTTCTGGTGTGGGATTTTTGGGTGCAATGGGAGGAAGGCGGCTAGGTCCTTTGACAAGGCGCGACAGCAGAATTGCTGTCGCTGGTAGTTGAATCAGTAGTAATAAGAGTGAGATAGCACTTGCTATCGTCCACACGTCTAGCACAGCAAAATACCTGGCGATGGAAATCAATGCTCTATTTAACGGCAACTTTGACGTTCGCTACAGAAACTTCAGTGGTTGTTGGTGCAACAGCAACATGAGCATATGCAGCTTTTGATCTCCACCAAAGTACCACAGCAGGAACTACGCCAATCACAAAGCCCAACGAAACTGGGATAGCAAATCCAGCAGCTAAGCTGAGTCCAGCAGCGAAGAAAAAATTGCTGAGATAAACGATTAAGGGTACCCAGAGTTGCGATCGCTCGACTTTAATTGGTGTGTTTTTCCATAACAAGGCTGCTACAGTCATGAACAGAGCGCTAGTGCCAAACCAACCTGCATAATTTTGGTAGGGTGTTCCAAAGAATGCTCCTGGATTTTCCCAATACCAAAAGGGGAGATTTGTTTGACTCATAGCTGGTTCCAATGCAAAGTCCCAGCAGGTGAACAGCATTGCGCCCAAGGCTATGGCACCTACGTGACGCGCTAAACTGGGATTTTGAGCCACACCCAGACCGGCACGAGCAATCAGGTAAGAAGACAAGCCCACATAAAACCAGGATAAGGGAATTGTAAATGGCACAAGCCCCGCAATCTTATATCCCAAACCACTCAAGTAAGTGTAGTCTCCAAAGGGAAACCCAGTGCTGGTTCCTAGTAATTCACTGCCCACCGATATTGACATAGCTGGCAGCATAAACCCTAGCCAAGTGCGCCATCCCAATATCCGGTATGCATAAATGGAGACAGCTATTGTCCCCAAAATAATATCTACCACACCGCCATCAGCTAAACTCAACTGCATGGCTGTTTGTCCAACGCCTCCTGAGTTCAAAATTATTTCGGCATTGGGTATGACCAATAGAATGCCTATCAGCCCAAAAGCCTTTGCCAAAATATGACCAATCAGGCTTACACGCTCAGCTATAACAAGTTGTCTCATGATAATTCCTTAACAAGACATGACACGCGGCTACTTAGCTGCTAACAGTTTACAAATGTTTAAGAAAATATTTAACAATTTGTGCCGGAATTCTTGGCAAACTTGCTTTGCTTTTATTGGGAGAGCATAACAGCCTCTTGATTGAAGGTAGAAAAAATATGATATTAAATTTATAGTCTAAGTCATTCAAGCCAAGATCTATCAACTTTCATTGGCTTTCTTTTGATGGGTTATAGTGTAGGCAACAGATTCATCCTTTCTTACAGAGCAATATCCTTATGTTTTCTTATCCTTTAGATAGTTTTGGAATGATAGCCTGTCCTTATAATGGGAAGAACCCATGTCAATGTTGAAAAGACTTCCCTTTGTTTCCCTAGTATTACTACTGCTGACTTACACTACCTTAGGCTGGGTGATATCCAAAACATATGCTCCTGCTCCTTGGTTTATATGGCTGCTGGTTGTAATTCCTATCTTGGTTCTCCTGGCAGGCTTAACCATTTCTTGGAGAACGCTGACAGACTATTCTTTTGTCTTATTCAAATCAAACCTCAAATCTTTTAGTATTACTGTTTTAGCGGCTTTCTTATTCTTTTTGATGATAGCCCACTTCCGAGTATTTCTTGATACCTTGGTAATTATTGCTGCGGCTGTCTTGGGAAAGATAGATTTTCAAACCGCCGGCTTCACTGAGGGGCAATCCTTTTGCTTTTTATCTATCTTTTCCTTGACTGGGTTAGCCCTAGGTGCGCTCATCCATAAGCTTATTTGAGGAGAACTCAAAATTCAGAAACCGCAGCTAGGAACTCAGAAGTCAGAATGACACCACGGATAAATCCGGCTAAGCCAGTATCAAATCATTCATGCGCCTACAAAGAAATTCGGTGGCAAGTGAAAAAGAACTCTCTACCCACTTGCAAAGAATTCATGCTGAATTCTGTCTGTTGAATTGGTGAGTTCTTTCTTGGTCAGAGTCTATAGTCAAGAGTTAATAGTTGTTTTCGACTCTTGACTATAGACTTTTTACTAACTTACAACAGCCTCAGTTGCCGCAGCTACTGGGTAAACACTAACTTTTTTACGGTTCTTACCTTGGCGTTCAAAGGTAACGACTCCATCAACCAGAGCAAACAGCGTGTCATCGTTGCCCCGACCTACGTTCGTACCTGGATGAACCTTGGTGCCCCGTTGACGCACCAGAATGTTTCCTGCTCTGACAACCTGTCCGCCATAACGCTTGACTCCCAAGCGCTGAGCATTAGAGTCACGACCGTTACGGGTACTACCTGTTCCTTTCTTATGAGCCATAATCGTTCCTCTTGTATTTCTACTTCTTTTATCTATTATTCAGTAGCAGTTTCTACAGCAGGTGGGTTGTCAGCAGCCTCTTGAGTTTCAGTTGTTGCAACTGATTCGGCAGTAACATCGATAGTCTGTTGAGTTTCATTATTCTCGGCACCAGTGGCAACTGGTTCTGTCACCTCAGCATCTGGTGTGAGAGTGATTGCGCTGTCTTCTGAGGCAAGAACTGAACCATCAACGCTAATTGAGTTAATCAACAATCTGGTGATTTCCTGGCGATGACCCCGCTTTTTGCGGGTTTTCTTTTTCGGTTTCATTTTATACACCAGGACTTTGCGACCTCTAAGATGCCGCAACACCGTTCCTTCTACCTTTGCCCCTGCCACATGCGGCTGTCCTATGGTGACTTCGCCGTTATGCTGCACTAACAATACTGCTTCTATGGTAACTTTCTCGTCCGGTTCGACAGAAAGCAGTTCAATATCATAAAAGCGACCTGGTTCGACTCGTAATTGTTTGCCGCCAGTTTCAATAATTGCGTAGGTCATGGAATTGTCCTTGAGGTTGCCGTACAGGTAGCTGGATCGTATGCTCTTGACAAAGCTTTCCAGCTTTTGCATTGTCTTTACCTGATCCGAGCAGGAATTAGACACACGATCTATAAATATACCCTAAGGACTAAGTTTTTGTCAAAGTAAAACAGGATCAACCCTTCACCAGACGTGTTACTAAGTAGCCAAATCATTTAACAATTCAATTATTTCTACATATTTCGCTCCCACTCTTCTACCCATTGTTCCAGTTTTTCTCTTAAAAGCGACTGCCATCCAGGTATCGCTTTTATTCTTTCCCTTAAACCAGGTCTTACCTTGACCTGAAAAGGGATCTTGTCCAAAGCTTTATCTCCTTGAGGTTTAAACTTTATAGTCATTTTTTCTATTTGACTCGCTTTCTAGTATACTAGAGCAAATTATCATAAAGTCACCTCTGCAAATGTACTCCTTAAAGCTAGAATTAAAACTTAATAATAAAGAAAAGACTAGGCTAGCGGGATGTGCAGGATTTGCTAGGTTTGTCTACAATTTTGGACTTTCTTTGCTTACTAACTCTTGGGAGTTTGAAGGGATAAAAGCGGGAGACTCTAAGCGTTTAGTAGCTATCGAAAAGATTTTTACAAACTATGTAAAAACAAATCCAGAGTATGGATGGGTGCAGCAGTATCCTTCAGCCATCTACTCCAATGCGCTACGAAATAAGCGCGAAAGCAGTTGATAAGTGGCGTAAAGGAGAGGCTGGGTTTCCTCAGATGAAGAACAAAAAGAAAGGCAATAGTTTCACTGTGCTTAAAAAAGCAGGTGTCTATCCAGCAAAGGGACAACCAATGCTGCCTTTCACAAATCGTCAAGTTTTGCATCCAGGAAAGCGAATCACGATACCAGGCTTGGGCGAGTTCAGGCTTAAACAACCAATCCCTTTTTTGTGTTCTAGTCAATCTTTTACTGTTTCTAGAACTGCTGATAAGTGGTTTGTCTGTTTTGTTCTAGATGTTGAAAAAGTTCCTCCCTTGATTCATGAAGTTGAATCAGTTGGGATAGATCTAGGAGTAAAAACGTTTGCGACTTTGTCTCTTGGTTCAACGATAGAAGCGCCCACTAGTTTGAAGAAAGCGAAAACCAAGCTAAACAAACAACAATGGCGCAACCGTAACAAACAATTAGGAAACCGTTGCAAAGGTGTACTGACATCCAACAGAGCTAAACGCTATTTCGGTCAAATAGCAAAAACTCACGCTCATATTGCTAATATCCGCAAAGATTTTCTTCAATAAAAACGACAACCGACATTAGTCGAAAATACGTAAGGATTCGGATAGAAGATCTTAACATTTCTGGAATGATAGCAAATCACAAGCTCTCGGAAGCTATCTCTTCTTTGGGACTATACGAGTTTCGTCGGATGCTAACTTACAAGCAAGCGTTTTACGGCACTAAAGTAGAGATAGTTGATAGGTGGTTTGCAAGTTCCAAGACGTGTTCTAACTGCACAAACGTGCAACCAATGCCTTTGTCAGAAAGGATTTATGCGTGTGGGGCTGGATGTGGACACATTCAATGCCGTGATTTAAATGCGGCGATTAATTTAAATAATGCCCCTTTACAAAAAATACGTGCGGTGAGCAGCGCGTTGGACGGGTTCCCCGGCTTGAAGCGACTGCGTTCGGCAAAGCCGTGCCGCAGGCATACCCGGAGGGCAAGCGCGGAATTAACGCCTGTGGACAGGTTAGGAGCCGACTCCCCTGGTAGAAGCAGGAAGCAAACTTCAAAGTGTTCGAGTTATATGATTTGAGCGTTTTGTGTAAGTTTTGTGTTGCACAAGAGTTCTCGAACAACACTTTTAGACTTTGAGTGTTTTTATCTAAAGCTAGGAGTGCCAACTAAATGTTCGCAAGCAGGTGCAAAAGATGGCACAGATAAAGAGCAAGCCTTCCATCCAGATTTCACTGATACATTGAACAATCGGCACGTACCACCACGCTGACCTTCTGGGGTGTAATATCGACAGTACCGACAAGCTGAAACACAGGATTTTAAAGTTGTCATAACTAGCTCTTAAAATTAAATAGAAATCTTTGTTAGTTAAAAATTCGTTTTATCCTCTAATAAGTATCTCAACATTTTCTTGAGAAATGCATAGAAATTAGATGTTTTTATGAAAAAGTTTGCATTATGAAATATTAGTTTACGTGAACAATATAGTTATTTATACTTAGATATGAGAAATGAAGTTCGTATAACATCGCTGAAAATATCAAGATAGGGCGAATACTTAAAGCAGTGAACAGTACCAGCCGCAGTGACGCTTTCTCGGGCTGGTGTGGTTGTACTGACACCAACGCTTATGCCTACGGCACGTCTCTTGACGAACGGTGCACAGGAGTGTGGTGTTACCCCCAATTATGAAACTGATAACCCTTCGGGTATGCCTATGGCTAACGCCACGGCTATCGCCGAACGGCACGCCAAGGGCGAACGCAGTCGCCTACGGAGGGAGATCCTCCTGCAGCGCTGGCTCACTGATAACTGGTAACTGGTAACTGTTAAAGTAAGACTTCGGAGCCGTTTTGTGAAATGAAAAGAATTGAAGTTGAACAAAGAACGATTTTGATTGGGTTAGCAGGTAGCCATGGCTATGGGTTAAATAGACCGGATTCAGACTATGACTATCGAGGGGTATTTATCGCACCCAAAAGGTATTACTTGGGATTTGACCATATTGAACAAAAAGATGATGGCTGGGATGAACCAGGGATGTTTCCGTTTCTAGATGGAAACAAAGACACAGTGATATACGAATTAAAAAAGATTATTCAGTTATTGTCTGGGGCAAATCCTAATGTTTTAGAATTGCTATGGTTGAATGAATATCCTGTTTTAACCCCAGTAGGACAGCACTTAATTAAGCATAGACAAATATTTTTTAGCAAGAAGGTAAAGCATACTTACTCTGGTTATGCCTTTGCCCAAATCAAAAAAATGGAAACTCATCGTAAGTGGTTGTTGAATCCACCGCAAAAGAAACCAATTCCATCTGATTTTGATATAGAAGAAGCACCACTTACAAAAGATGAACTCAATGCTTTTCTAGAATATCTTTATCACTTAATTAGAGGAAAAATTGAGTTTTTAGAAGAAGCAGAGCAATTATATAAGCTGCTAACAGCGGATATAGATTTTAAGGGTGTGCTTAAACAGTATTCTTTACCTGATGAAACTTTAGAATACACGCAAAAACTAACAAATAGTCGTAAAGATTTTATTCGCCTACTTAAAAAAAGCCAAACATATCAAATAGCTTTAAGAGAATGGAAAGCATACTTATCATGGCAGGAAAATAGAAACCCAGCTAGGGCAGAAATGGAGAGAAAATCAGGTTTTGACCTGAAGCATGGGATGCACTGCGTTAGGTTATTACGCAGTGGACTAGAAATATTGCGAACAGGAGAAGTGATTGTAGATAGAACGATCGCAGGTGACGCAGAAGATTTGAAAGCTATCCTCAAGGGCGATTATTCTTATGAACAGGTGATGAAAATGGCAGAGGAGTTAGTTGCTGAAATGGAAAAGGTGTACGAAGACTCCTCCTTACCTGACAAACCTAATTTAGAACACATCAATGAATTCTGTATCGAACTGGTGGAAATGCAAGGATGGTAAGCAAAGAGAGAAGAGTAAAGACAGAAGAGTGAAGAAATTATTCTATCTTCTATCTTCTATATTTTAATTTGTTAGAGAGTTTGAAATACATAGACAAAACCATAAAGACTGATGCTGAGAAAGAAGACTGCTGCTAATTGGTTAACTCGGATATCAGGTGAGGGAGCAATGGCTTCTCGTACCAAGATAGAAATAGATGCTCCAACGACAAAGCTCCAGCCAAGTATCATAAAAGCTATCTCTAGCGTAAAATTCCAAACAATCAGCATTGCAATTGCTAGCAGTACCATCAGCATCTCTACAAACCGAGGCGGGTTGTATTGGCTGGATAAAACAAAACTGTTGAACCAAAAGTGCCAAAATCTCATAATTAACTGCTAAGTGCTGAAAAATAAAGAAGAAAGAAGATAAAAGAATTTCTTTTCTCTTCATTCTTCATTTTTTATTCTTAACTTCTAACTCCTAACCTTTTGTCCTGTACCATTTTTTTGTGTTGTCTCTTCTGGTAGTTCTACACCAAAGACGCGGCTAAAAACTTTTTCTACTTTATATCCAGAATCAATTGACTCTAAGGGGTCTTTGCGCAATCTGTGACGCAGACATAAAGTAATCACACGGCGGATGTCATCAAGTGTGACTTCGGTACGCCCTTCAAATGCAGTTAAAGCTTTGGCGGCGCGGTTACTTACAATGTCTCCCCGCAAGCCATCCACATCAAGTTCAGAGCAAACTTCGGAAATTTTGACTCGCAAGTCGTAATCAATTGTCACAGAAGGTAACAACTTTTGAGCGTTGACAATTTTCTGTTGTAGTGCTTCCTGCTCTTGTTTGTAGCTTTCCAGAAATGTTGGCGGATTTTGGTCGAATTCTGACCTTTGCTCAACGATTTGCACGCGCAAAGCTGGTTCCTTAACTGTATGGATTTCCGCGTGCATTCCAAATCTATCTAATAGTTGGGGGCGCAGTTCTCCTTCTTCTGGGTTACCAGAACCCACGAGAACAAAACGCGCTGGGTGACGGATAGAAATACCTTCCCTTTCTACCGTGTTCCAACCACTTGCGGCGGAGTCGAGAAGCACGTCTACTAAGTGGTCATCTAGCAAGTTAACTTCATCCACATAAAGGATACCCCGGTTGGCTTTTGCCAGTAGTCCCGGTTCAAAGGCTTTGACACCTTCTGATAAAGCTTTTTCGATGTCAATTGTGCCGCAAACTCGGTCTTCTGTCGCTCCCAGTGGCAAATCTACCATTTGGACTTTTTTCTGAACTACGGGAATATCCGCCCCTTGCTCTAGCTGTTGGCGGGCTTCATCGCTCATCAAGTCGGGATCGCTGGGGTCGCTATTGAAGGCGTCATTAGCAACGACGGGGATTTCTGGGAGCAAATCAGCCAGCGCCCGGATAGTCGTGGATTTTCCGGTACCGCGATCGCCCATAATCATCACACCGCCAATTTTCGGGTCAATCACGTTT
>NZ_JBAHYJ020000020.1:0-82265 GCF_036697665.2 Scytonema sp. PRP1 | reverse complement strand
GGGTTAGGGAGGATCGAGTCTTAACTGAACTGTATTGATTTCTAGCTAGGGAAAGTTTAGCCATACTTATTTCCCTAGTATTACTTTTTTTGTAGAAAATAAGCATGAGTTACTTTGAGTTGAACTAATTGTGGTCTAGTGAGGTAAACGCTGTAAAAACGTAGATCGAGGGTGCAATGTTCGGGATAAATACTACTTGGGGCTGCGTCTTAGCCATTGCGGTTAGTGGTGCGTATACTTTCAGTGCACATTCCGCTCTTGCTCAAATTACACCAGATGGTACTTTACCAAATAATTCCGTCATCAATATAAATGGGAAGATCTTCGATATCACTGGCGGAACCCAAGCGGGAAGCAATCTGTTCCACAGCTTTCAAGAGTTTTCCGTGCTTAGAGGTAACGAAGCTCACTTTAATAATGCAGTTGACATTCAAAACATCATTAGCCGTGTGACAGGTTCGTCTATTTCTAATATTGATGGTTTAATCAAAGTCCTAGGGAATGCCAACCTGTTTTTCATCAATCCCAATGGGATTATCTTTGGACCGAATGCCAGTTTAAAGATTGGCGGTTCGTTTATTGCAAGTACTGCCAGCAGTATAAATTTTGCTGATGGAACTCAATTTAGTGCGAAACCATCACAAAACCCACCCTTGTTGACGATAACCGCACCCCTGGGACTGAATATGGGCAGCAATCCGGGAAACATTACAGTCCAAGGACCAGGGCATCAATTCAACCTTGAGACGAGTGAAAGCCGCTCTCTTGATGATAGCGTTCCGAGATTACAAGTGGAACCGGGAAAAACCTTAGCACTCGTAGGTGGGAATGTCTCCCTTGAGGGTGGCTTACTTCAGTCACCAGCAGGACGTATTGAAATCGGCAGTTTTGGCAGCAATCAGGTTGTGAATCTCGTCCCAGTACAACAAGGATGGAAGCTGGGTTATGAAGGCGTTCCCAATTTTGGAAACATACAGCTTTCTGGTAAAGCATTCGTAACTACCACAGGAGATGGTGGTGGAGCAATTGCGATCGCTGGTAAGAACATCAGTCTCACTCAAGAATCACTTTTAGATGCTGATACCCTTGGCAACACAAATGCTGAAGGAATCAGCATTGTCGGTGAAAGTATTCTTGTCAATCAGTCCAAAATTAGAGCGAACACCTACAGTTTAGGGAATGGTGGACAAATTCAGATCAATGCCAACAACATTACGTTTGAGAATGACGGTGGCGTAGGCACTCAGGCAACAGCATCAGGAAAAGTGGGAGACATTTCCCTGAAAGCTGCTAATTCTATTGTCCTCCGACAAAGTGGGATAGGCAGCGATAACTATAGTGGAGGTAATGCCGGACAAGTCACAGTTGAAGCTCATTCTCTACAGGTTGTAGACAGATCTGGTTTTGCGACTCAAGGTAATGGTGGAAAAATCATCATTACAGCTGATGAATTAGAACTCCGTAATAATTCTGGTATTGGCAAAGGAGAGTCAGTTGCACCTAATAGCGGAGAAATCAGCATTACAGCAAATTCTTTGCAGATTTCTGACTACTCAGGGCTAGATAGCAGTACAGCAAAAGATAGCACAGGCAACGCCGGAGATATCAACATTCAGGTCGAAGGTCCTTTAGTGTTACAGAATAACTCAGGTATCAATACTAATACCTCAGGTGCGGGTAACGCAGGCAAAATCAACATTTATGCAAAGAATTTCCAGATTCAAAATCAAGCGGGGCTTAGCAGTATAACTAATAGCACAGGCAACGCCGGAGAAATCAACATTCGGGTTGCAGACCGTATGGAAATCAATTATGCTGGTATAAAGCCTGACTCCCCTGGCACGGGTGATGCAGGAAAAATCAACATTCATGCAAATTCTTTTTTCAGTCAAGCTTCGGAGATATCTAGCACTGTGAGTAACACAGGTAAACCCGGAGAAATCAACTTTAATGTCGCAGGAGCTTTAGAGTTACGGGGAACTGGCGTATATACTAACACCAAGGGAGCGAGTAACGCTGGAAAAATCGACATTAATGCAAACTCTTTGCTGATTGAAAATGCGCAGATCAATAGCGAAACGAAGGATAATAGCACAGGTAATGCTGGAAAAATTACTGTTACTGCTGAATCTTTAAAAATAATTAACCGTGAAAACAACCCTGACCTTGTTGGAATTTTTGCAACCTCTTTAACGGGTAAGGGTGGAGATATTGAGCTAAACATAGGAAAGTTACTTTTGTTGCGTGGTAAGAGTTCTATCTCCACCAATGCGGGTATTAGCGGTCAAGGTGGTGATGGTGGCAACATCACTATCAATGCTCGCAATGGCTTTATTGTTACAGTTCCAAATGAAAACAGCGACATCAGCGCTAATGCCTTTCAGGGCAGTGGTGGCAAAATCAGAATTAGATCTTTGGGGAATTTTGGCATCCAACAGCGTAGTCGGGAAGACTTGGTACGCGAACTGAATACCAACGGTATCACCGATATCAAGACGGAAAATTCACCAAGGAATGATATCACAGCATTTTCCCTAATAAACCCAAATTTAAGTGGTCAAGTAACGATTAACACACCTGATTTTGAGCCGAGCAAAGGATTAGTTGAACTCCCTGTAGTGTTAGTTGATACCTTTAATTTGATAGAAACTAGTTGTGGTACCTTTGCAGGAAAAAAGGGTAGCGAATTCACCATTACCGGACGCGGCGGCTTACCTCCTTCTCCTTACGAACCCCTCAGCACTGATGTTATATGGTCTGATACTCGCTTAGCAGCTATTGCCGCGCAACAGCAACATTCAGAGATTACGACTGCTAAACCACCCTCTAAACAACCAAACAGTATGCCAATTGTACCTGCTACTGGTTGGGTGTTCGACGGCAAAGGGCACGTTACCCTCATCTCTCATACCTCAGGTGGCAGTAGTTCGGGGTCTACTCCTGCGGCGTGCCCCAAACAGTAAAACTCATCCTTGAACAATGGCCCACTATATAGCAATTCTCACTCGCACGCCAATACACGTAGCCCGGTAGGGGCATAGCGGGCGCTCATACGTGTCAACTTAACCTAAAACTCTTCAAAAATCTCGTTTCCAGGTCTAAGCAGGAAATGCGGTTTAAGTGGCTAGTAACGCAAGTATGGGAGGCAGAGCCTCCCAATGGTATTCCAAGCCTCTGACTGGGAACAAGGCAACACAATTGGTACCAACGCGGGCGACCTTAATTTGTTATTACAATAGTATTACTATCACCCACAAGGAACTAGTCGTGTATAAGCTTAGAATTCGCAAAGTAGGGAATTCTTTAGGGACTACTCTCCCTAAAGAAGTGCTGCAAAAATTAAGGGTTCGGGAAGGAGATACTGTGTTTGTTACTGAAACACCAGATGGAGTTCAAATCACTAGCCATGATCCAGATTTTGAAAAAGCCATGGAAGCTTACAGGAAAGTAAGTACTAAATATAGGAATGCTCTGCGTGAGTTAGCGAAGTGAAAGAACCGTTTTGGTTGGAAGAAATAGTTGTTAAAGCCATGCATGGAGATCAGCTTGCTCAACACGGTGGCTTACCTGGCATTAGAGACAACAATTTACTTTCAGCCAGCTTAGCAAGACCTAAAAACTTGTTTGCTTATGGGGAACCACCACCATCCATATTTGACTTGGCATCTGCTTATGGTTATGGATTAGCGAAAAACCATGCTTTCATGGATGGCAATAAAAGGATAGCCTTTGTGGTGATGGCTACTTTTCTTGAAATAAACGGATACTCACTTAATGTTCCAGAAATGGAAGTTGTTATTATGATGGAACGGCTAGCAAGTGACAAAGAAACTCAAGAATCAATAGCTGAATGGTTGCAAAAAAATTCACTCAAAAATCAATAAACTGGGCGAGCAGGGATGCCCACCCCACAAGATCGGATAGTTTATTTGTTGGAAATCCTTATCTGAAATACACCTGAGCATAAGAACACTGCCAATACCGTTCGGATTGTGATACTCGTGAATGATACGATACGGAGTTGCGTTCAAGATATCAACTGTTGAAGGGAGGTGAAATGGTATTAGTGGTGGAAGTAGGTCAAATATTTTCACTACGTTTATCATCCATTTGTATCTCTATGTCTGGAATTACCGTTACCGTTAAATTATTTGCTGCTTACCAAGAAGCTTATCGAGTCCCAGAACTCGTACTGGAATTTCCTCAGAATACAGCAGTTAAAGAGGTGCGCGATCGCCTAATTACCGAACATCCGGAACTCGCTCAATTGCGCGATATTACCCGCTTTGGAGTGAATTTGCAATTTGTCGAACCAGATACCATCCTGCAAGACGGGGATGAGGTGGTGTTAATTCCGCCCGTCAGTGGCGGCTGAGATGAAATCCGTTTGATTGCTAATCGTTAGGACAGACAGTCTGACGCCGAAAATATTCGAGTAAGTTCTTAAGTCAATATCCTATTATACCACTTTTGGGTTTTGGATTCTAGATTCAACTTTGGATTTTGGATTCAATACTATATTTGTATGTTGAAAACATACCCGACAAAATTTGTCGGGTATGTTTGACGAGTATTTTTGCTCGTGTTACTATCAATCGACAGTTGACGGACATCCAGGGAAAGCTGACTTATGACACAGGCGACAACCACCAACACCCAAGCCACCACTGCCACGTTTAAATCCTTGAAATGTAAGGAATGTGGCGCGGAATATGAACTCAAGGCTCTTCATGTGTGCGAGTTCTGCTTTGGTCCATTGGAAGTAAGCTACGACTATAGTGCCCTGCGCTCCACCGTCACCCGTGAAACAATTCAGGCGGGACCAAACTCAATCTGGCGCTATCGTAAGTTTTTGCCTGTAACCAGCGAAAACCCGATTGATGTGGGAACTGGTATGACTCCGTTGGTGCGATCGCACCGCTTGGCACGTCGCCTCGGTTTAAAGAAGCTATACATCAAGAATGATGCCGTCAACATGCCCACCCTCAGCTTCAAAGATAGGGTGGTTTCAGTTGCTCTCACCCGCGCACGCGAGTTAGGTTTCACCACTGTTTCTTGCGCTAGCACGGGTAACTTAGCAAATTCTACCGCTGCTATTGCGGCACACGCTGGTTTAGATTGTTGCGTGTTCATTCCCGCTGATTTGGAAGCTGGAAAAATTTTGGGAAGCCTGGTTTACAGTCCCACCCTCATGGCTGTCAAGGGTAACTACGACCAAGTCAACCGCCTCTGTTCGGAAGTTGCGAATACACATGGATGGGGTTTTGTCAATATCAACCTGCGTCCTTACTACTCAGAAGGTTCCAAGACACTAGGCTTTGAAGTAGCAGAACAACTGGGTTGGGAACTGCCTGACCACATTGTTGCACCTTTAGCATCTGGTTCGTTGTACACGAAAATTTACAAAGGCTTCCAAGAATTCGTAGAAGTTGGTTTGGTGGAAGGCAAGAAAGTCAAGTTCAGCGGCGCACAAGCTGAAGGGTGTTCACCGATCGCCCAAGCTTATAAAGAAGAACGCGACTTTATCAAACCAGTGAAACCGAATACAATTGCCAAGTCGCTGGCGATCGGTAACCCAGCAGATGCTGTTTATGCTTTAGACGTAGCCAAGAAAACTGGTGGTCATATTGAATCAGTCACCGATAGCGAAATTATCGAAGCGATCAAGCTGCTGGCAGAAACAGAAGGCATCTTCACAGAAACTGCAGGTGGTACAACTGTCGCTGTGCTGAAGAAGTTGGCAGAAGCTGGTAAGATTGACCCAGATGAAACCACCGTGGTGTACATTACCGGAAATGGCTTGAAAACCCAAGAAGCCATACAAGGTTACATTGGCGAACCTCTGACGATTGAGGCAAAACTCGATAGCTTTGAACGAGCGCTAGAGCGTTCCCGGACACTGGATCGCCTAGAATGGCAGCAAGTCCTGGTTTAGTCATTAATCATTGGTCATTAGTCATTGGTGATTAGAAAGAACAAATGACTGATGACACACAACCCTTAACTTCCAACTCACGACCCTCCAAATCTATGTCTGTAAAAGTTTTAGTTCCCACTGCTCTGCAAAAATTTACCAACAACCAAGCCACCCTAGAATGTAAAGGCAGCACGATCACTGAACTGTTTGACTCTCTAGAGCAAAGCTGTCCTGGTATTAAGTCGCGGTTGTGCGATGAAAGTGGACAGCCAAGGCGGTTCCTGAATTTGTACGTAAATAGTGAAGATATCCGGTTTTTGGACGGATCAGATACACCATTGAAAGATGGTGATGAAGTGAGTATTGTACCTGCTGTAGCTGGAGGCTAGGACAATTCAAAATTCAAAATTCACGCATTCAAAGTTCAAAATTCAAAATAATTATTTTGAATCCATGACATTGGAATTTGAATGAATTTGTCCTCAAACGAGGTAGCCTTTAGTGGCTCGAAAAAGTGGTCGTTGTTTGGAGACAGGCCTGGCTGTGTCAAAATGAAGATGACAAAGACCTCCAGGTGATCTCTCATAGCAAGACAAAGGATAGACCTGAGCAATGGCAGAAGAAACAAATCACAATGAAGCCGGGGAAGTTGCTCCCAGTACTGTAGACAAGCAGGCTCCCAGTGTCGCTGAAGAACACGCTCCCAGTACAGACTCACCCGAAGCGACAGACATTCCTACGGCAAACGCGCCAGATCCCAAAGCCGCAAACCCAGAAACTAATCCCAATGCGGCAAAAACAACAACTGCAGGACCCAAGGGCGAGAAGCCAGCAGGAGCCGCTAAAGCAGGAGCAGGGGATAAAGCCGCAGCAGGGGAAAAAGGAGCCGCTAAAGCAGGAGCAAAAAAAGAGAAAGCACCAGCGGTAGAAGATAAGCCATTTGCAGATTTTATCCAGCAAGATTACTTGCCGGCTGTACAAAAGGCGATCGCATCTCAAGGGGTGCAAGATTTACAGCTGAATTTTGCCAAGCAGAAAATTTCCGTCATTGGTTTTAACACAAATGAGGAATGCTGGCAAATCGCGGGTAGTTGGCAGAATGGTTTGCGCCAGTTTAACCTGTATTTTACCGAAGAAGATATTCAAGGGAAAAAGGCTTTTTCCTGTTACGAAGGCAAAAAGCCCAGCACTCTTGAGTCATTCTTAATCGATGAGCGCAAAGTCACGCTTGATTTACTGGTTTATGGACTGGTACAGCGCTTGAACGGGCAAAAGTGGCTGGGGAGAAATTAGTTCAGCTCGTGGAAGTGGTAGATTACGGCTCCGGTAACGGGGTCGTTATCTATCCTCGCATATCCTGATTTCAGCAATTCCTTGAAAACAGTTTCCACCTCAGTAAAGTTTGCCCCCGTATCCACAACTGCTTGAGTGACGGTAAGTTGACCGCCCCTTTTTTCCGCAGCTTTGAGCAATTCCATCATCAGTTTTTCCTGTGGAGAGCGATACACTTGGGTCGCAACAGCAGGTTGATTCAAAGGCACACCCAAAGGCGATAAACCTGCTTTGAGTCTAAGTTTCATTTGCTGTTCATCAACCATATTCGGGATAATAAACAAGTCTACAAACTGCCCTACACCAAACACACCACCAGTCACCAGCCACAATATACCCGTCCCTATTTTGCCATTGTATAAACGGTGCAATCCGCCCAAGCCAACAAACCAGGCTGCACTCAAAATGTAGGAGACAAGAAGACGTTCTTGATTGTCTTTATTGTTATTATTATTAATATTATTTTTGTTGTTTTCTGCATTCATCTCGTTTCCATCCCCTCTAATTCACTCTTTCCTAAGTACATTCCTACTCTGTTTTTTTCGGATCAGGATAAGCAGCCAAAGTTTTCAGAATTCCTATACCACCGCGATTGCGTGGAGCGCACTGCCCCAAAGGGGCGATCGCTCTTATTCCTAAGATAACCAGCTTAGATAAATTTTCCTGAGTTAAATGTTACATTAATTACATATATAATCATACGGCTATATCTTTCCAGTATGACGGATTTGCGCTTACCCCACCTCACCCAGTAGATTCATCCGACTGAGTGATTTAAGTTAACGTGAGTTCGATGAATTTGATTTGACCTCGCTTCCATTCCTCTCCCCTACAAGGGGAGAGGCTTAAAACTGTGATTTTTTCGTTGCTCCTCCCTCTCCTTGTAGGAGAGGTCCGTTGGGTGGGAGAGGTGTATTGAACTCACGTTAAGGGATTTCCAAGAAATAAATTATCCATCTTGTGGGGGAGCCAGCGCGAATGACGGCTTTCCCGACAGTAGGCGACTGGCGTTGGGCAGGAAAGCCCGCCCTGAATATTGGGACGGGTGGGGACACCCATCCCACAAGAAAATTTGGGATATTTTTTTATTTGGAAGTCCCTAAGTTAGTAGCCCTCATGAACTGCGTACACCAAGACGCATAAAAATTTTTTTCCTCTGCTCCTCTGCTCCTTTGCTCGCCTGCTTTTTCAAGTCAGGATGGCTTATACTACAGGCTACACATCCTCGATTGCGGATTTCCCAAAAAATTGAACTGTTGTTGCAACTCTTAACGTTTTCTCCGCCTGTACTCACCCTGTACCTTGATAGACTGAACTATAACAAATAAAATACTGTCGTCTATTGTGCCTTGTGAGTCCAGTCCTGCAGGCGGTGAGACCAGTGCTGAAGGAGGGTTTCCCTCCGCAGGCAACTGGCGTATCTCTTTCAGAGACGCTTCGCGAACGCCTTTGGCGTGCGCTTTGCGCATACCCGAAGGGGTTTCCCACGCCCAGGGAACTGACGAACCCGTAAGGGTGAGGGTATTACTGTTGACTTTCGCAGGCACTCAAGATAATAAGACATTCATGGCAATCAAGACATGGTAGATTCCCTAAAAAAACCAGGCTTTGAAGAAATGCGGTCCGGGATTAAAGTCCCAGCCCAAGAAACCCTACTGACACCCCGATTTTACACGACCGACTTCGATGAGATGGCAAAGATGGACATCTCGCCAAACGAAGACGAGTTACAAGCCATTCTGGAAGAGTTTCGTGCAGACTACAACCGCCA
The DNA here is from genome assembly GCF_036697665.2 of Scytonema sp. PRP1. Lineage (NCBI taxonomy): Bacteria > Bacillati > Cyanobacteriota > Cyanophyceae > Nostocales > Scytonemataceae > Scytonema > Scytonema sp. PRP1. The sequence goes on along the minus strand of NZ_JBAHYJ020000020.1, from coordinate 73,245 downwards.
TCACTTTGTTCGGGATGCCGAGTTTGAACAATCCTGGGATCATCTTGACGGGGAACCTCGCCGATTGTTCGTGGAATTTCTAGAGCGTTCCTGTACGGCAGAGTTTTCCGGCTTTTTGCTGTACAAAGAACTCGGTCGCCGCTTGAAAGACAAAAGCCCCGTCTTGGCAGAATGCTTCACTCTCATGTCTCGCGATGAAGCGCGTCATGCTGGCTTCTTGAACAAAGCGTTGTCCGACTTCAATCTGGCGTTGGATTTAGGCTTTTTGACCAAGAGCCGCAAATACACCTTCTTCAAGCCGAAGTTCATCTTCTACGCAACTTATCTTTCAGAAAAGATTGGTTATTGGCGCTATATCACAATTTATCGTCACCTTGAAGCACATCCAGAAGACCGGATTTATCCGATTTTCCGCTGGTTTGAAAACTGGTGTCAGGATGAAAACCGCCACGGGGATTTCTTTGATGCCATCATGAAATCTCAGCCGCAAATGTTAAATGATTGGAAGGCGCGCTTGTGGAGTCGGTTCTTCCTGCTGTCCGTGTTCGCGACGATGTACCTCAACGACGTCCAGCGCAAAGACTTTTATGCGTCAATTGGTTTAGATGCACGCGAATATGATGTTTACGTGATTGAAAAGACCAATGAAACCGCAGGGCGAGTGTTCCCAATTACACTGGATGTTCAGCATCCGGAGTTTTATCAACGGTTGGAAGTTTGTGTTAAGAATAACGAGAAGCTAACAGCAATAGCTAGCTCAAAAACTCCCAAATTCCTGCAATTCTTCCAAAAACTCCCCTACTACATCTCTAATGGTTGGCAGCTGTTGCGGTTGTACTTCATCAAACCACTTGATGCTGCTGCTACCCAAGGCGCTGCTCGCTAGATTATAAGGCTTTTGCTAAAACTTAAGTGGTTCTGCACAATGCAGAGCCACTTTTTTTTTACAAACCGCGCAGGACACAGAGGAATGAGAGAGCAGTTATCAGCTTTATGCTTTGCAGTAGGTATGAGTTTGGTTTTGATGGCTGCTCCTGGTTTGTGTGATACGCCTTCAAAAGACGCCCAGGATTTGAATCTAAGCCCGGAAATCATTAAGAATAGTCCGGTTTTGCAGCGTTGGCGGCGTCAAGTGCCAAATGTGTTGGAAGACATTAAGAATGATCCCAGCTTTCCTACCAAGGTACGGCTAGGCTATTCTTACTTTTCTTCTGACCAAGTATTTGGAGTAAATGTGGGTGTCGAGGATGTATTTATTGGTCGTACTGGTTTAACGCTAAGTGGTAAATATCAAACAACATTTAATGGTCAACGAGAGGCTTACGGTGCAGACGTGCATTATTATTTACGTCCTTTGGGTAGCTACATCAATATTGCACCAGTGGTAGGCTATCGGCACCTGGAAACAAACAGCTACTCAACAGATGGAGTGAATTTGGGTGCAAAACTGTTGTTAGTGTTGTCTCGCGGTGGTGCAGCAGATATTTCTTTGACACAGAGTTGGGTGGCTCCGGGTACTGGAGAAGAAGTTGGTTTAACAACATTATCAGTAGGCTACGCCATCACTCGCCATATGCGTATATCTACAGATATTCAGCAGCAAAATGCGAAACAGGATAAAGCCACTCGCTTAGGTGTGGTTTTAGAGTGGATACCTTGAACAAGAAATGCTGAGCGCAGTCCCTACCTAAAAATACTGTACCTCTGTCTGTCAAGGGTGTTGAAACAGTAATCAGCACTGCTTATGGTAGAACCAAACCTCGGGGAAATGATTTTTGATCCCTCAACACTCTGAAGGATTTTGAGCATTTACCGCTTGAGCAGTTAGTGACAGATATCTTAGAGAAGGATCGGCGGGTGGCTGAGATTATGGCAGAGATTAAAGCGATTTTGGAGGGCTCATTTATGTTAGGTTTGGACAGAATTACATTTGACCCACACATCATGGCTGGACAAGCTTGTATTCGGGGAATGCGTGTTCCAGTTTCATTAATTTTGAATTTGGTTGCTAATAGAAAAACAGTAACGGAGATTATTGAAGACTATCCATATTTAGAACCTGAAGATATTCAGCAATCATTGATGTACGCAGCATGGTTAGCGCCTGAGCAGGTTTTCCCAAGAAGATATGAGAAAGTAGGATGAAGTTCTTATACCAATTCTGTATGAAGACGCGCCTAATTATCTTAGGACTTAGCACAAGAAATAAAAAACGTAGACGCGCAGCGGCGTGCCGCAGGCTACCGCCAAGAGCGCCAAGAACGCCAAGAAATAAGAGGTTAAGAGAGTTTAGCGCAGCTTCATAAAGAAACGGTATTAGCAGATATGGGTATTTCACCCCCTGTAGAGACGCGCTCTCATGAAAGCGTCTCTACAAATGCCGGTTAATAAATTAGTTTATCTGAGCAGTATTGCTTTCTAATGTAGTTTCCTCCGCAGCAGGAGTTTCAGTGACAATTGATGCCTTAGTCAAATGAGGTCTAATAATCAGACTTACGCCAATTGCCCAGGCTATGGAAACCATCCAGCCTGCTAAAATATCACTGGGAAAGTGAACCCCTAAATAAAGTCGTGTCCAGGCAATAGCCAATACGAATAAGCTTCCAACAATCAGAATTACCCAGCACCAAACGCTACCCCATGTCAAAATGACTAGAGTTGCTACCAACGTCATACTCGTCATGGAATGACCACTGGGAAAAGAAAAGTCTAACTCTGGTGCTTGTGAATCCCACAGGTGGGGACGCACTCGATGCATAAATTCCTTGGCTGTGCGGTTGATGATGGCGCTTCCCACCACACTGGTGAGTAGATAGGTGAGCGATCGCCACCGTTTTTGAATTAACAACACCAGCCCTAAAACACAAACTACCGGAAACACAATCCGAAACGACCCAAACTTAGTCAGCGTTACGGCGATCGCATCCAGTTGCGCCTGTGCTGTAGAGTGAATTGCTACGAGAACCGACATATCCCAAGGAAAACCACCTTCATGCTTCCAGACTTCTATTGCCAGCAGCCCAAAGATTTGTAAAGGTAAATAAATCCCTACCAGTAGCAACAATAAAGAACGCCAACGGGAAACGAGCAGTTTTTGAGAAAAGTTGAGGAAGGACGGGATAAGCTTGCTTCCATTCGTATTAGACATTTTCAACAAAACCTAACAGAATTTCTACGACTAATATATGCACTTCACTGCCCGCCGCATCCCCCCAAAGCATCACGGAGGTGAGGAGGGGTTTCATTTGTCGCCTTCTTCTATCAAGTTTTGGGGATTATACAGCTTCAACTGGTGAGGTCACTGTCCTCCATACGTACTCGTTGGTCCGGGAGGAGCGACTGGGGACTGGGTACTGGGCAATACAGTTCAGTTAAGGATTGATCCTCCCTAGCCCTCCTTAAAAAGGAGGGAACTAAGTACACGTCACCATAAAAGGGGGTTCGGAATTCGCTTGAAGGATAAATCATTGTCCAGAGTTGTCAAGATTTTGATTTCCGACCCCCATTAATGAGGAGTTGTACTAAGCCCCCTTTTTAAGGGGGTTGGGGGATCTTAACAAAACTAAACACCACTAACTTAACCGTATTGGGGGACTGGCGACTGGCGACTGGGGGAAATGCTCCGATTGGGGAGGGCTTTATTGCCTCGGACATAATTTTGAGGCTCCCTTACCCAATCCCTAATCCCCAATCCCCAGTCCCCTTTACACCGACGATTAATCTTTCGTAGCAAAAAAATAGAAACTCATATGTGCCATTACTCTGGACGTTTGCCCACTTTTTAAGTTAAAGTACGGTAAGCCGATTGAGTTTTGGAATTAATACGCAACAGGGGATTGTATCTATGACGCTGAGTTTCACCTCAGAGAGAAAACACCATCAAACCCTGGTACTAGAACAGCAGTATGAATTACTCATTACTACCCCTATTCAGTTTCTTCATTGGTATTATTGTAGGTTTGACAGGCATTGGCGGAGCATCTCTGATCACGCCAATGCTTATTTTCTTGTTTCAGGTTCCGCCTTCGATCGCTGTGAGTTCTGATGTTGTGGCTGCCACCTTGATGAAGTTTGTCGGCGGCTTCAAGCACTGGGAACAGCAAACTGTGGACGTGGAAGTGGTGAAATGGCTTGCCTTTGGCAGCGTTCCTGGATCGCTGTTTGGGGTAGGAATTTTGCACTTTGTTAAACAAACAGGAGAGCATAACCTAGACCACATGATGCTGCAATTGGTTGGGATGATGATTCTGTTTGTCACCTTGTCAGCACTCGCACAACTGCTGCTATTGACATTTTTCCCGAATGTGAAATTACCAGAACTGCCAAAGTTTGACTTAAAAACGAAGTTGGGTCGTGCTTTAGCAATGAGTGTAGGAGCGGTTTTAGGCTGTTTAGTTGGTCTTACGAGTGTCTCCTCCGGTTCAATGTTTGCATTGGTGCTGATTGCCTTTTTCCAGCTAGATGCTCGTAAGTTAGTGGGTACAGATATTTCACAAGCAGCAATTTTATTATTTTTTACCGCCCTTGGACACCTCACCCTTGGGACAGTTGACTGGAGTTTGGTATTACCAATATGGTTAGGCTCTGTACCTGGGGTACTTCTTGGTGCTAAACTTTGCCAGCTTGCGCCTCAACGCCCACTACGGTTTATCATTTATACACTCTTGCTTATGGTGAGTTATAAGTTAGTTTCCCCAGTGTGAGCCAAATAATAGGCTGAATGTTCCTCTTTCATACATGATCAAAAGACCCAAGGAAATCAACACAAAAGGAACGGCAGCTCTACCATAGCGGCTTAAGATAGAAGCGACCGCACGTTGACGAGCTAATAGATAAGCAATAGCACACCAAACCCCGACCAGTAGAAAAAATACAATCAAAGTGACTTGCAAACTGGCAAAGCTCTTACCAGCAAACAAGGGTATGTAGATACTGATATTATCACCACCATTAGCAAGCGTGACCGCTGCGACTTTATAAGTTTGAGGATGTAAAAGACTCAAGAAAAAAGACACTATGGGGTGACTATATGAAGACTGCTGGAAATCAGTGGTTACTGTCTGAACTTCCGTAGTCTCTTCTTTTTGCACCAGTTGCTTTATACCAATTGCTATAGGTAATAATCCCAGAAATCCAATCCATTCTCGTGGGACTAGCAAGCCACCAAAGAACCCTGGTAAGCTGGCAATGATGATAGCTGCAAAACCAAAGTACTGACCAATGACAATATGTCGTCGTCGAAAATTGCCATCGACTTGTGAGAAAAATAGTAACAAGATAAGGATATCATCAATATTGGTGGCAACGAAGGCGATGACACTTTCAGTCAAAGCTGTCCAAAGTTGATTCATGCTCAATAATCATAAAATATGATGTTATCAAATCATAAATTATTAAAATTCAAATTATGATATATAGCAATCCTAAATTATTCGTGAATAATTAGATTCCCGACTTCTTCAATAAGTCGGGAATCTAAGCGTTTTAATTTTCATAAATCAAATAGGATTGTTATACATACATGAGTGAGTTAGTTTCTGCAATTAGCACAGGGATAGTTGCGTTCACCGCCACTAACATCGATGATATTGTTATCCTTTTGCTCTTTTTTTCTCAGGTAAATTCTACCTTCACTCGTAGGCAGATTATTGCAGGTCAATATCTAGGGTTTACAGCACTTGTCATTGCCAGTCTCCCTGGTTTATTTGGTGGTTTAGTCTTACCGCCAAACTGGATTGGATTACTAGGTTTAATTCCTATTGCTATAGGTATCAGCAGTTTAATAAATCAAGAAGATTCTTCAGAGGAAGCCGCAGCAGAAACAGAACAATTAGAAGACAAGACTTTTGCTAGTTTTCTTTCTCCCCAAACCTACAGTGTCGCAGCTATCACTATTGCTAACGGTAGCGATAATATTAGCGTTTACATACCGTTATTTGCAAGTACCGATTTCGGAAGTTTTTTGGTGATTATAGCGGTCTTCTTTCTGCTTATAGGAGTTTGGTGCTATTCTGCATACAAATTAACCCATCAAACAGGAATAGCTGATATCCTAACTCAATACGGTAATTATGTTGTGCCTTTTGTTTTGATAGGATTAGGAACTTTTATCGTTTTAAAAAGTGACGCTTTGAACCCAATCAAACTCCTAGCTAGCTGTCTATGTTTGGGTATTCTTGTAAAAGACGACAATAGCTTGTAATTCATAATTAACGACTTAATTACAAATTACAAATTACGAATTTTTGACACTCCCCTGGCTGTGTGAATTTCGCTTCGCTCATTCCCACTTAAAGCCAGGGGATTCTGTACTCTACGTCAGAATTTGCCCTACCAGATTTTCACCAAGTAGCGTATTGATTCCAACTCCTACAGCGTTTGTTCGGGATTGCCCATCCCTACCTTTTGCAAGATTCAGAATATTTATCGCTGCGTTCACATCCCTTTGTAACTCGCAACCACAAACACATTTATGTGTACGAGTTGAGAGGGATTTTTTCACGACTGTGCCACAATCCGAGCATTTTTGAGATGTCATTCTCGGATTAACAGCTACAACTGTAGTATCGAACTTACGAGCGAAATATTCCAACCAACGACGAAAAAGACTCCAAGCCGCATCATTGATAGACTTGGCTAAACAGTGATTTCTTACCATGTTCTTCACAGTTAAATCTTCGTAGGCGACTAAGGCGTTAACCTTGCACACGCAGCGTCCCAGTCTCTTGGAATGCTCATTACGTTGTCTACTTACTTTTAAATGCTTCCGAGCATATCTCTGTCGAGCTATTCGTCGTTGATTTTTGCCTTTTTCCTTCTTGTATATCTGACGTTGAGCGTGTTTGATGACTTTTTCGGCTTTTCTCAAAAACCTAGGATTCTCTTCATGATGTCCATTGGAATCAGAATAGAAAAACTCAAGCCCGACATCAAGCCCTAACTCGCCATTACCTGTTCTTTGTTCTGATTTAATATCAACATCGACCGCGAACTGACAATAGTAACCGTCACCTTTACGAACTAATCTAACTCGCTTGATTAACTTAGTAGGATACGTCTGAATCTCCCATTTTCCTAGTAGTCTGACTTCTCCAATACCTTTTTTATCGGTAAAGAAAATGCGTCGCTTCGTAGGATGTCATGACCAGCCGCTAGTCTTATATTCAACTGAACGATTATCTTTCTGGAAACGAGGAAAACCCTTCTTTCCAGATTTCTTAGTCTTGCAGTTGTCGTAAAACCTAGCAATAGATAACCAGGCTCTTTCTGTTGCAGCCTGACAAGCCATTGAATTTAATTCTTTAACAAATCCAAATTCTTTACGCAATGCTGTTGAATAGTTATTTAGAGCAATCTTGTCTACTTTCTGTTCTCTTGGTGCATCCATCCAATATCTAATCGCCTTGTTTCGGATGAACTGAGTAGTTCTAATAGCCTCATCAATGGCGCGATATTGTTCTTGCTTACCTTTCACTTTGTATTCTAGTACCAGCACTGCGTTATCACCTCCTTGTTTTGTTTAATTGAATCTATGTTAATATTAATATGTTCGCGCTGTGTACAAGTAATGGCAAAAAAAGATTTACATATTCGGATTACTGAACGCAGAATCAATAAGCTACGTTTATTAGCAGTCGAAAAAGATAAAACAATTACTCAAATTATTGAAGACTTAATTGATACTTTACCCGAACCACAAAAAGAAAACATCACGGCAGGGTAAACCCTGCGTTGTGGCTTTCATCCCCGGACTGAAGTCACGGGGTTTTCAGCCTACCCCTTATAATTCGTTAGATATAGTACATCAGTTCCATCTGTCGTCGTTTCTCCCGTTGCTCATAAAGGTCGTGGAGCGTATACTTTTCCAGAACAGAGTAAGCTGCTTGACGCGCATCTTGCCACATCTCCTGAATGACTTCAGTTTCTACTGTTGTGGCAGTGGAATGTTTATCAGCCACACCAGCGTCTAATCCTTCTATGCAACGGAAAGCATCTAGAAGAGTCATCTTGCGTGGATCTCGTGCCAGAACATATCCACCTTTGATACCGCGTATGCTCTTAATCAAACCTCCACGCCTTAATGTGGCAAGAATTTCTTCTAAATAGCGGTTTGGTATATTTTGTCGCGCTGCTATTTCACGGATCTGTAAAGATTCACCAGTAGCATAACAACCAGCGAGCGCTACGAGAGAAAGAACTGCATACTCAAATTTATTAGAGAGTTCCATATGCAAGAGAAAATAGACCCACTTAGTTATTTCCTGCAATGAGGCTGAATATCAGCCCAAACAATAGTATTTGGGTCACAATCACGCAGGCAATCTATAGACAACCTTAGTTTGGCATCGCTATTCTAGTATAAAGAAGAGCTTTTATAAAAGCAAATACTTTGATTTCTCATTTTAATAAAAAAAAGTGATTGAAAAATGCAAAAATTTGAGTTTTAATTTGTATTGCTCTTCTGACTAGACGCCTATACCATAACGTATTGGGTCAAAATTTGTTCAAAAGCATTGGCAATTCGAGTCTGAAAGCGCTGTCGGTGTTTGAGCTTCCAAACAGGTTGAACAATTTCTAGCTTTGTACCAGAACTTCTATCTACGATATGAATTGGGTGAAGTGTAGAGAGCTGTAGTTCTTTTCTGACCATCAATTCAGGAATTGCAGCAGCACCAACACCGCTTTCCACCACAGCCTTTACCATTTCGCTACTGCTCAAGACGAAAACAACATCCAATTGGGCTGGATCAATTCCCCAATTTTGCAAGGCTTGCTCAAACATTTGTTGCGCTCCCGAACCTGACTCTCGCATCACCCAAGTGGTGTCATGCAGTTCCGGTGGGGAAATTTCGGTGCGATCAAACCAAGGGTGAGATGTGCCGACAACAATTTGTAGGCGATCGCTCCCCACAACTTCCACTTCTAGATAGTTCTTGAGCGAGGGTTTAACTTCTCCTGTCACTAAACCAAAATCAAAAAGCCCTGTCGCTGTCCCTTCGCAAATTTCTTCTGCATTACCCAGCGTACAATCGATATGAATGCCGGGATATTGGCGCTTGAACTGGCTAATTTTGTCTGGTAACCAATAGTTACCAATAGTGAGACTCGATGCCAGCTTTAACTCACCCCGTTGTAGATTGTTTAATTCTCGCAAGCCCCGCTCAGTTAAAGAAACGTGGTCAAGAATTTTCTGCGCTTCCATTTGGAGCAATTTGCCAGCATCAGTAATTTCGACATGGCGACCAATCCTATGGAATAGTTTCACCCCGTATTCTGCTTCCAAGCTTTGAATCGCTGCACTAACAGCGGGCTGGGTAATGTAAAGCGTTTCTGCGGCACGCGTAAAGTGCATGACTTCCGCAACTGCTAAAAAAATTCGCAACTGCTCAAGCGTCATTTTGGCTCTTTAAGACTTCTTGGGTGTTTTATTTTCGCCACTATCGGCTAACATATCGTATAGTATTGTACGGTAATTCTAGAAAAATTCCGTTGTTAAAATTCAAATTTTGCTGACATAGTTAGCTTCAACTTCTCTACCTCAGCGTAGTTAAAAAGATAGAGCAAAGTAGTATCAGTGGTGACTTCATAAGTAGATCCCTGTTTACTTACCGAGTTAGAAATAAAACTATTAAATATTTTCATAGTCAAACATACCACAAACGTTGCTGTCAGAAATTAAGACTTAAGGTCAACCTCCTGCTTGTAACTGTAAATGACAAATTATAAAGGTGATTTATTTTACAAAAGCTAGAACAATTCATAAATTCAATCTATGACTTTGACAAAAAACAATATTTGCTTCTACTGATGGGTAGCAATAAAGTGAAAACTATGCAACTTCGTTGGGTGATGACGACAAAGCAAGCAACTCCTCCAGTGGTGATTCGTTCATCGCTTGATGACGAAATCTAACGTCAGCTTAGACAACGCAAGCAAAAGATAAGAACAAAGGACAAACAGAAATGAGCTTATACACTGCAATTCCCACAGGGCTGTCTGCCTTCGTTGCTACCAACCTCGACGACATTGTCATTCTCTCTCTGTTTTTCTCCCAGGTGAATGCAATGTTCCGTAATCGTCACATTGTTACGGGGCAATACCTTGGTTTCAGTGCCTTGGTTATGGTTAGCTTACCCAGTTTCTTCGGCAGCCTCATCCTACCCGAACCTTGGATTGGATTGCTAGGCATTGCTCCGATTATGATTGGCATCAGTCGTTGGGTAAACCAGGAGGATAACGATAATCCTGAAGTACAGGTAGAAAAACAAGAGTCTGATAGATCTTGGTTGACTAGCTTTTTGTCTCCCCAAACTTATAGTGTTGCTGCTGTGACAGTTGCTAATGGAAGTGACAACATAGCTATTTACGCACCGTTATTTGCCAGCAGTACTTGGGAGAGTTTGGCAGTCATCCTGGGAGTATTTTTCTCACTTGTGGCAGTTTGGTGTTATACAGCATATCAGTTAACCCGCATACCGATGATGGTTGATATCTTAACCCGCTACGGTAATCAACTTGTTCCCTTTGTTCTGATTGGGTTGGGAGTTTTGATATTAGTGGACTGTCACACTTTGGAAAATCCTGCTTTGGCTGTACTCACTTTAGTCATAAGCTTTTTTTGCTTGCTGAGTGTAAGTAAGAACCTTTGGAAAACACCTGAAGTTGCATCTGAAGTTGAAAAAAATTGAAAAAAACTTAGAATTCACAAATCAGAATGACCCCACAGAAAAATCCCTGAGATTTAGAAAGGAAAAAACGATTGCAAAGACGAACAAATCTCAGGTTTTGTCACCTCGACTTTCCACTTCGTCTCAAAAAAATGTCAAATTTAATTATGACAAATGATTGTAATACCAGTCTTATTTAAAATTAACATAATAAAAGTCTTAATATTTTATTAAGTTTGCTGTATAATACAAATAAAGTTTATTGCTTTTTCAATAAATTAAAATAAACATTTTAATTCTTATTGTCACGTTTGGAATACTCTTAAAACAAGTCTATAAGATCAAGATTAACTTTTCTAAAATAGATTTTGCTCAGTTTCATAGAAGAGATTAAACCAGTGAACAGTGAACAGTGAACAGTCCTGAAGGCGTATGGTGGGGGGTTTAAACCCCCCACCAACGCTTTCCACGCTCTTGGTGTGGTGTTTCCCCCAACGATAAAACTGATAACTGATAACTGATAACTGATAACTGATAACTGTTAAAAGGTTGTGTCAATGCAGCTACCATTCAAATTTATGAAGGCTAATGGAGAAGCTTCAGAAAAAGAAAAGCCAAGGAAACCGAGTTCGGATAGAGTGCGAGAGCATTTAGCAAACGAACGAACTTATCTAGCATGGATGAGGAGTGGAATTGCCCTAATGGGGTTTGGTGTTCTTATTGTCCGCTTGCGTATCCTCCGTCCTCCTCTGGCACCTCAAGCACCTGGTAATGGTTGGAAGTTAGGTTTAGCCTTTTCATTAGTTGGTTTACTAACAGTAATGCTTTCAGGTCAGCATTACCTGACTGTGCGTCGCGACATCGACGAGGATACCTACGAACCAGCAGATCGATGGGTTATCCTCTCCAGCCTCGCTGTCATACTTCTGGGAATTGGGGTTGTCTATTACGTCTTTACAGTTCCTCTGGACTTGTTAAATACAGTCATAGTTGAGTGATGAAGCTGGGCATAAACTGTAGGGTGGAGTGAGAAAAATAGTAGCATTTTCGCCGCGCCCCAAAACCGCCAGTCGTTTGACGCCACTCCCCAAGGGCGGAGGGAACCTCCGCACGGGGGTGGCTCCGGAAGGTTTCCCTCCTGCACCGCTTTTTCTCCTACACCCTGCACTTTCCTGCGGTTTAATTGAATTGAATGGTAGCGGCACTTTAGGCACGAAGTGCCCGCCAAAGGCGATGGGCGAACGCGAGTCCGTGTCCTCTGGACTCAGCCCCGGATAAAGGCGATCGCCTCGACGCAATCACCTCCCAGTGTTAGGGAATCTCGCTTCAGCGAACTAGAGTTCGTCTGCCTAAGTGTGTAAAATCTTTTGCTATCCGCATATAGTGACTCCGAGAATGTCTAAATGTAATACATTGGACCCTGCTGCAAGCGAGCCTCTCTTTGCTGACACAAGTCTTGCAGTGTATAGCTGCGCAAAACCTCAATAGAGGCGATGTTGGCTTGCTCCCAAATTTCATGAACCAAATTCCTTTCCAAAGTGGGAGTAACAGAGGATTCTCTCTCTTTGCGTTCACCTTCCACCAAAGTGACAATTTCCAGCAAAGTAATTTGCCAAGGTTCACGAACTAAAACGAAGCCTCCTCTTGAGCCACGATGACTCTGTACAACACCTGCTCGCCGCAAATTGGTAAGAATTTGTTCCAGATAGCGCTCCGGTATCGGTTGCTTAGCAGTGATTTCACTCATAGTTAGAGGGGCTCTGTTTCCCTTATTGCTAGCCAGTTCTAGAAGTGCCAGCAGCGCGTATTCTACTTTGGAAGACAGATCCAAAAGAGTGTAGTTTTGGCTATTCAAGTCCGTACTCAATATACTACTGTTAGTCGATGGATTTAGAGTAAATTTATGAAAAATTAATTTTCGTGGCAGTGTTGGATGTGATAGCATCGCATTTGCTGTCCAGAAACCTTCATAATCCTATCAACTTTGCGTAGATTATTTCACATAATTACCACAAATGAGTTCATCGATCAGACAATTTACACACCTGGCTTGTTTGTTGAGACTAGGTGTGGGGGAGCCAGCATTTGTGGAGGTGGCGATCGCCTGTGCAACTGGCGTTGTAGAGTGTAGGTGATGATTCCGGGAACTGGCTATCCCAAGGCGAGTTCTCTCAACGATGCGGCAGTATGCCAAAAATATAGCAGGGGACGCTTGGACTCTTTACTGGGGACTGGGTGAAAAGTCTTTTTGTGTCTAGGTTTTATCATCTGTTGATGTCCTAACCACCTTGGCTGTTGCTATACCACTAGCGTTGATTTGGATTCTGCTACCAAAACCCGTGAAAGGATTAGAGGTAATATCGCTGTTTTCTTGTGGTTTAGCAACAATGAAACCACTAGGAGCATTGGATAGTAATATTACCGCCATCACGATCCTTGGTTAACCAATGAATAGAATCAGTTCAGTTCCCCCATTACCACCAACTACTCTTGTCCTTTTGTCAATAGGCTGTGCTCAATTAGGTTCAGCACTTGCCAAAAGCCTGTTTGCAGCCTTGAGCCCAATGAGCGTAGTGTCTCTGAGGGTTGGATTTGCGGCACTCGTGTTGTTGATGCTGTGGCGAAAAGATCTGGTGGGAATATTCGCTCAAACTACGGGCTTTTGATTCTTTTTGGTCTATCGTTGGCTTTGATGAACTTATCGTTCTACATGGCTGTTGAGCGCATTCCGCTTGGTATTGCCGTGACTGTTGAGTTTATTGGACCGTTAGGCGTGGCAATTGTCAATTCCCGTCGGCTTATTGACGTGCTGTGGGTACTGCTGGCAGCGATTGGTATCATCTTGTTAGCTCCCGTGGGTGGGCTAAAGTTAGATTTGGTTGGCGTGGCGCTGGCACTTGTTGCTGGAAGTTTCTGGGCTGCTTATATCCTCTTCTCTGCCAAAGTCGGTCAAGTTTTCCCTGGAGGAAGAGGACTCGCCTTAGCAATGGCAGTAGCAGCTATTGTACTTTTACCAATGGGAGTGTTAGCAGGGGGTTCAGCATTGCTCAAGCCCAACGTGCTGCTGATGGGATTTGGTGTAGCGATGCTTTCATCAGCTGTTCCTTATTCGCTGGAACTGGAAGCACTGCGCTTTTTACCCGTAAGAGTGTTTGGTGTGTTGATGAGTCTGGAACCTGTGGCTGCTGCACTCATGGGCTTTATTGTGTTGGGAGAAACTTTGAACCTTCGCGCCATCATGGCAATATTGCTCGTCTCTGTTGCAGCTGCTGGTGCTTCTAGGTTCGCAACTCGTGATTAAATAAAGAGGATGGAGTTGCTTGTAGAAAATTGATGTATCCGCCAATGAACCATTCGACAGACAAGCATACACTGGAATTGTGCCAACAAGAACATAGCCGAGAGAGATAAGGTAAAGCACTACATATTTATTAATGACAGCAATGTAGAAATAGGCAGAAGAGCCTGAATGACAAATTTTATAGTAAGAATTACTCAAGCCGGAATCATGTTATAGAGAGTGCAATGCAAATGAAGCTGATAGAAAAGCATCGCTAGAAAATTATGATGCAAGCACTTCTATTAACGATTATAACTCTATTTTTACTTGTAAAAGGGATCAAACTTTGTGGAGTCAAGACAGTAGATTTTGGCGCACACTCAGGCGTGATCTGCATTGGGGAACAAGTAGGGATCAGACTTATGGTAAATATCAAAATTACCACTATCTAGGGCGCTGTTTGCAGTTTTGGGTGTTCTTATTTGTAGTTGAGTATACCTAATAGAAAAAATGTTGAGTAAACTGTTGTATTCATTGCTCAATTAGTTTATTATCCGATCGAGCAAAAATAAATGAATTGTCTCTTTTGCATCTATACCCTACAAGTGTGTGAGGAATTTCAAGTCCACCTTTTTTTTGCCCCCATCGGGCGAAGGCGTTGAGTGAACAAATGCTTTCTCACATTATTGTTTGGAAGATGCAAAACAGTAGAATAATGTAACGATGCCAACGACTGTATGTTACACGTAGGGGTGCATGGCTATGATTATTAATGAAAACAGACAAGATATACAATGGTGCTATGTTACCGCAGCGGTAATTGCTCAATATGGTGTACCGATAAGCACGAATATAGAAAATCGATTTCTCTAAGAAATTGGTTTTTTTATTTTCAGTACTCCTTAGCTGAACTGTATTAGGCTATCAAAATTCGGTTCCTTTCTAATGACATTTTCAACATAATCATAGGATAACTCGCTAAGTTCGTAGAAGGATGAGCACAGCTAGCGAGACTACATAAGAGAAGGACGAAATAACTATTAAGCCTATCTCAATATTGGTTATTGTCAACGTCTGGGAATTATTAAAAATCCCAAAATTATGACAATTTCCAGCGCACAAATCAACGACACCTTCGTTGTTGCAAAGCTTTCAAGGAGTTTGTTAATGAATAATAGCTCTGATGATTTTCAATCTGGTCAGTTTCCGATTTCTCAATCCTAAAGCTAAATCCTTGCGATCTATTCCCATTTGAACATTGGCAACTAAGACGTGTACGATTGCGAAAGCGATTGACTGAGTTCTTTTGAGGACACGCTGCGCGAACGCCAGGGCGCTGTGCGCGATCGCGTTCTGTAATCTGATGAATCACCATTAGTCAGAAGAAGGAGTTTGTACGATGCTGACAGATAATCTCCAAAGAGTTAAAAGAGATGAGTTTGGAGCAAATTTGGATGAGAAAGAAATTCTTGAAGCTTCCCAAATCGATATTAGTCAGGTAATACTAAAAATTAGTAAAGTTGCAGAAATTTCTGAGACAGAGCTACAGAGGCTATTTGAGATATTTAACAAATTTGAATTTGTCATACTAGAATGTGAACCATTGCCGCACCCTGAAGAAAATTTATTAGCTTTAAAGAAATTTTTTGGTTCAGTAAAGAGACATAAACTTGCCGCCCCAAATGGTATTACTTCGATTGAAAATTTAGGCAATTCCCCCCTTGGTAAGACTTATGTGGCTACCACTAATAAAATGCATTTAATGCATACAGACGGTTCATATGAAATTGAACCTCCTAAAATTGTTGCTATGCAATGCGAAGTCCCTTCTAAAAATGGGGGATTTTCTCAAATTGTTTACGCTGAATCAGTCTATGAATACTTAAGGATAAATCATCCCCAAGAATTACAGAATTTGTTTACTCATGCATTGACGATAGCAAGAACTGAGGAAACAGCTACACGAGCGATATTTGTTGAACAAGAAGGCAGAATATCAATGACTTTTAGATCAGATTCAGTTGTCTCAATGACAATTCCGCCTCAAATGGAAAAGGTTTACAACATTATCAAAAACTATGTTAACGATCCAAAAAATCATTTTACCTATCAACTCAAAGCGCATCAAATTCTATTAATTGACAATACTACTGTACTACATGGAAGAACATCTTTTCCAGATCATGAATTTCGTAAGTTAAACAAATTATGCTTTGATGGAATTTCAGAATATTGCCGTCATCTCCAGTTTGGATTTATCCCTAAATGAAAATTGTGAAATCCTTAGGAAAGCCATTAAAAAGTATCCAAGAAAACCAGCAATAATTTTTGTGTAAATTTTGCTAGAGGAAAGCAATAATAAAGGCTTTTGGGTCTTTAAATACAAATTTTAAGATAGACTCTTCCAAGATGAATCGGGTGCACTATGTTTGATGCCAATAATTATTTCATTATCTTCATTCTTGCAGTCATTTCCTTTCTTCTAAGCTATTTTGGTGCTTCGGTGGGTTTTGTTCTAGGTAATATTCGACTTCCTTTTCTTGTTTATGCCTTACAATCAACTACTAATGCAATAGGTATTGCAACAGGTACAAACTTAGCTACTTCTGCTATGGGGTCATTGGCTGGAACTTATTGCCACATTAGGGAAGGTCGTGTCAATTTTCGGTTGCTCTGCGCGATTGGTATACCCTCAGGAATAGGTGCACTTATAAGTACGCTTGCTTTTGCTCGTGTAGAAGCATATTGGATCAAAAGCGTTATAGGAATTGTACTTGTTTACTCAAGCTTTCAGATAGCCAATGCCAAAAAAGCTACTAAAGGCGAAAATAAGCATTCATCTCGCCAAAACTTATTGCTTGAGATAGTGATTGGAACTGCTCTGGGGTTATTAGCGGGTACTGTAGGTTTGGCGCTTGGTAGTATAAGATTACCTGCAATGATTCGAGTTTTAGGTATCGAGCCAAAGGATGCAGTAGGAACAAACTTAGCTATTAACTTAATTACTGCCAGTATTGGCGCAGCAGGCAGTATTTTGACTTTGGGAGTTCATTTACCACTGCTTGCATCACTTGTGCCAGCTACTGTGCTGGGTTCTTATTTTGGGGCACGCTCTGTTACCAAAATAGACGCCTCAAAGCTCCGCAAGTTAATTGCTTGGGCTCTGGGTGCTACGGGAACGTTCATGATTGTTGAAAGTCTGCACTAATTAATTATAGATCTTAGGTCTGAATCTTTAGAGTGCATTCCGATTTGAACATCTACAACTCAGATGTGTCCGATTGTGAAAGCAATGACGTTCTGTAATCTCATGAATCAACGTTAATCGGAAGAAGGAGTTTGTACAATGCTAACAGGTAATATCCTAGCGGTTAAACAAGATGACTTTGGAGCAAATTTAGATGATAAAAAAATTACTGAAGCTTCCAAAATTGATATTAGCCAGGTAACCCTAAAAATTACTAAACTTACAGACATTTCGCAATCAGACAAAACAAGTTTATTTGAGCTATTCAACAAATTTAAATTGGTCATCCTAGAATGTGAACCTTTGCCAAATCCTCAAGATAATTTATTAGCTTTAAATAATTTTTTTGGCTCAGTAAAGAGACATAAACGCTCTGACGAAAATGGTATTGTTTTGGTTGAAAATTTAGGCAACTCCCCCCTTGCTACTACTTATGTAGCTACGACTAATCAAGCTCACCTAATGCATACAGATGGTCCATATGAAATGGAACCTCCTAAAATTGTTGCCATGCAATGTGAAATACCCTCTAAACATGGAGGATTATCTCAAATTGTTTACAGTGAATCTGTCTATGAATATCTAATGGAAAACTATCTCCAAGAATTGCACAGGTTGTTTACTTATCCATTGACCATCACAAGAGGTGACCAAACAGCTAGACGAGCGATATTTCTTGAGAAAGAAGGCAAAATATCAATGAGTTTTAGAGCAGATTCAGTTGTCTCAATTGCAATTCCATCGCAACTGGAGAATGTTTACAGGATTATCAAAAACTATGTTAATAATCCGAAGAATCAATTGATATTTAAACTTCAAGCAAATCAAATTCTGGTATTTGATAATACTAGTATACTACATGGAAGAACATCTTTTCCAGAGAATCAAGTTCGCAAGCTAAATAGATTATGGTTTGATGGAATTTCAGAATATACTCATCACATACAACTTGGCTTTATCCCTAAATCCAAATTGTTACATCCTTAGGCGCTAGTGTATAAAGATATGGTAGAAGAAAGCACCCGTTAATTTAGCAACTGCTCTTCACGAGCCAATAATACAACCCTTAAAGGAGAATATCTTTAAAACTTGAAAGTGGTCCGGATTGTTCCTACAAAAATGCTGTCGTTGTTGTGATTGTGTTCCGGATTGGTAATGACAAATAAGCCAGGGGTAATAGCGATATTATCTGTGACTTGTAATCGATAAAAACCCTCTATATGTAAAGAAGTGTCCTGATCGGCTACCAGGCTACTTGATGTGACTTTTGGCGGCATACCGATGACAATCCCGGCTAGATTACCTTTTCCTCCTAAGTCTGGAAAAGCTAAAGTGACAGCATAGTTCAAGATATCTGCGTTATCATTACTAACTTCCGATTGGGCAAATGAGTAGCCTAACCAACCAGAAACAGTAAATTGAGGACTTATTCGCCAACTGGTTTGTAAGCCAAAGGAATCTGCTGAAGTTGCAACATTACCAAAAGGTCTGATGGCATTAACACTACCTGTACTACCTGTAAGGTTGACGCCACTATTGCCACCTCCGGCATTGTAGGAGTGAACGTAACTCAAGCCTATATCTAAATTTTTGATTGGCTCAAATATGACTTGTGCGAAAGCGCCGTAGCTACCATCAAAAAGTCCATTTTTATCAGTAGGATCTTCAGGATCGCGAACCATATAAGCTAAATCGAGCCTAGCACGCTCACTAAACTTATAATTGATAACTAACCCTGTACTGCCACTGGTTCGGTAGATAGGGTTAAATCGCCCAAAGCGGGAAATGCTACCACTACCGGAGCTTTCAAAGGGACTTAACGTTTCCACAAGATGATTCAATTCAGTATTAGCGGCAGAAACGGTGACTCTCAGCTTATCGCTTAATGGAAACTGATAGTACAGGTCATCTAGCCCAAGGTCGTTGTCTTCATCTCCATCAAATCCCAAACGAGTCATCCTAGTACCTGTGACACTACCCTGAAACTCAGTTATATTTCTGGCTTGCAAACGGGCTCTTAGACGGTCTTTGCCAGTAAAGCTTGTATCAAAATTCAAACGCACGCGATTGGCAAATATAATATTATCTTGCAAGTCAGGGTTGTTATTTGGATTGTTGTCTCTATCAGCTGCATCGTCACCAAAAACACCAGCTACTGCAAAGATAGCTTCACCATTGAGTTTTGTGGTAGTAGAAAACTGATTTGCCTCTAGTTCAGTAGTGCGGGCTTCTAGGGTATCTACACGACCGCGCAAGGTAGCCAGTTCAGCAGAGAATTCTTCTTGCAAGCGCTGCAAGGTAGACAGGTCTTCTTTTCTTACTAAGTCAGAGGTAGCTGTGGCAACGAGTTCGTTCACCCGATTTAAACACGCATTCAAACCTGCTGCAAATTCATAACGAGTCAAAGCTCGGTTACCGCGATAGGTGCCATTGGGATAACCAGCAATACAACCATAGCGCTCAACCAGGGATTGCAATGCTTGGAATGCCCAGTCTGTAGGTTGCACATCAGAAAATTGTGAAACGGATGTGACTTGACCGAGGCTCTGGGATTCTTGGGACAGTTGATCAACAGAAGTTACTTGTTGGTTGACTTCACTAGCTTTGGCGCTGTTAGCAGCGAAAAATGTCGCAGCGAAAACTACTGGAACGAGCTTGAGAAATTTCCAACACAGAAATTTCCAAGATAATTTTGTCATGGTTTTTGTCTAACTCACACCTAAATTCGGTTTTCTTATTTTCGACGTTGCATATTTAACGTAAGTTCGACAGAGCTTTGAAAGACTGATATGAAATCCTGATAGACAATTACTGTCATGCTAAATGCAGCCTAAGCGCAAAGCGGGCGCCCAGGCATACAAAGCAGCGTGTTCCCTTAGGACTCAGCTGAACGAAGTATCTCTATGGATTGCACCGTTTGGAAATTCTCCGCTTCGCACCCTGCGGGAAGCCGCAAAGCGTCTACAGAATGACATACGATCAGTAATTAATCGGATTTCATATGATTTTATACTGCTGCGCTCAAAGCTGTATCCCTGATTATTTCGTTGGTAGACTCTTTTCGTCGAACTCGCGTTAAGTGAAGAACAGTTTATGTTCTCAGCGCATAGGAACAAGCCCTGCCTTTTCGACAATCTGCTGACCTTCTTTGGACAGTAACATATTGGCATAGGCGTTCCCAGCCAGTTCATCGATTGTGCCGTCGGAGCGAAACACAATAAACATACGCCGACTCATCGGGTAAGAGCTATCCCTTATTGCGGCAGTATTAATCCTCTTGCCATCTTCTATAAAGGGTTGCACATATTCTTGGGAGTTAGGTTTAGCAATAGCAAGGGGGCGGATTGTTCTTTGACCGACAATTGGTGCATTTCCTCCAAAGGAAATCCCCCCAGGGGTTGAGGCTACCTTACGAATAGCACCAGTGAAATCACGGATGAATTGCACCTTGGAACTGATTTGATCAGCTTCTGGTCCGAGAAGCTCATTCAATGAAGTGGAAGCCTTAGGGTCCCTGGCGAAAGGTATGATCGGCAGATCCGGTCCTCCCACCTGCTTCCAGTTGGTTAGTTTACCTTTATATATGTCTTGAAGTTGATCAACTGAAAGTCCAGGAATGGAGATATCTGGATGGGTATAGAAGACAAGCGCATCTAAAGCCACTGGCACTTGCTTTAGCCCAAAGCCCCGTTCTTTAGCCTTGTCATAATCAGCCTCCTTGAGAGGTGCTCCACTCAGAGTAAAGCTCAGTTGACCATCAAGCACCATAGCTATACCCTTTCTGCCACCAGGTTTACCGTCTTTCGGTTCGGTATAGCGGAGGCGAAAATTGGGGTGAACTGTGGTGATTGCTTCGTGTAAGCCAGCAGCAGTCAGAGCTGCAAAGGAGTTTCCACCGCCGTAGTTAAATGTACCTTCCGGCACCTTCGGCACCTCTTTTATGGAATTGTAGAGTTTGACATCAGGAGCGGTGTTCTGATTGTTGCCACTGGAATTGTCAACTCCGATGAGCTCGGAGTTGTTCACACTGCTAACAGTTACGAACGCACAGTAGATTAACCAACTCACAAACAGAAACACCAAACCCGAGAGAAGCCGAATCATCCAAGGTGTCAACAGCCAATCTGCCAAAGTTTTCGGTTCAGGTTTGGCAGCCTTGTTGCTGTTTAGCACAGTTATATTCAGGGGTTTAGCGCACTTCACACAGCGTTTAGCTGTGGAAGGATTTGTATCATAGCCACAATGGTTACATAATATAAAGTTTTGATTATTCGATTTATCAGGATTCATTTAATTCTCTCAAGGTATGTATTTGCACTTACGGTAGTATTGCACCCTGGAGATTTCTGTTATGTTGTAACAATATATCACTAGATACCAAGTATATT
This sequence comes from Scytonema sp. PRP1, assembly GCF_036697665.2. NCBI lineage: Bacteria > Bacillati > Cyanobacteriota > Cyanophyceae > Nostocales > Scytonemataceae > Scytonema > Scytonema sp. PRP1. The sequence continues at coordinate 51,663 of NZ_JBAHYJ020000020.1, read as the reverse complement.
TATCAGATTATGACTGTTTTTTGCAACCTAACTGTAGGAAGTTAATAAAGTGCGATTGGGCAAACAACAGTGCCGCAAGCCCAGAAAAGCGCTTTTGTGCGCGCCCTAGAGGGCAATGCTGCCAAACAAAGCCCAGAAAAACGCTCCGGGGCTTTGCCCCACCGTACGGCGATTGCGCAAAGGGGGCGCGCAGGCATACGCGTAACGTGTCCCTTTGGGACTCAGTGCCTGCCACAGGCGATCGCTACTAAACTGTATGAATTCCTCTCAAACATTGAAATTTACCTTATTAGGAAAAAGGTAAAAGCCCCTAGTCGCCGCACAGGGGTTTTTTTGATTGGAGTAGAAGCGCTCGTCCCTAACAGTCAATTAGATGAAGTTTAGTTAAGATGACAAAGAGTGCACATAGAGTATATAGGGTTAACTTCAAATGCTCAACCAAGCTTTGTGCGATCGCCCGGTTAGCCAGTGGCTTGTTTTGAAGTCAACGCTCTCTCACTGGCTAATGACACCAACATTTATTGTATTGCCACTCTTGATTTTAGTTTTTTTACCTTGGATGATTCCACGCTTACGTTGGAAGCGTTTTTGGAGTGGTTTGGGAACTGTGTTACTCGTGATTTACTTTAGTGCCACTTTTCCACTAACCATAGCTGTAGCCAAAAAAGGATTAGTTACTTTTATTCCCCCCGATCCTGGTACAACCGTAGACGCAATTGTTGTACTGGGGCGGGGGGAACCATTTAGACATTCAAGAGTTCAAGTAGCGGCTGAACTTTGGAGAGATCGTCGTGCACCATTAATTTTTGCCAGTGGTGCAGGAGATGGTTCCCAAATCGTCGAACAACTAGAAGCAAAAGGCATTCCTGATGCTGCATTGGGCGAAGAACACTGTTCTCAAACCACTAAGGAAAACGCACTGTTCACCGCATCAGTGCTACAACCACGAGGAGTCAAGCAAATTCTGCTAGTGACAGATCCTCCACATATGCTACGGTCATTACTCACTTTTCAAGGTATGGGGTTTGAAGTGATTCCGCGCACAAGCCCCATACCAACTGAATTAACTTCAACTAGAAAAGCAATGCTTTTGTTTTACGAGTACATGGGGTTAGTCAGCTATGGCTTGCGAGGGGAATTTCTTAAACACAACTCGGTTGAGCAAAATCCACCTGTAGCTAAAGTCAAGAATTTGGCGAATTTTGACGTGCAAAAACAGTAAGTATTTCAAGGATAGCTAAACTGAGATCAAGCCTAGAGTTGCAACAGTGAGTCGTCAGAGGCTCCAAACCCTCGTTACCAGGTTCAACCTGGTAACGAGATATTAGAGCCAGAGGCTGTTGTTGGGTGTGGCTCAACAAAAAATAAAATGGCAGGCATATTGCCCGCCATCCGGTCAATTGACCAATCATTTTGCCTTCAAGCTGTGACTTCTACCAAGGAAGCTTTATCGCTATTAATGAGGTGCGATCGCAACTCTTCCCAGCGAACCCTTTCTAAACTGGGTAATACAACGTGTGCTTTACCTACTCGTTCCGTAGGACCAAGCCCAATAGCTCGCATTCCCGCAGCAAGAGCAGCTTCTACACCAGCTCCTGCGTCTTCCACCACAACACATCGTGAGGGTGAAACACCAAGTTGTTGTGCAGCATATAGGAAAAGGTCTGGTGCTGGTTTTGGTTGGGATACGCTGTAGCCATCAGCAATAGCATCCAAGTGTTCGGCAATGCCCAAACGTTCGATGACAGTCTCGGCGTTTTTGCTGGATGAACCCAAAGCCACTTTAATTCCAGCAGCTCGTACTTCCTGCAACAAATCTGCAACTCCTGGGAGTAGATGTGCTGGCGTAATCTTCTGCATCACTTCTACGTAGTAGCGATTCTTACGCTCCATCATGTCCTGAATTTGCTCTTCAGTTGCTGGGCGGTTTCCTAAGATATGCAGCAAAGATTCTCGACGTGGCAGTCCTCGCATTGCTTCATTTGCTTCTCGGTCAAACTCTATGCCTTCTTCATCTGCCAGTTGCTTCCAAGCCAAATAGTGTAACTCCGAGGTATCGGTTAAAACACCATCCAAGTCAAAGATGAGGCCAGCAATTGCTGAGTCTGAAGTTGGCGCAATATCTGCAAAGGTTTGAATTTTTTCTGGTTGCAAGTCGAATTCATACCACTCGTTGCACCATTGCAGACGAAACTTCAAACGTGTCCAGCCTGACGGTAGATTTGGACAAGCAACAGGACCAAATTGAGTCATCCGGATACCAGCAAACCCGAAGATTACAGCTTGCCAAACTCCACCAGCACTAGCAGCGTGAATACCTTCGGCTGCGTTACGCCGCACATCTTCCAAATCTACCAACGCCGATCGCATAAAATGGGTATATGCTTCTTCTGGATGATTCAGATCGCAAGCTAAGATAGCGTGAATTGCTGGACCGAGTGAGGAACCATAAGTATGGTCGGTGCGGGGGTTGTAATAATCCCAGTTGGTTTGTAGAGTTTTGCGATCGTAGACGTCGCGTAGCAAGTAGAAAAGCATCAATACATCTGGCTGCTTGAGAATTTGCTTTTGACTTGTCGCCTCAACTCCCAAAAGTCCTTGCATTGATGTGGTACGGGTTTCGTAATCAGCCCAGTTAATATCTTCGAGTTCAAAGAAACCCTCAAACTGTTCCATCAACCCAGTTTCTGAGTCTTGGTTGACATAAAGATTTTTGGCAATAGATGCCCAGCTTTCAAAACGTTCGGTTCCTAAGTTGAGTTTTATCGCCAGCTGTTCTGCTGTGTCAGGATAAGCCTGATGCAGCCAGTTCCACAACATCAATGCCGACTGTAAGTGCCATTGCGCCATGAGATTGGTGAAGGCGTTATTGTCTACGCGATCGTGATTTTCATCAGGTCCAATCACATCACGGATATCATAACTGTTGCGCTGTGGGTTCCACTCAACCCGACTTTGCCAGAAAGCAGCTGTATCTAGGATAATTTCTGCACCATAATCGCGCATCCATTCATCATCACCGGTATGCCGCCAGTAGTTCAAAGCAGCATAAGCCACATCTGTGCTGATATGCACTTCAATGTCACCGCACCAGATGCGGATTTGCTCACCGTTTTTACCTGGTACCCACCGGGGAGTCACTTCATCACCAGTAGTGGCACTTTCCCAAGCATACATTGCGCCAGAGTATCCCGCTTCTTTGGCTTTGCGTCGCGCCCCATCTAAAGTGTGGTAGCGGTAGGTCAGCAGGTTACGTGCCAGCGCTGGCTGAGTTAAGGTTAGGAAGGGCAAGATAAAAATTTCTGTATCCCAAAAGATGTGTCCGCTATAAGCAAAACCGGAGAGGGTTTTGGGAGGAATGCTGACTCGGTCATCATGACGTGGTGCAGCAGCAAGCACTTGGAAGATATTGTAGCGAATGCTCAACTGCGCTTTGCGATCGCCTTCAATAATTATGTCACTGTCTTGCCACACCTGCTCCCATGCTGCAATGTGAGCCGCAAACAGGGTGGAGTAGCTTGGTTCATCTGCTAGCCTATTTAAGGCTGCTGCCATTGGGGTTTCTGTATCTCGTGAAGTAAACAAAGTGACAATTTTGTCAACGGTCACTGTTTGTCCTGGTACGCATTGGAAGGTTTTTGTTAAGCTTGCGGAACCGTTCTGTTCGCCCAAGGGTGCAGCATCTTCACCTTCAACCACAAGCTTAGCTGCCATACCAAGTTCAATTCCAGAATGGAGAGTTTGGCTGTGCAACCAGACAAGATTTCCGGCGGTACCAAAGTTTAGCGTTTGCCAGTGTTTGACACCTTGGGTATCCTGTTCGGGATTAAACTCAACTTCAACTGAGATGTCACCTTCAAAATCTTGGGATGTGATTTCACAACGGACAGCTAAAACGTGTTGATCTGCTAGACTAGCGAAACGCTGAAAGTGGAAATCCACAGTATGACCTTGTGGAGAACGCCACCGCACCTCACGGTTCAATAAACCCAAACGCATATCAAGCCGACGCTCATAGTACAAAAGTTCGCCAGCGTCAAGACGGAAGCGTTCTTCTCCGACTTTCACAACCAACGACAGCCAGCTGGGGCAGTTGACAAGTTGTGTGGTGGCGATCGCAACATCATCATAAACACCATTAATGATTGTTGCTGCGGAATCATTGGGATATCCTTCCTCGAAAGTTCCCCGTGTTCCCAAGTACCCGTTGCCAAGGGTGAAGACGGTTTCTTTGTGGTGCAGCTGACTAGGATTGAACTCTGTTTCAATCACGTTCCAGCCAGTGGAGTCAAAAACTTGCTGATTATTTTGGGAGGTGTCAGTTGAGTAGTAGAGCATTACTTAATAAAACCTATATTTTGGTGTTTATGTTGGTCGGGATGAAATAGCTTTTTTAGGGGTTAGATTCAGTTATTGACTACAAACAGTTGAACGCCACTTACAGAAAACTTGGGGATTCCCTGCAACGCTGTGGGTTTTTAGGACTGTCCTCCCCTGCGCCCCTCTGTTTGGACTCATATAAATCCTTAACAGGGAAGAACGATGCCTTCTTGAAAAGAAAGGTTCCCATTTTCATCGATCGTTTGATAGATTGTATTAACTTTTTTCGTTAAAAATTTTAAATATTTAGATCTGAAACAATAAAATTTATAAATAAATTTATCAGATCTGACAAAAAAGTTGATGGACAGTAAGTTATCTCAGAGCGCTTTAGAGGAGGTATATTTGTTTGGAGTGCGTTGTTATAGCTATTATCTCCTGCTAGATAAAAATCTTTATCACAACTTTTATACAATGTATTATATTTTAATCTTTTCTTTAGAATGACACATTATTATTAGCATATTTTTTTGTGAAGACCCTCCTCATAAAAATAAGCAGGGGGAGCAGGGGAAGCGCTTGGGTTGCAGGGGAAGAAAATTTTGATTTATAACGCAGCAAGAAGAATATTCGCAATTTCAATGCATTGCAGCAATGTAAAGTTTAACCAAAATACCATCAGACCTTAACTTCGCCTTATGTATAAATATATTAAGAAGAAGCAACTATGTAGTACTAAATTTACTCAACGAATTTCCAATGAAACTTCTACACCGTAATGACTTATACGGATGGTCATCCTTTAATAAAGAACGCAATATAGATTTCAATAGTATTGCTTGGATTCGTCCAGACGGTAATATTCTCATCGATCCATTGTCTCTGTTATCCTACGACTACGAACACCTAAATTCCTTAGGTAGTGTTCGTTGGATTGTGATCACCAATTCAGATCACGTACGTGCAGCGAAGGAACTCGCATATGTGACTGGTGCCCAAATTGCAGGTCCTTTTGCTGAACGAAGTCAGTTTCCTATTGAGTGCGCTCGCTGGCTTTGTGATGGCGAAGAGTTAGTTCCAGGGTTGCAGGTGATTGAATTGCAAGGCTCGAAGACACCTGGTGAGCTGGCACTGCTTTTGGACAAGACAACTCTGATCACAGGCGATTTGATCCGAGCACACAAAGCAGGAAGCCTAACGATTTTACCCAATGACAAACTTTGCAATCAAGAGCAAGCGGTTGCCTCAGTCCAAAGACTAGCCCATATAAATGGCATAGAGGCTGTACTGGTGGGCGATGGGTGGCCAGTTTTTCGGGATGGAGGTTTAGCGTTGAAAGAACTTGCAGCTAGCCAACGACCGAAGTCCACCTAGTGGTTGAGGGAATACGAAGTCATATCATGTCCGATTAAATAACCTTACTAAATGTGTAGTGAGGACTTTAGTCCTCTTCCACGAAAACAAGGACTTCAGTCCTTACTACTAGAATTGCTGAATTTGGGAGGGGGCAATTGACTGACGTCGTAGTTGGCTTAGATCTGGGTACAGGAGGAGTGCGGGCGATCGCTGTTGATCTGCAAGGGCAAATTATCGCTCAAACGACGAAAAGCTATCCCCTGTTAACCCCACAGCCCGGTTGGACAGAGCAGAACCCATCGGATTGGGTTGAGGCTAGTTTGGATGCCCTGTTTGATGTTACTCAACAGCTAGATGGACACCAAGCGATTGCCCTCGGTTTGTCTGGACAAATGCATGGTATGGTTCCTCTGGATGCAGAGGGCAGAGTGATCAGACCGGCAATTTTGTGGAATGATCAGCGCACTGGTAAAGCTGTTGATGCGATTGAAGCCACTATTCCCCGTCAGGAGTTGATCCAGCGCACTGGAAATCCTGCAATTACCGGGTTTCAGCTTCCGAAGCTGGTGTGGTTACGGGCTGAAGAACCGCAAGCGTATGCTCGGCTGTGGCAGATTCTTTTGCCAAAAGATTATCTTGGATATGTGCTCACTGGCGAGCTAGTGACAGAGCCCTCTGATGCGTCTGGTGTCGGGTGTTTAAACCTGGCGAATCGGCAATGGGATACGGATATTCTCAATGCTCTCAATATCAACCCAGCGTTGTTCCCCTCAGTAGTCGAGTCTACGGCGATCGCCGGACGGTTGAAATCAGAAATCGCCACCCGCGTGGGACTCCCTGCCGGATTACCTGTAGTCGCAGGCGGAGGCGACAATGCCGCAGCGGCGATCGGTCTGGGCATCTCCGCCTGCAACCTGAACCGGGGCAGTCTGAGTATTGGCACGTCGGGAGTTATCTTTGCACCGTGCGATAGCGAAGCGCTGCCGCCTTCGGCAGTTCGCCCAATTCCCGATCCAGAAGGTCGGGTGCATTTGTTCTGTCATGTGGATGGTGGTTATCATCTCTTGGGAGTGACGCTGGCGGCAGGTGGTTCTCTGCGTTGGTATCGAGATACATTTGCACCGAATATTCCCTACACCGATTTGATGGATATGGCAGCGCGATCGCTGCCTGGTGCCCGTGGTGTTCTATTTCTGCCCCACCTTTCAGGAGAGCGCAGTCCCCACCTCGATCCAGATACTCGCGGTGCTTGGGTAAACCTGTCACTGGCTCATACGCAGGCAGATATCATTCGTGCCGTTTTGGAAGGTGTTGCATTTAGCTTGCGGGAAGCGTTGGAGGTAATTAGTGCGATACGCGCAGCGTCAAGCCTCCGGCTTATCGCTCCCGTTAATCAACTCTTGGCAACAGGTGGAGGCGCACGATCCGGCGTCTGGTTACAAATTTTGGCAGATGTTTTGCAAACAGAACTCATTGCTCCCAAAGCCGAAGAAGGAGCAGCTTACGGAGCAGCCATTCTGGCAATGGTCGGGGTTGGTGCATATTCCAACTTAGAAGCTGCATTTAAGATGCTGCCGCAGGATAGTAATGTGGTACAGCCGCAAGAAAATCCTGTGTATGAAGCAGGGTTTAAGCGATATAAGTTATTATACGACGCCCTTAAAGCCGTTCGTTGACAGAACACATTGTCAAAAACAGGAGTAATCTACCTGCGCTATACTCACGCAACGCACACTACCGAAGAAATGCGCTCGCAGTATGAGATAACCCCAGAACTAAATCTGTGACAAAATAGTTTTGTTGTCCTATAGCCAATGCGATCGGCTACGACCTATGATTTCTACCATCAAGCGCCGCTACACTTTGGATGAATATCGCGCGCTCGAAGAAAAAGCGGAAGGACGCAGCGAATATCGAGATGGAGAAATTATACCCATGCCCGGAGGAACCCTCAAACACAGCCGCATCAGTGGTAATATTTTTGCCTTTCTCAAGTTTCTGCTGCGCGATACTGAATTTGAGCCAATTAACAGCGATTTGCGGCTGTGGATTCCTGAACATCGACGCGGAGTATATCCAGACGTGATGATTTTTAAGGGCGAACCGCAACTGAATAATGATCGCTTGGATGAAGTCTTGAATCCTATTTTAATTGTTGAAGTACTATCTCCTTCCACCGCAGATTACGACCGACAAAATAAATTTCGGATATATCGATCAATTCCTAGTTTTAGCGAATATTTATTAGTCGAGCAGGATGAAGCTTTTGTCGAACGCTATAGCAAGCAAACCCAAGGTTGGTTGTTCAATGAATTTAAAGGCTTGGAACAATCTATTTCCCTAGACTCAGTTGGGATGGAATTGCCAATGGCGGAAATTTATCGCGGCGTTGTTTTTGAGTAAAATAGCTCTGGCTTAAAGAGGTGATCAATAGCGCAGGTTGCTCAAGGAAGCATTCTGCTGGTCTGGTTCCATCTATAACTTTGTAAGAGCCAGGACAGGTGTGTATTATTAAATTATGAAACAGATCTGGAAGATTTACCAATGCAATTAGTCAGTCGGGAGCATATCGAGATCGCTTCTGATGTGCGGAGTGGGAAGCCCCGCATTGTCGGTACCCGCATTGCTGTAGAAGATGTGGCGGTGATGCATTTAAAGCTAGGGTATTCCTTGGTAGAGATTGCTGGTAAGTATGACCTGTCACTGGCATCTGTTTATGCAGCAATGGCTTATTACTTTGATCACCGAGACGAGATTGATCGCCGCATAGCAGAAGAAGATGAGTTAGTTGAGGTACTGAAGCAAAATCATCCCTCGCATCTCCAAGAGAAACTCAGACAGTTGAGGAATGAGTAAACGAATTCGCTTTCATCTGGATGAAAATGTCGATCCTGCAATCGCGCTTGGCTTGCGCCGTTATGGAATTGATGTCACAACAACCAATGATGTGGAATTACGTACTCAAACCGATGAAGTCCAGTTAGCGTTTATTCAGAAAACACAGCGAGTACTGTTCACCCAAGATGCAGATTTTTTGATTATTGCAAGTTCTAGGCTTGATCATCCTGGCATTACCTACTGCAAAAAAGGGACTCGTTCAATTGGTGAAATTATTGAAACCTTGGTTTTGATTTATGAGGTGATGACACCTGAAGAGATGGTGGGACGTGTCGAGTTTGTGTGAAATGAAAGCAGCACCGAGAGGCTTGCATTCAAAAACTCAATTCTGGGGAACATTGAAACGAAAAACCCCCAATCCGCTACAAAAATTTTGTAGCCTGATGGAGATTCCCAGTGATGCTCAGGTTTTAATTCAAGCGTTTTTTTAATCCACGGTCGATTGCTTTTCTTACGCTTTGCCTACATAAAGTTTGGTCTCGGAATCTCGCTCAACGATCGCAGTGAAGGTTCTCATAACATTTGTCAGCAACAATGCTTTCTAAAGCATAATCTGGCAGTAGCTTGTTTGTCAGCTTTAGTATTTGGTAGGGTGCGTTGTTGCTCGCGCAACACACCACACTCCTGCTGTATATATGGCTATTCTTTAAGCAACGCCGTAATCTGTGTACTGCCTTTTATACGGAGGTTGCAATCCCAAAACAATATCGTCTTTCGGAACACCCATTTTAACTAACTCCTCAGCAGGATTCTGATCTGTTAAGTTCTGCTGAAGCCATATTTTTCCGTTTTTAATGTCAAAATGCATCACACATCGATAAATGCGATTAAATTGTTGCCAACCCACATTCATCCACTGATAATGATCTCGCTCTGTATCAAAGATAAGTTGAGCCTCTACCTGATCATCTGAAACATCGTCACTGGTATAACGAGTAAGCAAGGTCTGAATGTACTCTCGATACTTAGCTATTTTATCCATTGCACAATCACCTCATTCACTGGATCGTAAACAACTAACAAAACTTGATATTTTTGTACTGCAATCTGCGTGAACTCAAGTTGAAAGAAAGTTCCATAGGCATCTAGTGGAACTGCCAAATATAATACTCGCTCTGGCTCAGTTTCTTCCAGCGCCAGCCGATAACTGAGGAATTGACCTAAAGCAGCGTAGAAATCTGTAATTGCAGAAGGGTTCAAAAAGCTCTTGATCTCGACTGCTATTTTCTCACCTGCTTTCTCGGCTGCAACCAGTCTTTCTGCACCCAAATCTACCTGAAAGTTGACGTTACCAAATTTAAATTTGAGTGGATCATCTGTAATTAGCCACTGCTCTTTTTGTAGAGCTTGCTTGACTGCTTCGTGAAAGATGTCCTTTGCAGACACAGATTAAAATTAAATACTTGTACACTCACGATCATACTCTTTTTGCTGAAGTTGACTTAATTCCATGACAACTGTTAGCAATATCGAGCCAACCTTCAATAGTGACAATTCGACTAAGTAGATAGGTAGAAATAAACAGAACTATGTTAAAAAATGTAAAAGCCTCTAAAACCCGCGCCTTAGACCAATGACTAATGACTAAGGACTGCCGAAACTCGTTAACTTTATTTGTACCGACCTACTTACCATCTTTGAGGATGTGAATTTCAATTTGGTCGCTTGCCTAGGTTAGACGATCGCTCTCCAGTGCTAGACGGGCATCGCGGTAAAGTCGCTCGTCTGGTACTGGAGGGCAGCGCTGATTAAGTTAAGAGTTGGGGGAAAGTTAGTCTTTTGCCTCGATCGTCCAATTGAGAGCAAGTTGTCCTGCAAGTCGGCGTTGCTCACCTTCCCGTAAAGGGTGATAACGAACAGCTTGAGCATCACGGAACAATTGCTCTAAACCCAGCGAACGATAAAACGCAGTGCCACCCGTAGCTTCCATTGCCAGATCAACCACATTGAGCACAGCACGTGCTACTAACGTGCGACCCATCATAATTTGATTAGTGGTATCAAATCCAGGTTGACTGGTATCTGCCACTGTAATCATGTGTTGTAGCGCTAACTTTGCAGCCATCAGTTCGTTCTCGATGCCGCCGACTAAGTAGCAAATATGGTTATCTTCTGGGCGTTTCTGAATCAACTGCACCGTTAAGTCTCGTGCGGCTTCTGCCACACCCACATATACTGAGTAGACCAATGGCATTGCCAGCATTGAGATTATGTGAAACAAAGGATGCCACTTACCCTGGGGTCGTCTCAGCGCGATCGCTGTATCAGGCACAAATACATCCGATAACAGGATGTTGTGGGAGCCTGTGCCCTGCATACCCATTGCGTGCCAAACGGGATCAATCTTGACTCCATCAGCATGAACAGGAATCGCAAAATGCAGAACAGTGGAGCCAGCTTCTGGATCATCGTAAACAGCGCTAGTCATGAGCAAATCACCGGCAGGGGCACCGCTAGCAAAGACTTTACAGGCGTTAATGTAAAAACCACCTTCGACCCGAGTTGCCGTACCAGAGCCTTGTAACCAATCAGAACCACCGCTACTGAGGAGGATAATTTGTTCCATTGCCACTCGTCGCAGCAAACCCTCCATAGGAGCATTTTGATGACGCCAACGCCATACAGGTATCATTACTTGATGCGTATGCATGGCAAAGGCAAGCGCAGTGGAGCTGCAATGATGAGCAAGCTCACGCAGCACTCCACACATCTCGATGTAGCTTGCTCCTCCACCGCCTAACTCAGTAGGCACACCCGCCGAAACGAATCCATGCTGTTTCAAATCTGCAAAGTTTTCAGCAACAAAGCGATCGTTTTCGTTTGCATCAGTGCGACGTTCTGCAAATTGAGAACCTAAATTTTTAGCAAATTCTATCCAGGGTTTGGCAGGTGAATAGGCTGTAGGGGCTTGTAATTCCAACATAGTGTCGTCCTTTAGAGTTACAGGAATTGATTTCAAATACGGGCAAACTTAATTGAATAGTTGATGAAAGACAATGTGCAGACCACAGGGGGATTGCACTCGTCTTTATGATTTAGAAACTGTCAATCTGGAGACAGTTAAATTGAAAATGTTTGAACGTTGTGTGATGTCCCTTCAGATGCTACGTTTTTAACAGCGGCTTAACGGATAATAATGCACTGTAACTATATACTTGACTATAAAAACGGGATGTGCAATGACTAAGACTCTGGAGTTCTTGACTGAAACGCCAGACTAGTAAATGTCACTTTACTGAGTGAACGGTTGTAATAATTCTTACTTAAAAGTGCTATGGATGTTCTCTCTGATGTGCTTCGAGTGATTCGCCTTTCAGGTGGTGTCCGGTTTCGTACCGAGTACTTTGCTCCCTGGAGTATTGAAACGCCACCGCCAGATCAGTTAGCAGTGCTACTGCAAGCAGCTTCACGGCGAATTGTCTCGTTTCACATTGTTGCTGAGGGAACCTGTTGGGTAGAAATTGATGGATGCTCTGAAAGCAAACAACTCTCTGAGGTTTTTCAACAGTTAATTAAAATATCACTATTTCTCACAAAAGCTTACCAAAGCTTGCTAGACTAATTTCAGTGAGCAATAGTGAAGTTTAGTGATGTCTAAGTACGTGCCTTTACGTGTTGCTTGTGGCAGACTAGGGGTTCATGCAAACACGATAAGGAGGTGGGCAGATAGTGGACAATTGCCAAGTATCCGAACACAAGGGAATCAACGATTGTTCGATATTGACTCCTACCTCAAGGAAAAAGAGGGGGAAAAACGGCGGAAAATCTGCTACTGTCGAGTCTCCAGTCACAAGCAACGAGATGACCTTGAGCGACAAGTTGAGTTCATGCGCCGACGCTACCCAAATCACGAAATTATCACAGACATCGGGTCAGGACTCAACTTTAAAAGAAAAGGTCTTATATCCATATTGGACTGGGTTAGCGAAAGAACTGTCTGTGAAATTGTTGTCGCACATCGAGATAGACTCGTTAGATTTGGGTTTGACCTTATCGAATGGTTTGGTAAAAAATTCTCCTGTGAAATCGTGGTTCTCGACGAGAATAAACTTTCACCCACAGAAGAACTTACAAGGGATTTGCTTTCGATCATCCATGTTTTCTCATGCAGGATGCATGGACTCAGAAAGTACCAACGTGAAATCAAAGAAGATAAGGATATTCCCAAACCAACAACAAACGGTGACTCTGAAGAAATGGATGGGAACGGCTCGATATGTGTTTAATCAAACTATCGCATACCTGAACAAACCAGATACTAAGGCTTCTTGGAAAGCAATCAAAACAGGAATTATTCAATCTTTACCTGAATGGTCGAAAGAAACACCTTATCAGATAAAATCAATTGCGATTAAAGACGCTTGCGATGCTGTGAAAAATGCTAAGAAAAAATTCCAGCAGACAAAACAGATTCAACTCGTCAAATTTCGCTCGAAAAAAGAGAGACGGGATAGCATCTATATTCCGAAAGGTTCTGTGAAATCGGAATCGGTGTATATAACTTCTTTAGGTAAGTCTTTACAACCTGCTGAAGTTTTTCCAGACATAGAGTTTGATTGTAAGTTAGTGCATCAGAATGGGAAGTTTTACATCATAATTCCTATGGTATTTGAGTCAAAAAAATCTGAGAACCAAAGATTAGGCTTAGTTGCTCTAGACCCTGGTGTAAGAACATTTCAAACATTCTTCAGTCTTCATTTGAATGGTGATTTTGGAAACTTAGACATTGGTAGAATCTACAGGCTATGCGCTTATCTAGATAATTTGTACAGTCGTATCTCTAAAGCGAAAGGCACTCCAAAGTATAGAATGCTTAAAGCTTCTAGAAGAATGAGAGAACGCATTCGTAATATTGTAGATGAAGCACATAAGCAAATTGCTCATTATCTCTGCTCTCAATTTGATGTGATTCTATTACCTAGCTTTGAAACATCAGAAATGGTAGTGAAAAAGTCTAGAAAGCTCAGGTCAAAGACAGCAAGAGCAATGCTCAATTGGTCACATTATAGATTCAAGGAATATCTAAAGTTCAAAGCACAAGAATGGAAGACACAGGTCATTGAAGTGTCAGAAGCTTACACATCGAAAACCTGTACAAAGTGTGGACATATTCACACCAAATTGGGTGGAAACAAAAAATTCAAATGTCCTAGCTGTGGTCACACACTGCCAAGAGATTTGAATGGGAGCCTTGGGATATATCTTAAGGCATTGGTAGAACGTCCTGAACTCCTGCAATGGAGGGAGCATTTGTTAGCAATGGGCAACCAAAGTTAACTTAAAACGTTCGGAACACTACCCAAAACAGAGTATATCAAGACGCAGATTGAGGAATCAGCTTATCAGCAATTTTTGGCTGATTATAACCTACCTGATAGCACTGGCTTCAAAAAACTGCTGCTGGACGGATAGATCCCCGACTTCTTAAAGAAGTCGGGGATCTGAATGACGTGCACTGTTTCGGTGAGTGCGGTTTTCCCATCTCTAGTCGCGAAAAACCCGCAATAGAGAAAGATCTCGCTACATTGGATGATATATAAAGAAAAATCGCTTTTAGGTGCGTATTGAACCGCTACTCACACAAAACTATGAGTACAAATGCCATTATCTCAGAGAATCCCTTACTAAAAGGCTCTGGCTTACCTCCCTTTGGGGAGATTAAAGCAGAGGATGTCGTGCCAGCATTCAACCAACTCCTGGTAGAACTAGACAAGGAACTTGCTACTATAGAAGCTCATGTAGAGCCTACTTGGAGCGGTTTAGTAGAACCTCTAGAAACGCTGACCCAACGCTTAAATTGGAGTTGGGGCGTAGTCAGTCATCTGATGGGTGTGAAAAATAGCCCTGAACTTCGCGAAGCATACGAAACCGTACAGCCGCTGGTGGTACAATTTTCTAATAAGCTGAGCCAAAGCCAACCAATTTACAATGCTTTTAAGGCAGTCCGTGCAAGTGATACTTGGGCAACATTAGACTCGGCTCAACAACGCATCGTAGAATCTGCTATCCGAGATGCAGAACTTTCTGGTGTTGGCTTGCAAGGTGAAGCACGGGAAGGCTTTAACGCCATTCAGATGGAGTTGGCAGAACTTTCTACCAAGTTTTCTAACCACGTGCTAGATGCGACTAAAGCCTTTAGCATGACACTGACAGCCAAAGAAGAAATCGACGGTTTACCCCCCAGCTTGCTCAGTTTAGCAGCACAAGCGGCACGGGCTGCGGGAGAAGAAAACGCCACTCCAGAAAATGGTCCTTGGCGCATCACGTTGGACTTCCCCAGTTACGCTCCTTTCATGCAGCACAGTACCCGACGTGACTTGCGAGAAAAATTATACAAAGCCTTTCTCACCCGTGCTTCATCGGGCGAGTTGGATAACAACCCGTTAATTGAACGCATTTTAGAGTTGCGTCAAGAACTGGCTCAATTACTCGGCTTTAAAACATATGCTGAATTGAGCCTAGCCAGTAAAATGGCTAAGAGTGTCGAGGCAGTAGAGTCTTTGTTGGAGGAACTGCGCTCTAGCAGTTATGATGCTGCTGTCAAGGAATTGGAAGAACTCAAAGCTTTTGCTGCATCCAAAAGTTCCCCAGAAGCAAAGAATTTGCAGCACTGGGATGTCACTTTTTGGGCAGAACGTCAACGAGAAGAAAAATTTGCCTTCACTGCTGAAGAATTACGCCCTTATTTCCCACTTCCTCAAGTGCTGGATGGTTTGTTTGGACTAGTGCAGCGGCTGTTTGGCGTAAATATCACTCCTGCTGATGGTCAAGCCCCAGTTTGGCATGAGGATGTGCGTTACTTCCAAATAGCAGACGAAACGAATAACCCAATTGCCTACTTCTACCTAGATCCCTACAGCCGTCCAGCGGAAAAGCGCGGCGGTGCTTGGATGGACATCTGTATCAACCGTGGTAAAGTTACAGAAAATGGGGTAACGACTACCCGCTTACCTGTGGCGTATTTGGTGTGCAACCAAACTCCCCCAGTAGATGGCAAGCCTAGCCTCATGACTTTCTCTGAAGTAGAAACTTTGTTCCACGAGTTTGGTCATGGCTTGCATCATATGCTGACCAAGGTAGACTACAGCAGTGCAGCAGGCATTAACAATGTTGAGTGGGATGCTGTGGAATTGCCCAGCCAGTTTATGGAAAACTGGTGCTACGACAAACCGACTTTGTTTGGTATGGCGAAGCATTACGAAACTGGCGAACCTTTGCCAGAGCATTACTACCAAAAGCTATTAGCAGCAAAGAATTACATGAGTGGTAGTGGTATGCTGCGGCAAATTCACTTTAGCATTGTTGACATAGAACTGCACCACCGCTATCGTCCTGGTAGTGGGGAAACTCCAAAAGATGTGCGATCGCGCATTGCCAAGACCACAACTGTTTTACCACCACTCCCAGAAGATTCCTTCTTATGTGCATTTGGACACATATTTTCAGGTGGTTATTCGGCAGGTTACTACAGCTACAAATGGGCTGAAGTATTGAGTGCTGACGCGTTTGCAGCTTTTGAAGAAGCTGGTTTAGACAACGAACAGGCTATAAAAGCTACAGGAAAGCGTTATCGCGATACGGTGCTAGCTCTTGGTGGTAGCAAACATCCAATGGAAGTGTTTAAGTCGTTCCGGGGTCGCGAACCCAGTACTGAACCTTTGCTCAGACATAATGGCTTAGCAGTAGCGGCTTAACTGGGGAGATGAGGGAGATGAGGAAGATGAGGAAGATGAGGAAGATGAGGGAGTATTTTCTCCCGCCACTTCTCCATCTCCCCCTACTCTCCTTACTTACCTTGCTGTTAAGCTTGCCTTTAGCGACTTACGCACAAACTTCTAACCCACTAATCACCAAGCAAATAACACAAAGCGATAACCGCAGCAAGCAGAAAAGGGGTTTTCAAGTAAACATCCCCAAAAAGGGTCTACCAGGACGCCGGGAAAATGGCGGTACACGTAGAGAAAGTTGTATGTCCGGGGAATTACCACAGTTGGCGTTACTGCTACCGCCAACTAATATCGGGTTAACAACCGCCGCTTATCCCCGGTTTTTTTGGTACACGCCCAAAAACGCGGCGCAAAAAGTAAATTTCACTCTCCATAAGGTAAACGAGACTGGTCAGCGAACTTTAGTTTACAACACGACTTTTCAACCCAGTCGCGAATCTGGTGTAACTAGTCTCGCCTTACCCAGTCAAACAATTCCACCTTTGGAAATTAACCAATTATATCAATTCTCTGTGTCCTTAATCTGCAGTCAGGATACTTCGCCCAATTCTGTCATTACTGTATACGGTTGGGTACAGCGGGTTGCCGTCAGTAATAATGTTGAGTCCACTCTTAAGCAGTTCACTCCTAGGGAGCGAATTTCAGTCTATGCTGAACAAGGTCTATGGTTTGACCTAGTTTCAACTCTGGCTGATCTACGTGCTTGCAACTCCTCTGATACCACCCTATTGGCTACCTGGGTTAGCGTGGTGAAACAGACAGGTTTATTTAAAGCAGAGGCGATCGCCCAACAGCCTCTTTTGCAAAAGTGTTCTTCACCCTAAGCCCCAACCTCCACCTCAAAATAATAGAAGAACAGCGAACAGCAGATTTGAAATTTTTGTTAAAAAAATTAGTACTTCTTTGCAATACTTAACTAAGTCATTAATTAAAAATAGTAAACATAGATTAAAACTAATAAATTTAATAATCATTCGTTAAGTTCATCAGTCAGAATTGAGGGTAAGCTGAAATCAAGGAAGCCTAGTTGAAAATTTAGGTAACTAGGTGCAAATAAACTTAAATGTCGGTTGTCATTTGTCATTTTTTTCATCAGTATATTAATGACTCATGACTCATGACCAATGGCTAGTTCCCAAAGCAACCTGAACAACAAGACGTAAGATGATAGAAAAAATTTTGCTAGCTGTATCTGGATTGGGGCATGCAGAAGAAATGCTCAAAACTTTGACAGAAGTGCCATCAATCCAACGGTCAAAAGTTACAGTTTTGCACGTTGTTCCCGACCAAGTTTCTGCTGAAGCCATGACAACTAAATGGGAAGAAGGCGGCAAAATTCTAGCGAATGCGATCCAGTATTTGAACTTAGATCCCAGCAAAGTTTCTTCGATTTTAAGGCAAGGTGACCCTAAACGTGTTGTTTGCGAGGTAGCTGACGAAATCGATGCTGACTTGATTATTATGGGTTCACGCGGACTCAAGCGGTTGCAATCGATTTTGTCCAATTCAGTCAGTCAGTACGTTTTCCAATTATCTTCTCGCCCCATGTTGCTGGTTAAAGATGACATTTATGTCAAAAAAGTTAACCGCATTATGGTGGCAATGGATAGCTCTGATGCTGCAAAAAATTGCTTGAATTTGGCTTTATTCCTGCTGCGAGATATTAAGGGAGGGGAGTTAATTCTGGCTAATGTTAATACGGATTTACGCGGCAAAGAATCTGACACAACACAAATTAGTCCAGAACAAAGCCCTGTTTTAGCTGCAGCTTTTTTAGAAGCTAAAAAATATGGTGTACAAGCCCGTTGTGTCACCAGCAGTGGTAAAGCAGGTGAAGAAATTTGTCGCTTGGCAGATGAGTGGAACGTAGACTTATTATTGCTCGGTTCTCCGGATCGGCGTCCTTCAATTGCCAAGAATTTGGTAGATATAGATCGACTTTTGGGAGCTTCTTTATCTGACTATGTTCGAGTTAATGCCACCTGTCCAGTATTGTTGGCAAGGACGGTAAGTTAGGTACTGCGGTTCATAAACAAAACCCCTACATTTGTTGTGTAGGGGTTTTTATTTAATGGACAAAACAGGTCTTAACTAATCTTTTTTCCCTTCGCGGCTAGCAGTTTGAATGTAAAGAATGATTAAAAAAACAGCGGGAACCAAAACGAACAAAATGCTCGCCACGAACCCCAGTTCATTAACTTGCATGGAAAGAAAGCCTCTCTATAATATCCAGTCAACAACTTTAGGATACCACTATCACGGCTTCAACGAGTTATTTATTACGGGTTCAAAGTCTAAGTTAAATATCTTTTTTAACCCTTGACTTTTAACTCTTGATTATTTACCGTTAAGGCTTTGTTACCACGCTAACTGGACCATTAACTAAGGTTTGACAAGCAAGACGGCAATTTTCTGGCTTTTTCTTCAATAATCGATTTTCTACATCTGTGCGGGGCGAGAGATTTTCCATTCCTTCGACGACTTCGACAACGCAGCAGCCACACTGACCGTAGCCTCCACAATTCATCATCTTGCCAAACAATTTATATATATCGATGTTGTTTTGTAGGGCTTTCTCCCGCAGATTCGCACCATTTGCCGCCACGACTTCTTGATTTTCTTTAACGAATGTGATGTTACCCATATCTGATACCTCGTTCACTGTAAGCCTGACTGTAAAGGCTAAGTTTTGACCTGCCTTAAGAAAATATATTACTTATTATATTATTTTCTTGCGTAATGTTAAGAAGCATTAATTTTTAACCAAGACTATTCTGCAAACAGGAGGACAGGGGAAGCAACTCAGATTCCCACTTCTTTAAGAAGTCGGGAATCTTGTTGTTCAGGATTGCCATATTAAGTGTTTTCACTGAAAAAAAATTGATTTTTTGTAGCTATTAAGTATTCTCCCTGAAGCCAAAGAAAAAAAATACGTTTACAAAGGACAAACAATGACTTCATCAATTTACTGGATTTAACGGTTTCGCATTGAACTTGCATCTTTTCAGCTTTAGGCAAAACCCTTAAATTCACCTGTGTTCGTCATTAGGGATGATTAGGAGAATGAAATGTCTAACAGCTTTTTCGCAAGTTTTTAGTTTGATTGGTCAATCCTAAGTATCTTATATTTCTAATGACTAGAGAAAAAATACTTAATGCTACTGCTAGTCTCAAAGTTAAATATGCGCGGTGTATCTATTTGGGTTTAGGAATAACCTTGGCAACCGCCATTATGCAGACTACAACAGTAATCTTTATAAATGCAGCATTTGCTGCAGATGGTGTTCTAGACGTTTCTCCTCGTCAAAAAATAAATTCTACATCTGCTACAGAATCTGCTACAGATGATATTCTAGACATTTCTCCACTGCAAAAGTTGACTACTAAAGCAGATCTAACTGAAATGGCTGTTGGAGTTGTCTTATATTCCAACATGATACCAAAGGAAGATAAAGAATTTATCAAACCTAAAATCTCATCTGCTAAGCAATTCGCCCCAACCAAGCGAATTGCTCAAACAGATTCTTCCGGTGTTGTTGGCGACACTTTAGGAGAGATTAATAAGTTACGCCAACAACTTCTGATTGACCCTGTCCTTATAGAAGGCAGACCTCTAGGTCAAGCAGCGCCTGCTTCGAGTGCAGGGACTCCTACAGCTTATGGTGCAAGTTGGGGTCAAGCATATGTGGGTGTTGGAGGATATTTACCTTTTGATGGGGATAATATCGATGGTTCCGCATCTGTTGGTTTTGGTTTGGGAGACGCGGTTGAATCCATAGGTGCTGAAATCAATGTGAACGTTACTAGCTTAGGCGGTCAAAATTTTGACTTTGGTGAAAGTGGAGGTATTGGTGTAAAATTACATAAGTACTTTGCTGATGGTACAGCAGTCGCTGTTGGCTGGTCAAATCCCGTAAAATGGGGAGAAGTCAACAATGCAAAAGACACCTTTTATGGTGTCGTGACTAAGTCATTTTATTTAAAGCCCAATAATCAATTGCCTTTGACTGTTTCTCTGGGTGTTGGTACTGGGAGTTTTCGTTCTAAAGGGGCTATCGAAGCAGGTGAAAATTCTGTGAATTTTTTCGGTAGTGTAGGTTTACGAGTTGCTCCTCAAGTCTCTGTAGTCAGTAGCTGGACTGGAAATAGCCTTAACGTAGGTGCTTCCTTTACTCCTTTGCGAGAAACCCCCATAGTCTTCAATGCTATTTTCACGGACGTAACTGACAATCTTGATGGAGGTACTGGTTTAAGCTTGAGTGCAGGCTATGTTTTCCAGTTCTAACTTCTGAGTTTTGTGTAAATTAAAAAGTTAATGCAGCGGCAATGAACAAGCAAAAATCTCGCCTCAGTTTGGGTTTTTTACTCTTGTTTGCAGGTAATCTTATTAGCGCTACACCCTTAAAGGTCTACGCTGGTCAGAATGTTGTTAACGGAACTAGCACAGAATCATCCTCCTTCTCTGGCGATAGTTTTAATCGTACAAATCAGTCAGCACCTACTCAACCAGTACCTGGTACCAATGTATCAGTTGAGGTAAACGGTACAATTAGTATTCCACAGAAAGTTCAACAAAGTTTGAATAATGTGGCTACCAGAATAATAGACCAAAGTGGCTGTGGTGACCGAATTAGCACTGGTTTTTGTGTTGAAACTCCAAGAAGTACTGTGGTCGTCATCCTAGTGCGGGGAGTTGCTGCTAGTACAGCAATTAGTAAGGTACAGACTTCTTTATCTAGTTCAGGAATTCCGCAATCTCTAATTACAGGGCTTGTGAATAACGTAGCAGGTTTATTAAAAGGCTTTGATTATGTAGCAACGCCCGGTGTAACTGTTGCTGGATTACAACCAGTACAGCTAGTCGCTAATAATCAGCTTGCTCTAAGTGGAGAAAAATACAATCTAGATGTTAGTCAATTGGATGCCACTATTGAGACTTACAATAACATTGCTCTTACAAGCAACACAGTGCTTGTGAATAACGTAGCAGGTTTATTAGAAGATTTTGATTCAGAAGCAACCCTAGGAACTGGATTACAACTAGTAGGGCTTATTGTAGATGTTAGTCAATTGAATGCCGCTATCAAGGCTTACAATAGTATTGTTCTTAAAAGCGATGCTGAAACTCTTAAAAAGCTTTCCAATAACTTGGAATTTGTAGAAATCGGTCGTGTTCTCAAACAATTAAGAGCGGCGCTTAAAGCTAGCTAGTACCGCTTTGCAGAATTCACGCATTCAAAATTTAAAATTCAAAATACCTACACCATAAGCTTTTCGTCAATCTTGTAGACGCGTAGCGGTGAGACAGCGCTGCAGGAGGGTTTCCCTCCGTAGGCGACTGCGAACCCGAAGGGCTTCCCGTAGGGTATGGTAGTTTCATTTCCGCCAACTTGTACTAGTGAGAACTTATATATAGCAATCCTAAATCATTCGTAAAATTCTCTGTTCTCTCTTTTCTTGGCGCTCTTGGCGTCTTGGCGGTTGATAATTTTTACCTATCAAATAGGACTGCTATAGATTTATGGAGGGTGGACATTGTCCACCCTCCATAATGCTGTCATTTTTCCATGATGGTGGGGGATGCGATTAATCGCGTCCACCAATTTTATCTGAAACCAACGGCTGCTTGCCAAACGAAAGCCAGCAACAAGAAGAACACAGGAATGAGTGGTAGAACATCTACCAGCGGGTCGAAGATTTGGTAAGCTTCAGGTAGTTTTGCTAATAACAATGCTGCTTCCATATTTATTAAATCCACCTATCCAACACAGCTTTCACAAGTATCATGAACGTTCTCTACGTCCAATAGGAACGTAGTTTCCTGACATCGCTACCAGGAGTTCCTGCTTCTTCGGATGTTCCAGACATTCGCATGAATCGAGTGCCGAGTAACAATTACCTCCACAGGCAGCACCACCGTAGTTCCTACGGTTGTACGAAAACATTTATCAAAAACATTGATAAATATAATATCAGAATCTTAACATCCCTCTCATCCTTGCCCAAAGAATTATAAGGAATTCCTGCTCACTGTTTCACCTGATTGCGGTGTAGGAGTGAGCCATTGGGCAAATTTTGTGGCAAATTGGTCTTCTAATATTGCCTCTCGTATCCTTTGAGTAAAGCGAATGAGTTCGGTGATGTTGTGAATGCTTAACAAAGTGTAAGCCAAAATTTCTTGCGATCGCACCAAATGAGACAAATATGCACGGCTAAAATTTTGACAAGTGTAGCAAGGACAAGTTTCATCTAGAGGCGTAAAATCTTCACGAAACTGTGCATTCTTTAAATTCCACCGTTCGCCTTGCACCATCGCTGTACCATGTCTCGCCCAGCGAGTAGGAATCACGCAGTCAAATAAATCGACACCTGAAGCGATCGCGATCGCCATTTCTCGAAAGGTACCTACACCCATCAAGTAACGCGGCTTTTCTGGTGGGAGCAGCGGTGCTGTCGCTTCCACAATTTTTGCAATCAGTTCTGGCGGTTCGCCCACACTCACACCACCAATAGCATATCCGGGCAGATCCAACTGTGCTAAAGCAATAGCCGCAGAGGAGCGCAAATCAAGATGCACGCCTCCCTGTACAATACCAAACAAAGCCTGGTCACTGCGTTTATGTGCCGCAATACAACGTTCTAACCAACGGTAAGTCCTCAGCGTTGCTGCTTCCACATCTTCTCGAGTTGCTGGGTACGGCGGACACTCATCAAACGCCATGATGACATCCGCCCCTAAAATATTCTGAATCTCAATCGAGCGTTCTGGTGTTAAATTAATAATTTGACCATCATGAGGTGAGCGAAACGTGACACCCTCTTCACTGATTTTTCGCATTTCGCTTAAGCTGAAGACCTGAAACCCACCAGAGTCAGTCAAAATCGGACCATTCCAGCCCATAAATTTGTGCAGTCCTCCACCTCCAGCCACAATTCTTTCACCTGGTTGGAGGTGCAAATGATAAGTATTGCACAATATCATTTGTGCTTGTGTATCCCGCAGTTGAGCAGGAGTGAGAGTTTTGACATTTGCTAGCGTCCCCACTGGCATAAATCGTGGGGTTTCCACCGGACCATGAGGGGTTAAAAAAATCCCGGCTCTAGCTTTCGTTTGGCTACAGCTGGTCAGACGTTGAAAAGAAAATTTTGCTTTCAAGAGACAATTAACCTTTATCAAACATTCAGCAACGCTCATAGCCTCAAAGGCGAACCCGCCCAGGCGAAAAGCTCCTCAACGTCAGCTTTTTAGCTAACTGGTTATCCTAATTTAGCTGTTTGACACTCCCCGCTCTAAAGAGACGGGGATTCTTGGTTCGTTGACTCGCCGTTAGACGACAGGTTTGCACCAATCGCCCAAGAGGGCAAATCTCCCCAAGCGTAAGTTCCCGTGTGCCCCACGGTACGTAGACCCCGTGCCAGGATGTTGATGGCTGCGTTCACGTCCCTATCCTCCACAAATCCACAATGTGGACAGACATGAGTTCTAGTAGATAGAGACTTCTTCACCTTCTGGCCACAATTAGAGCAATTCTGGCTTGTGTTATGGGGAGGAACAGCGACTGTTACCGAACCATATTTGTGACCAAGATACTCTAACCATGACCGGAAAGTTGACCAACCAGCATCAGATATTGACTTAGCCAGATGACGATTACGTACCAAGCCCTTCACATTTAAATCTTCATAGGCTACCAAATCGTTAGATTGGATGACGGAATATGCAACACGCTTGCAATATTCTTTTCGTTGCCTACTTACTCTTAAATGCTTACGGGCATATCTTTCTCGTGCTTTGTGGTAGTTGGTTGATTGTGGTTGTTGAGCCTTCTTCTTTTTGGGGTCGTACTTCTTGGATTTTTTGCGATTAGCACGATTTAATTGCTTAAGAGATTTACGGTAAAACTGGGGAGATTGCTCCACATTGCCTTTATCATCAGCAATGAAGTACTTCAGTCCCAAGTCAATGCCAACTACTTGACCTGTTGGCACCTTTTCAACCTTGAGGTCAATATCAACAGCAAATTGAGCGTAGTACCCGTCAGCACGACGTACTAACCGGACACGCTTAATCTGCTTGATGTCATAGTAATTAAGGTCATAGGTTCCTTTTAATTTCAAGGTTCCTATCTCTTTTTTGTCTGAAAAGGTTATGGCTTTTCGAGTAGTAGAGAGTTTCCATCCTGACGTTTTGTATTCAACAGAACGACAATGTTTTTTAAATTGTGGGAACCCTTTTTTCCCTTTAACCTTCTTTTTGCAATTATCGTAGAATCGCGCTATTGCACTCCAAGCTCGCTCCGCCGCAGATTGACGAGCCATTGAGTTAAGTTCATCCGCAAAGGGGAACTCGGCAGCAAGGACTGCACAATGTTTATTCAAGTCATATCTATTCAAACTAGTACCCTTGTTATCCATCCAGAAGCGTAAACACTTGTTCTGAATGAATTGACTAGTACGGATAGCATCGTCTATTGCCCTATACTGCCTGTCTTTTCCCTTGACTTTGAACTCGTAAATTATCATTTTGGCTCGACCTAACCAACTTTTTCTTTATGTTAACACGTTTCACATAAAGCCGTCCTAAAAGGACGGGGTTTTAGACCCAAATTTTTGATAAAGAGATTTTTTACTAAAGAATGGTCAAAAAGCTGATAAATGAAATGCTGATAGCTGATGGAGCTTTAGAGTAAATCTGAATTATCGTCGTCAAATTCTGCATCCCATTTTGCTGATAGTACCTGCTCCATCATCACTTCTATATCGTTGACATTCAAGCAACGTTGTTGTCGCTCTTGCAAGGGAGTTGACAGAGGAATCAGTCGCAGACACACCCCTTCTTGCACTAGGTCAAAGTAAGTTTGTTTTTCTGAAGACTGTTTCAGTTCCAAGTAATCAAAACTGTGAACATTCAGGTAAAGAGCATGATTTGCGACTAGGGTAGAACGTTGTGGATTGGCAAATACTTCCATAACATCCCCTTCACCCTCGCTCTGCAACTTACCTGCGTAAGTGTAGATGTAGCGGACACGACCTAAATCCGTCAGCAATCGCCGCATATCAAGCTTATTTACAACCACGCCTGTACTGATAATGCACGGGGCTGGTATCTTTGCGTTAGGTAGATGATGGTTCATAATTAAATAACTTCAAGAGGGCAGGTGAGATATAACACAGCAAAGCAGTCAAAGCTACAGCTTTTTTTATCCCCTACATTTTAATCAAATATCAACTCTGTAGAGCGAATAACTCAAAAGCTGTGATAACTGGTTTTTAAGAAACAGCACTGCTAAACTGCCAGTGAACTAAATTTTGACTGCCTAACCCCAGCATAAAAGTGTTAATCCTATACAAAATATTTAACTTTTTATACTGAGATCAGAATAACAAAATTTTTTGGATAAGTTTCTCATAAATGGAAATCTTATTTAAAGCTTTAAAAATTAATGCCTCTGTATGTTGCTCAATTGTCAGTATTATTCCTTAATTGGCAAAGACAGGGAATTGTTAATTTATTTAAAGAAGAACTCAGAATGCAATCAGTGGGGAATTGGAACCGGGTACTCATTAATGAACTACCAAATTCAAGATTTGGTGGGGCTTGTACCGTCCTACTTCGCACTTCATATCTACAGAACTGATGTTGAATCCTGATATCTAAACTTCTTTTATCCTTCTGAGTTCTGACAACTGAGTTGTGCGTCCTCTTTTGGTCAAAAATATGACGAATTGCTTTCAGTGGTGGAAACAACTGGTGTTAGATATAGCAGCATCTCTTATATTCTATACTAGCATTCCCCTACCTTACATAAACGGGTTAGACTTCACGAAAGTGGCGCGGTTTGCCCCGCAAATCGGGCTAATCATTGGAGGAATTTTAGGGTTCTTTGATGTCAGTATGAATTATTTCGGTGTGCCAACGCTAACCCGCAGCGTATTGGTGGTGTGTCTTTGGATTGCGATTACTGGTGGACTACATTTAGATGGAGCAATGGATACTGCGGATGGATTGGCAGTGGGTGATCCAAAGCGGCGACTAGAGGTGATGGCAGATAGTGCGACAGGTGCGTTTGGAGCAATGGCAGCAATTGCCTTAGTATTAATGAAAACAGCGGCTTTGACGGATTTAGAGAAATACCGTTGGTTGGTTTTGATGGTTGCTTGTGGGTGGGGACGTTGGGGTCAACAAGTGGCGATCGCCCAATACCGATATCTAAAACCTACTGGCAAAGGCGCACTTCACAAACAAGCGATTCGTTCCTACAAAGATTTGCTACCAGGGCTGTTATTGATGATGAGTTTGAGTGGTTTACAAATACTGCTAGACAAAAGTTTCTTTTTCGCCTTAGGAATGATACTCGCTGGAAGTGCGATCGCCACTCTAACTGGTGCTTGGTTTAACCATAAATTAGGTGGACATACAGGAGATACCTACGGCGCAGTCGTTGAGTGGACTGAAGCTTTATTTCTTTGTATACTAACCGCTTTGGAAAATCATGAATTGTAAATCATAAAAAAGTTTCGTAATTCATAATTTACAATTCATAATTTCATTTAACTGCCTGTAGCCGTGTGACCTTAAGTTTAAAAGCTCCAACGCCAGTTTCTCCAAAAGACCGGACGCGAATGACGTAATTACCTGTTTCCGTGATTCGGGTAAAAAGTAGGGAATTGCTGGTACCATCAGGACCATCGTCATTTTCCGCCAATGTTGTTCCATTGGGTCCCAGCAGTGTGATGATACAGTCAAAACTGTCAGACACCAGATCAACCGCCAGATTATCGCCCTTATTCAACTTCACCATGTAATCACGGGCAAATCCGCCTTGACCTGTGGGAATGTCTTTGTCAGAGAGTGTATCACTAATTTCATTACCGACAGGTATAGAAAGTGGATTATAAAATTTATTGGCTTGAGCGAATGCTGCTGTTGTACCTATACCAATAGCTAGTAACGTGGCAGGAATGATTGTGACTTGTTTCAATCCCACCGCCAAACCCTTATTTATCATTCCAAAGTCTATTCCCACAAAAACAGAGTCATCTGGTTAATTATAGTTTTCTTAAGCAGAATTTGCCTATGCAGGGACACCGTAGGGAGTAAGAATTCACGCGGCATTCAAAAAAATAATACCTACATAATAACTTACTTATCACGATAGGGCTTTGCGCTCCTACACCTTTAAAGTAATAGCAGATGCTGCTAACCCTACAACTTTCATTCCAGCTTGATTGAGTGTTTCCATAGCAGACATAGCAGTCGCACCCGTTGTGTAAATGTCATCGACCAAAAGCACCGCAACTTCTGGACGGCGACGAAAATCTTTGCCTATTCCAAAAGCTTCAGTTAAATTTTTGGCTCGCTCTGAGGCTGATAAAGAATATTGCGCTTCAGTCGCTCGCACTCTTGTCAAGCCATTTTGTTTCAATTTTAATCCAGTTGTTTCGCAAAAACTTTGCGCTATCAATGCAGCTTGGTTATATCCCCGGTCTTTTTGCTTATTAGCGTGGAGTGGGATAGGAACAACCACAATCTTCTGCTCGTAAAGGGGCGCATGCAATAGCCATGCTTCTCCTAAGGATTGACCCAAAGGACGAGCAATTTGGGGTTGGTTTTCGTATTTCATTGCAGCGATCGCCCGTTTAAGGATACCGCCATATCTCCCCCAAGCAAATACTGGTAGGGGGTCTTTCCACAGAGAACTTGGGTCTTTTAGGTGACATTTTTGCAACTGTCTGGCACAGTTTTGACATAAGTCCTGGGACGTCGGACGCTCGCAAAGGGGGCAGTTGGATTGTAGAAAAAGGTTGAGTAAGCCTTTTAAATTTTGAGTCCAGTTTTTCATCTAGGGTGAACAACTCCCTTCTACTGTAAGTGATACTTGAATCAAAATGTATAAGTGTAAAGTTTTGTAAGAAATAATTTATACTTTGCGTAAATTTTCTACGTGGATCTGAAAAATAAGTAGAGCCATAGTTTGTTTCCTATGGCTTCGATTAGGTTCTAGAAACCCTGTTTAAAGCAGCACATATTGTTGCAACAGACTACTAGCATAAATTGACTCAAATTTTGGCAAAAAACCAGAAAAACAGAAAAACAAATGAGCAATGCTAGAAAAAATAGCCATAGCGGCTTGCCTGAGTTAGAGGAGTCCAAAGACACCCAAAAGGCAAGTAGGAGAAGGGATTATTCTGCTTTCCCTTTTATCCATCTGCTATCAAGGCTTTTAGAAATAACACAAATTATTGGCATCTGGGCAGCGGAGATGCTAAGAGGACGCAATCACCTAGCATCCAAATTGTCTTGGAGCACGAAAATAAAAAGGGGCACGACAATTGCAGCTCTAGTGACGGCTGCAATTTTAGCCGGGCATACTGTATCGGCGCAAGTAACAACTGATCTGCGTCCGCTGAGCCAAATCACGGTTCCCGAACCAGATAATTTAGGGGATTTCATCAAAGACAAGACAGCCGCGATCGCCTTAGGAAAGTCTCTTTTTTGGGATATGCAGCTTGGCAGCGATGGTATCCAGTCTTGCGCCAGTTGTCACTTTCATGCTGGAGCAGACAACAGATCCAAGAACCAGATCAGCCCAGGTCTTTTGGAAGACCCTAAGACCTTCAATACGGGAGGTCGCCCGAACTATCAGCTGACGGCAGCAGATTACCCA
Organism: Scytonema sp. PRP1; assembly: GCF_036697665.2. Taxonomy (NCBI): domain Bacteria; kingdom Bacillati; phylum Cyanobacteriota; class Cyanophyceae; order Nostocales; family Scytonemataceae; genus Scytonema; species Scytonema sp. PRP1. The sequence continues at coordinate 22,694 of NZ_JBAHYJ020000020.1, read as the reverse complement.
TTCCATAAGCTGGCAGATCCGAATAATAGATCCTCGAGCGTTGTCTCTGACAGTAATGACGTCACTGGCTCGCAGGGGGTTTTCAGATCAGAGTTCGTTGACGTGGTTCCTGGGAGTGACAAGGACAATGTGACGCCTCTAGAGGATCTAACCTTCAATGTGAATGGCACGAACGTCCGCCAGGTAACGCCCCGCCATACACCGTCGGTGATCAATGCGGTGTTCAACTTTCGCAACTTCTGGGACGGACTGGCTCAAAACACCTTTAACGGGGTGAATCCCTTGGGATTGAGAGACCCCGATGCTTTTGTTTTGAAAGCAACCAGACCAAGGCGGCTAGAAGATGTACGAGTTAGTCTCAATAATTCGTCTCTAGCTTCACAGGCAGTGGGACCGCCGCTCAATTCCTTGGAGACGGCGTTTGAAAACCCACCCTTCGCGCCCTTGGCGCCGTTTATTATTGAGGAGTCCGAAGCAGAGGATACGGTTAGGGTGTTCGACCAACAAGGTCGGAGTGTTGAGAATAACCCTGATTCGGAGCCACCATCAACGGATGTTGACTCGTTAAGGCAACAACTTCCGGCGTCAAATCCGACGCCTTTGAGAAGGATCGGTAGGAAACTAGGTAAGAAGTTCCTTGCCCTGCAGCCCCTTGCCAAACAGATAGTCGCTTATGATGACAGTGTTTTAGGTCGTTTAAGCAACTCGTCCCGTAATTCGCCCAGACGTGGTCTGAGGAAGTCTTACGAGGCGATGATCCGGGATGCTTTTAAACCGGAGTGGTGGCGCTCAAATATAGTCATCCGAGTCAACCCACAAACCGGCGAGCGAACCTTCTTGCGTAAGCCAAGAAACCGCTTGACCACCATCGAATACACGCAGATGGAGTACAACTTCTCGTTGTTCTTTGGGTTGGCAGTTCAAGCCTACGAATCAACATTGGTGTCTGACGATACACCATTTGACCAGTTCTTAGCCAAGAAGCCTAACGCCCTGACTGAGCAGCAACAGCAGGGGTGGACCATTTTCCAGAATAGTGGGTGTATTGGCTGCCACGGTGGCTCGGAATTGACGACTGCCTCAGTGAGCAGCGTAGCTCAAAGCGGACGAATCAGACGTCTGCAGATACCTCCGACGAACCCGGTGCAAGACACGGGTTTCTTTAGTATCGGCGTCAGACCCCCCAGCGAAGACCCTGGTTTGGGTAGTCTTGATAGGAATGATCAAGACGAATTCGGTAATCCGCGAGGCAATCCGCTGTCAGAGGTACGGCTGGCTCAGCAGGGGAAATTTCAGCAGCTCCTTGGCGAAGATCCCCCTATATCGGTTAGTTCTAGTGATACTGTGATTGCAGACGGAGCCTTCAAAACACCAGGTCTCCGCAATATAGAACTCACTGCCCCCTACTTCCACAATGGTGGTCAGGCAACCTTGGAACAAGTCGTTGATTTTTACAGTCGGGGCGGAGACTTTGGCGGTTTGCGAGTGTTGAACCTGGAACCAAAGGATAAACAGGCGCTGGTTGCCTTTTTGAAAGCGCTGACTGATGAGCGAGTCCGCAATCAAAGAGCGCCCTTCGACCATCCACAGCTATTCGTTCCTAACGGACATCCAGGCGACCAAAACTCCGTCACCATCGACCCCAACGTGCAAACACAAAACGGCGTCAAGCAAGCTACGGATGCTCTGTTGGAAATCCCCGCTGTCGGTCGTAACGGTGGCAATCCTCTGCCGAACTTCCTCGCAACCTCTTAAATAACAGTGAGCAATCCCACCTCTGAGATTGACCTTGAATCGTGCTAACTGATGAAAAGCCTGGGAAACCAGGCTTTTTTAATAGATTTCTTATAAAAGCTTGCAAAAGTGTGATCAATGGATATTTAGAACCACAGATGCACACTAGTTAATTATCTGTGTCCATCTGTGTTAATCTGTGGTTTGATTTTCTCCTTTCTTTGACTTGTGCAAGTCTAATAGAGAACTTTGACATACACTCTATCGCAACGAGCGGTTTCTACACCTGTTGCCCTTTGATACCCGTTGCTTTCATACAGCTTGACTGCTTCGGTCAAAACACTGGCGGTTTCAATCCAAATTTGCTGAAAACCACGGGCTGCGATCGCCGCTTCTAACTGTTGTAGCAAATATTTACCCAATCCTAAACCCCTCACGCTAGGTAAAAGATACATTTTGCGTATTTCTACGGCTTTTTCCCCTCGTGTGATCGGGTAATATGCCCCAGTACCCACAAGTTGGTTTTGGTATTCGATTACCCAAAACTCTCCCCCAGTTGCTAAGTAGTATTCTTCCACTTGCAGCACATCTCGGTCTGCACCTTCTGGTTCCCAACCCAAACCGTATTCTGATAATACAGACCGGATAATTTCAGATGCGGGAGCGCGATTGGCTTTGCCACTGCCCCTTGGGCAATCGCTCTGTTCCCAGTCACGAATCAAAAAATCCTTATAGTAACTTTTCATTTGCAATAACAGTATCAAAACCTCTAGACAAAGAACTCCATCCCCTCATAAGGATTTTCCTTTGCTGTCTTAATTCGTGTTGCCACTGAAGCGTGAATCTCTGTACTTTTAGCTATGGATTCTAGGTGCTGGGTGCAAATTTGCTAACAATTCACTTTCGGCAACTGCCAACTCATCCAGTCGTTGCATAACAATTTCACGGTCAAAGTAAGTATCAGCCAGAACCCAGTATGTACCATAGTGCCGCGCTTCAGATGCCATCAAGCTGTGATAAAATTTCGCTAATTCTGGCTCAGGGCAGTGAATTGCTAACAATCCCAAGCGTTCGTGACTGCGAGCTTCAATTAAACCCGTGACGAGCAAAGAATCTAAAAACCGCTCTGGTTCTTTGGGGCGAACTTGTGCTTTCAAACCAGCACCGTAAGGAGGCGGCTGTAGGTTAGCAAGGGGGATATTCCGGCGTTCCAGCCATTGATTGACGAGTTCAAAGTGTTCTAGTTCTTCGCGGGCGATTTTGGTGAGTTCCCGCACCATTTTGGTATTAGAAGGGTAGCGAAACATAAAGTTTAACGCCGCACTAGCTGCTTTGCGTTCGCAGTGGGAGTGGTCGAGCAGAATAAGATCTAAGTTAGATATTGCTTGTTCCACCCAAGCGGAACTCGTGGGTTGTTTTAGGGCGTTAATCGTCGGTAACTGAGATGAAAGCACGGGTTTTGGGTTATAAAACTCTACATTTTAAATGTAATCTGGAAATGTCTTATTGAAGTTGTATCTAAAACGTAGACGCCCAGCAGCAGCGCTTTTGGTAGGGTTTTCCTGCCCAGGCGACTGCGTTCTTTGAATTTTTCATGCAAGCACTGCTGAATCCTCTAAAACCAGGCGCTAAACAGTGGACTGCTGCTCAACGTTACAAGCAAAATAGACAGTTAGGTGTTGCCACGTTATCATTGACAAACTCAATATGTCGCAATATTTCAAAGCCGCAATTTTTGACATGGATGGTCTGCTTTTTGACACAGAAAGGATTGCTCGCTGGGCTTGGAAGAAAGCTCTAGAAAATCATGGCTATGAGATGAGCGATGATTTATTTAACAACTTATACCAAGAGTTTGTCGGTCGGGACTTGTCATGGCGGGAAAAAGTTTTAAAAAGAAGATATGGCGAAAGCTTTCCTTTTGAGTCCGTTACAGCCCAACGCATTGAACTGGGTGATTCTCGAGAAATGCAACAAGGTCTTCCTGTAAAGCCAGGTGCATTAGAATTGTTAAATAGGTTAAGCGGGCTTGGAGTCATTCTTGGATTGGCAACCGGGACATCTTTAGTCAGAACAATCCGACGTTTGACCAGCGCTGGAATTTTTCAATATTTTGCAACGATTGTCACAAGCGAAGATGTCGCCCAAGGTAAGCCTGCTCCTGATATTTTTCTAGAAGTCAGTCGCAGAATTGGTGTTGCTCCTCAAGAGTGTGTGGTTTTTGAGGACTCATATGTCGGTGTCCAAGGAGCTTCGTCGGCTGGAATGTGTACTATTATGGTTCCTGATTTAGAACAGCCATCTCCTCAAATAAAAAGTTTGGCTTACAGAGTGTTGAACTCTTTAGAACAAGCAAGCGAATTACTCGAAGAACTATTTGGGGTTGAGATCAGTTAACGAAAACTTGCTCAACCCCAATTCTTCTTTCACAAACTTACAAAATCAAATTCAAATCTCCGAATTCGTGCCACAAGTAACCTCGCTGCACCGCATCCTCATAAGGTTGCTTAATTTGCTGTCCCGGAAGAAACGCAGTCAGCAAGTCGAGGTGGCTGGCTTCTGGTTCATGCAAGCCAGTTAGCAATCCATCCACTGTTTTAAGTTTATGCTCAGCAGTAATGTGTAATCGCGTGTAGCCATGTTGGGGCTGTACCAACCCATTTGCATCTGCAACAGATTCCAAAGCGCGGACTACAGTCGTCCCAACTGCAATGACTCGTCCTCCTTCCTTATGGGTGTGGTTAATCTTCTGTGCCGCTGCTTCACTAATGAAGTATTCTTCTTCTGAAGCGAGATGCTGTGCGTCGAGTTCATCATCCATATAAGAAGATAAACCCGTATGTAGTACAATGTGTGCGGTTTCCACCCCACGGCGCTTTAAATCAAAAAGTAGCTTCCACGTAAAAGCCCGTCCTGCTGATGGCATCTCTGCGGAACCTGGTTCTTTGGCGTAGACAGTTTGATAGTAGTCTAAATCCCAAGGTTCTGAAACATATTCATAACGAATCGGACGCCCTAAGCGATAGAGTGTGTCCATCAACTCAGTTCCTGATTTTGAGAAGCGTATTTTCCACAGTTGCGGAATATGCGTGTCGCGATTCTCTATATTGGCAGTTAACCCTTGACCAAAGTGAATTTGCGTCCCTGTTTGCAAGCTACAGGTGGGTAGTTGCTGGCACAAAGGTAAAGCAAGCCAAGAATCATCCGCAAGATGCTGCGCTAAGCGGATTTCCATACATTGTCCTTCCGGTATCTCGCAGCCATCAAGAGAAGCCGGAAGGGTACGACTTGTATTAAAGACTAATAAATCACCAGGGCGGAGGAACTCACCAATGCTATTGAAATAGGTATGTTCGACTCTGTAGTCATTACGGTTAATGACCATTAATCGCACTTGATCACGGGCAATTCCCCTACGCTCTGGTGGTTCTTTTGCGGAAAGCTCCGCCGGAAGTGTAAAAGTAAAGGGTTTTGTTAACATATAACATTTACCAACAGTATTGTTGTATGAATCATTACTTTTTGAAAGTAGTACTTTTGATTATGAAAAACACTACTTTCGATAGATGACTCATGAGTATTACTAATTTTGTTGTAGTAAGCGCTTAAGCGCTCACTACTTACTTGTTACCGATTTAAACGAGCGCTGGTTCTTCTGTTTCCTGACCCCAATTTTCTTCCTGAGCTTGAAATCTTTGACCGTTGACGTGGCGTGATTCATCGGAAGCTAGGTAGATGAACACTTCAGTTACATCTGCTGGATTTGCCCATTGGGTGGGATCTTCCTCTGGTTCTGCTGCACGGTGCATGGCGGTATTCATATCTCCCGGATCTACCCAATTGACGCGCACACCGCTGTCTTCAAGTTCCGCCGCCCATGTCTGAGACATGCCTTCAATACCGAATTTCGAGATGCCATAAGCGCCCCAACCAGGGTAACCATTTACCCCTGCATCACTCGTGACGTTGATAATGGAACCGCCATTTTCAATCATCGCTGGTAATGCCTTTTTAATAAGTAAAAATGGGGCGATTAAATTGGTGTTGATAACGTTACGAAAATCTTCAAGTGGGTAATCGAGCAAGTAAGGCATGGGAGAAGGACCAATGCTCGATGCATTATTCACTAAAATGTCGAGATGACCGTTGAATTCGCATAAAGTTGTCGCAACAACACGCTCGATATCTTCGTGCTTAGTTAAATCAGCGCCAATGATGAGAACTTGTGTTTTGGGTGCGATTTCGTGAATATCTTTACGCACTTGATTCAGACACTCAACATTACGCGCCACAATAGATATTCCTGCTGCTGCTTCACGAGCAAAATCAATTGCGAGTTGGCGCCCTAATCCTTGTGATGCCCCTGTGATTAAGGCATACTTTCCTTGTAATCTATTCATGTTCTGCTCCTTTATATTACCAGTCAATTGGTTGGCGATCGCGGAAGAACCCACCCGTTGCACCTTCATCAGGAAGAGTTGCCAGCCACACAATCGTATCGACTCCTTGTTCTGGCGTGCGGGGTGCATTTGGACCACCCATATCAGTTTTCACCCAACCTGGACAAACGGAATTCACTAATATATTTTTGCCTTGTAATTCGTTAGCAAGAATCCGCGTTAAGGCATTCAAAGCGGTTTTGGAAATGCGATACGTAGGAACACCGCTTCCCATATCAGTCAGTTGTCCCGCACCAGAAGAAACATTCACTATCCGTCCATAATTTTGTTTTTGCATCAACCCAATCAACGCTTGAGTCACTCGCAAAACACCGTAAACATTTGTTTCGATTGTTTGCCGCAGAGTGTCAATTTTGGCATCAAACACACTGTTTCCACCTGTTTGAGAATCGATGTAGATGGCTGCGTTATTTACTAAGACATCGAGTTTGCCAAACTGCTCATGAAGAAATTCAGCTAATTGTTGACTGCTTTCATCATTAGTGACATCAAGGGGATGAAAAATGACATTCAAACCTTCAGCTTGTAACTTTTCAGCAGCAGCTTTGCCTTTAGCTTCATCTCGGCTGGTGAGAATTACCTGATATCCTTTCTTAGCCAACTGACGAGAAGCTTCAAATCCCAAACCGCGATTTGCACCGGTTACGACAGCTACTTTCTGTGTTGTAGTCATTGTTTATTCTCCTGTTGGGTAATAGTAGTAGGCGCTTCAGCACCCACCACAAGCCATTATTTCAGTGCGTACTCTGAGTTATATTCAACCAACTCCATCTCATTACCATCAGGATCATTGACATAAATTCTGTGCTTAGTTTCAGGAGCTGTCATTGTGTAATATTCAATGTTCTCAGCATCAAGCAATTTTTTCATGGCTTCCCCGTCTTTAATCACAAAGCCAACATGGTTTATGCCAATGCTTTCGTAGGGCGTATGCACACGCTCTTGGTCACTTTCATCATTGAGAGCTAGATAAAATTGGTTATTTCCCAAATGCATCCAGCGTCTACCCTCGAATACGCCTTCGGCGCGTACATACCAATCAGGAAATAGGGTTTGATAAAACTTCTTTGTTGCTTCAATATCTTTGCAAGAAACGTTTATGTGTTCAAAGCGAATCAAGTCCATTGTTTTGCTCCTTTTGGTTTTCATATTTCTCGTTCATATTTCTCGTTCCCTGGCTCTGTTTCTCGTTCCCTGGCAGAGCCAGGGAATGATTAGGGACTTCCAAATAAAAAAATATCCAGCTTTTTCTTGTGGGATGGGCTTCTAGCCCGTCCTATTAACTGGGCGGGCGGGGACGCCCACCCCACAAGATGAATAATTTATTTCTTGGAAATCCCTTATTGTTTGAGGCTCTGCCTTTCCTCAAAAGACAGTCAAAAAACTTATGGACAAAAAACTTATGGAGAATGTGAGGCGGAGCCTCAGGGAATGCGTTACCAGGCTGAGCCTGGTAACGAGAAGTACCAGGCTCAACCTGGTAACGATAAATACCAGGAATTATCCTAAAGCAATATCCAAAAACATCATGACGACAAAGCCAAACATGACACCAATAGTTCCTTCTTTTTCTAAGCCTTTACGATGAGATTCGGGGATAATTTCATCACTAATCACAAACAACATTGCTCCCGCTGCAAACGCCATTGCCCAAGGCAATATGAAATTAGCAATACTCACCACACCAGCACCAATCACACCACCAATTGGTTCGACTAAACCCGTGAGCAGCGAAATCCACAAAGCATAACCTCGTGAATATTTCTCACCTACCAAAGCTAATGCTACGACTAAACCTTCAGGAATATTTTGCAAGCCAATACCTAAAGCAACGGGAATTCCATCGCTAATATTATTATTGCCAAAATTCACTCCCACAGCTAATCCTTCCGGGAAGTTGTGAATGGTAATTGCGGCAATAAATAGCCAAATTCGTTTTAGATTACTGCCACGAACGCTTTCTTCCTGCTTGAAAAAGTGTTCGTGCGGTAATAATTTATGTGCCAGTTGCAGAAATACTCCCCCAAGCAAAATACCGATGACGATAATTAAGGCTGCATTTGCTTTGGAATAACCTTGGGCGATCGCTGCTTCCGTACCAGGCACAACTAACGAAAACGATGTCGCCGCTAACATCACTCCCCCACCAAACCCCAGCATGATTCCCTGCACACGCTGCGTGAGATTTATTGGCAGTAAAATTGGCAAGGCACCGAGAACTGTAGCAAGTCCTGCACCTAAACTGGCAACTGCACCGATAACAAGGCTTTGCATACTTGGGGTTATTTATTTAATCTTCCTGATTTAAATCATAGTCGGTATGATTATGAGTTGCAACTATTTCGCAAAAAAATCGCTGACATTTTGTCTGCCTGCGATTATCCGATAAGTGTTACGGTAGTGCAAAATTTTCAGAAAGTATTGACAAATATAGCTTTGTGCATTTTACAACGGATACGAAGAAGAAGCCACTTCCTCGTTCAAGCCGCAGACTATGTTGTTGTCAGTTGGGTTGTATGCCATCAACTCAGCGACTTGCGCTTTGTTAAATCTACTAACGTAGACGCGCCTTGTCGTTTGGTCAACCTGAGCTTCACTATATGGTAGTAGTATCTGCTTGCCAGTCATTTCGTCATTGAGATCGACAACCAAGTACTGCGAATGTCCGGCTTCATCGACTAAGATTTCCACCACTTCTCCCGCCTTTACTTCATTCGCAGTGTAAACCTCAAAGTGCATGAGTTCATGCTCTCTAAAAGAGCGACGGGAACTTGCTTCAAAGTCTTCGATTCTTGAAAGCGTCATAGGTTTCTCCTGTTTTGTATCTAGTTTTTTGTTGTGTGATGTCTTGTCACCGACTCCTAAAACTTTGCCCACCTTAATGGGATCACTGACTACGGCTCTACTTTTGGGGTCGTTGCTAGGTAATTAAACTCTCCTCACATTTGAAAACTCTCTGCCAATTCATCCTTTGGGCAAATAGTGAGTTCCTTTGGCTTGCACCATTTAATCTCAACAGTAATTCCTTGTGCTCCTTCGTTTAGGAGATCCTCAATGTAACCATCTTGGTCAACAATAGCTTGCTGAGCACTCTCGAAAGGTCCAAAGTAGTAGGTACAGCAGGGCTCAGAGGAGACAATTTGTACCCACCAGCCCTTTTCCATTGGCTCCTTTTCAAGGATTTCTGCTAAATTCATGCCAGTTTCCTGCAATTATCTTGATTGGACTACCTACATTCACCTAAGGGATGAAATCAAGGCTCAAACCTGAGAGTTGAGATGTCAACCAAACAGTAAGAAGAGGCATTGCTAAGCTCAACCTCTTCAAGAATGTGGTGGTTAAACTCTGGGGAGTTTTTTTAGAGAATATGCACAATATTCTGGCGAATAAAAGTTTTTCTATTCGGCAAAGATTAAAAACTTATTCTTTAGACTATAGAAAGTAGCAGTCAAATTCAGTAGGTGATTTACCCAATATAAGTAGGTAGATACCCGCTTTTAGAGAAATGTAAACTTATGGCAAATCAAAAGGCATCTCCTCACTATATGGATAGTAGGTTAGAAGATACTTTACAAGCGCAGCTCAACCAATCCCTTCACTTTACAGGCTGCATGGGTGTAAATGTCGCTATCAATGATGAGAAACATGGAGTCTGGTTAGGAAGCAGTGGTTTCTCTGATCTTGAGGCAAAACAAGCTCTTGGCGTTAATCGCTCATTTTACATTTACAGCATTACCAAAACTTTTGTTTCCGTTTGCTTATTGCGTTTAGCTCAGGAGAACTTGTTAGATTTAGATGATTCACTTACGAAATGGTTACCTAAGATGCCATTTCAGGATCTGTCACATTACGTCGGTTGCTAAATCATACAAATGGAATACCCAGTTACACCAGCCTTGAAAATTATTTGCCTGCTGTTTGTGAGAATCCTTCTGTTCCTTGGACACATAAGAAAGTTGCTGAATTAACCTGTACAGGAAAACTCCATTTTGAACCACCAGAAGGATGGAGTTATTCAAATACAGGTTATATGTTGCTGTATGAGGTGATTGAAGCTGTTAGCGGTAAAAAATTTGCTCAAGCATTAGAAGAAGATGTCTTTTCAGTGTTGGATTTACAAAATACTTATGTCGCCCATCATGTTGACACAAAAGGCGTTCTGACACCTGGTTATTGCCGATACCTGAATTCGGAACGAATTATGGAGAATGTGATTCCTCGTTATCATCCAGATTGGTGTGCGACAGGACTCATTGCTTCTACGCCTGAAGAAGTGGTGAAATTTTTTGAGGCTATCTTTTCAGGTAAATTGCTAGATTCTAAGCAGTTAGAGCAAATGCTAACTCTTGTACCCACTGGTACTCACGAGCCTTGGTATAAAAAACCTTGTTATGGTTTAGGAATTATGGCAGATCCTGAATCCAAGTATGGTGAGAAGTATGGGCATGGTGGAAGTGGTCCCGGCTATAATCTGTGGGCTATGCATTTACCCGATTTTCACGGACGCAAACTGACGTTAGCTGTTTTTTGTAATACCTCTCTCGCAGAGCATCCTTATGGAATGGTCGATGATTTATTGCGTGTTCTTGAAGCTGCATAAGCTAATGTGCATTTAATTTGTAGTAACTGGACGGGCAAGATGCCCATTCCACAAAGGCTTTCTCAAAAGTGATAATGCCACAATAGCTGTGGTCATTAATTTTGCAAAAAAAAATCGCTGCCGGAAAATGTCAGCGATTCAAACAAAATATATCTTTTTATAGATGACAAACTTCCCATTACCTCTGCGTGTTCCTCTTTTAGCCGCTGGATCACCTGCGGATGCTGTCCTAGCAGGTATATGAGCTTCACCAAATAAACGGAATTAAACGGGCGCTAGATTGCTTATACTCGGCATACTCCGGGTATTTTTGGGACATTGACTGTTCTTTGCGGGACATAAGCTGGAGGTAGAAAACTAAGATATATGCAGGCACCAAATAAGCCCAAGGTGAACCAGCGACGACACTAAAACTCAGATACCGTAGTAGATCCCCAAAGTAATTGATATTTCGGGAAAAACGCCAGATGTTGTCAGAAACTAACCCTGCCTCGTACTGCTTGGCGGTAAGCTTTTGGATATCGGCAGTAGCATTGATCAGACTGCCGAAAATGTAAAGCGATAGTGCAAGAGCTGCTGTGGTCATTGATAGAGGGACGGGGTTGATAAATGCCAGGTATCCCGGTAGCACGTAAAAAACCCCGACTGACAATAGTATGAAAACAAATCCACCAACCCCTACAGGATCATTAAACATCTGTCGCCGGTGGGGGTAAAACCAGTTGTCGATTAACCACCAAATACAATAGCTGATGTGCAAGCACATATAGATGAGTTGTCGCCAGTCTTGAATACCGAAGACGACAGCAAAAGCAATTAAGCAGAAGATTGGGAGTGCTTTTGCTATGTTAACCGCCGTGAGTGCTGTCACCCCGGTTTTTTCAGCCTTGGCAGTATTTTGCATATACAGTTGTACCAAATTTAGATTTTTAACTTTCCTTCATTTTAATTTCGCCGATTCACCAAAGTAGCGCTAGCTTGGTCTACTGGCATAAGTATAACTTCGTTGATATTTACATGGCTTGGTCGCGTGACGCAGAAAAATATCACATCGGCGACATCATCGGGTGTGAGGGGAGTGACTCCCTGGTAAACTTTTTTGGCGCGATCGCTATCCCCATGAAAGCGTACTTCGCTAAATTCCGTTTCTACCATACCAGGATCAACAGAACTGACGCGGATAGGAGTTCCTAACAGGTCTTGTTTTAAACCTTCGGAAATGGCTCTGACGGCGGCTTTTGTGCCACAGTAGACATTACCATTAGGATAGGTTTGATGCCCGGCTATCGAACCTATGTTTACCACATGACCGCGATCGCGTTTCACCATTCCAGGAACAACATAGCGAGTGAGGTAGAGCAAACCCTTGATATTGGTATCAATCATTTCTTCCCAATCTTGGATGTCGCCTTCGTGGAGTTTGTCTAAACCGCGACTCAGACCAGCGTTATTGATTAAGATGTCGATATCAGACCAGGCAGGGGGTAGGGTTGAGATAGCAGATTGTACGGCAGAGCGATCGCTCACATCGAGCTGTAACAAATGGAACTGTACAGATGAGAAGTGGCGCGTCTCTACAAGTTCCTGCAAACGCTCCAAGCGCCGCGCCGCTAAAATCAGTTTTGCACCTGCATTTGCGAAGACTTTGGCACAAGCAGCACCAATACCACTACTTGCACCAGTAATCAAAACAATTTGATTTTCTACAGAAAGCATTTTTAGTTAAGAGTCAACAATCAGTGAACAGTTATCAGTAAACAGTAAACAGTGACCAAGTGACCAGTGAACCGTGACCAGTGACCAGTGAACAGTGAACAGTGAACAGTGAACAGTCAAGACAACCAACCTCTAATAACTGATAACTGATAACTGTAGGGCTCCTATTTGATTTTTGAACGACACGTAAGGTGGGCAGTGCGAACGCAAAACCCGGATGTAGTGGGCAAAATACCGTAAGCACTGCCCACCCTACAATACTTAAGATTTTTCAGAAATCATTTTGGATTGCTATAGTTGCTAATGGTTAATTGCTAATAGCTTTAATCAACTCATGACAAAACACATCATCGGGTTAACTGGAGGCATTGCAACAGGCAAAACCACTGTTGCCAATTATTTGGCTAGTGCTTACAATTTGCCTATTTTGGATGCAGATATTTATGCCAGAGAAGCAGTATCTGTAGATTCGCCTATTCTGCTAGAAATTGCTCAACGTTACGGTAAACAAATTTTACTTGTAAATGGAAACCTCAACCGTCAGAAGTTGGGAGAGATTATTTTTAACAGTCAAGAGGAACGCAACTGGGTAGAGGGTTTGATTCATCCATATGTGGGCGATCGCTTTCTAGAAGAAATTGCCGTATCATCAGCACAAACACTAGTGTTAGTTGTGCCTTTGCTATTTGAAGCGGGAATGACTCATTTAGTGACAGAAATTTGGGTAGTCAGTTGTTCTGAACAACAGCAATTAGAAAGATTGATGCGGCGGAATAATTTAACTTTAGAGCAAGCACAAGCCCGGATAATGAGTCAAATGCCAATAGCAGAAAAAGTAGCCCGTGCGGATGTTGTGTTGGATAACTCCTTTACTCTCGAAGTGCTGCTTAAACAGGTAGATGCAGCAATGTTGGGCTTTGAGCCGAGATACAATGTTTGACACTCCTCAAATTGTATGGATTTCGCTTTGCTGATTCACACTATCCGGAAATAGTGACTTTCTTAGCTCCTGTTTGTGTCTTTGGGTTGCGAGTGTACTAATATGTCCAGGAAATCAACACTGCTTGGAAGGGTAGTCTTGCTTAATTAGGAGTTATGCAAAAGTTACGGAAAACGAACCGCAGAGGGCGCAGAGGACACAGAGAAATAAGAGTTTGAGAGGTTTTTGCGTAAGTTTTATTAATAAAGCGATCGCCACTAATGACTAACTAGCAACCCAGTAGATAGCTTGAGTATTCTATCAAAATGGTAATTCAAATTTTTGTGGGGTGGGCATCTTGCCCGCCCAGATAATGCAAGCTTATTGTGGAACAGCTTAGTCTCAATCTCACTCTATAAGCTCGCCAAGGTTAAAATCTATTCTTATCCAACCTTTGAGTCTTCGTAGATTGTCGAGAAGGAGTAAGGGAATTTGCCAGTGATGTACCATCAGGAAGGGTAGGGGGTCATCCACCTCAAAAATTGCGTCTTTCCCCCGCAAAATGTTTCTTACCCAGGTTTGTAATTGCTTTAATGATCTAATCCCAGTCAGCCTCCAAACTTCGTGGTACAGCCAATGAGTTGGCTTACTATCCGCTAGAGGTTGCAAAGGTTCAGCCAAAGGCTCTTTACCAAGGTATGCATCTGCTACTCCTGGGTGGTTGTAAAACATAGTAATCGCGGAGTGAGTCCGGGGGTTGCATTCGATTGGATAAACAGTTCCGTCAACAGCCTGAATGATGTCAAAGGAAGCCTCTCCGGTAAGTCCCAGTTCTTTGACAAAACGGCTCACCCATTGCAGAATCTCAGGTTTATCGACATTTTCGTAGTTGACTTGAAAGGCGGATGACTCACAGCAGCAGTGCAGTCTTAACTCCCCATTTCGTAAGCTACTGTGAGTGCAGTATTCCTGTCCGGGGATGAATTCCTGCATAATCCAGGGGTGGTCCTCGCTGATCGGCAGACTCTTGACAAATGCTGCTGTTTGTTCAATCGTGTCGCACGGTAGCTTGGTCATGTTCAAGCGGCGCACGGAGTCGTAGGGTATGCTTTTGAGAATGTACTTATTCTTCTCCTGGGAAAAGTCGAAGTTTAGAACTTGTTCTGGAGCAGTAATTTTAAAGGATTTGGGAACTGATAAACCGAACGATCGCGCTTTTTCGGCAAAGGCAAACTTGTCATCCAGCATCTTGGTGATTTCACCATCGAAGTGGAAAATCTCGCAATAGCCTACTAACACTGGCTTGTTCTGGGGATCAAAGTAGCTGACGGCGAAAATGGCAACCGGGATAAAAAAGTCTATGTTTTCTTTTTTAGCGATCGCACGTAAAGCTTGAGTGTAGCCTTCTAGGTCTTTCTGCGGTTCAGGAACGGTGTAATAGCCAGCGACAGCCTTGGAAAATCGATGACCACTTAACCAGTATTTGTGGATGTCAACTAAAATAACCCTATGCCCTGCGGCGTGAAATGACCGCGCTAGCTGAAGGGTTTTGGTCATCCTACCACCACCGATCAAGATATTTTTGGGATTCTCGGTGAAAACCACTTGCTTTTGAAACGGTTTTGTGAAACAATTCAACAGCAACGCTGCTAAGACGACGATGCAGTTGAACGGAAAAGCGATCGCCAGTAATGCAAGAGTACCCAAGTTTTGGAACACTGCAAAAATACGCGCCTTTATAAATTGCAATTCAACCATTAGCTCTAAATATTTTCTCTTGAAAATAATTATAGTCTCGGTTGCCTTGATAGCGCAAAAACAAGTATAAACCTGAATTTTACAAATCTTTATTTTTTGTTTTTTAGGTTATAAAAAAGTTACTATTTATATAGTACTCCTAAATATTTTGTGAAATTTTCTCTTCTTTCTTCTCTCTTTTCTTGGCGTCCTTGGCGTCTTGGCGGTTGATAAATTTCATAAATCAAATAAAGCTGCTATATGACTTTAATAATAATAATTGTGCTACTTTTCCTTCATTAAATAAATCAATATAAGCTCAAGGTGTCTGTTGAGTCACCCATTCCTCAAAGAGTTGAGAACCTACGGCATAATACTCCTCATCCAACAGCCGAATCACACCAGTTCCCGCAATGACTTCTAAAGCATCTGCCACATTTCCTCGACTGAAACCTGTATATTGTGCCAAAGTTTTAGGAGTTCCTTTGCGGTTTTCAACCAGGGCTTGATAAACTGTTCGTTCAGTTTCTCCAAAGCAACCAGAGTGCTGTTCTTCATTCCACCATGAGGAAAAGTCTTTGTCGTGATACTGGATTAATTTATTGATTAAATTCGTGCAAGAGTCTGTTTGGTAGTCGAAAATAATATTGAGTGTTTGTTGTATTAAATATGGATGGCATCCTGACCATTCTATAATAGAGGTCATTTTTTGGTCGGGGAAAGAAATCTGTTCCTGTTCTGCGCGATCACCTATCAATTTCTTTGTTTCTTCCTCGCTTAAGGGAGCTAACCATTCAATTTCTGCTATGTTTAATAATGGAGAACCGACGCGCTGCTGATATTCCTTCAAATCTCGATAACCTGATAGCAAAAGACCCAAAAAAGGTTTGATAGCAGTATCGGTATCTTTCAATCCTCGCAGATATGACCAAGCATCGCTTGCCCAATTTTGGCGCACGATGAACTCAGCGCCATCGATGAGAAAGCAAACACCTTGAAAATTTAATTTGCGGAGTTCCTCTATAGTTTTTAAGAACGCTAACCGGAAGCTATCGTTATTTAAACGTCGTTCGTAGTCAGGATTGTTGATATTAAATTTAATATTTAACTGCTTGAGGAAGCTAACAGTCACTTCGCCACTCTTGACTTGACTGAGAAACTCGTGGTACATCTGCCGAATTCCAGCCAGAGGAACTTCTCGCCAGCGTTCTATTGCTTCGCGGAGTCTGGCTATGAGGAGATAACGCAGATTGTCTAAATCTTTGGGTTGTTCTAACTGTAAGTTTATCAGTACAGGAAACGCCCGCCGGGGATTACCAGTATTTGGATTCAGCAAATTCCACTCCACAGCACGCAAAGCACTCGTTTTCCCCAAACGCCTTCCAGCTAGGAGAATCCGCACTTGGAAGGGTGACTTAAGCATAGTATTGAGCAATTCGCTGCGTCCAAAGAAGTGAGACGGATCAGTGATGGCTACTCGGAAGTTATCAAACGGGCGTTCTACTGGAAAATTTTGCATTGTTCAATCTCCTCCTCAGTCATCTGCATTTGGATCCACCGCGATAAGAGTGGAATCCGGATTTGGTAGAAATCCTGATGCTCCACTTCTTCGTGATACAACAATCCAACATTTGTGAGCCACAAGCAAGCATCTAAAGACTGGGTGGTTGTAAAATCAGAACTGAGTTGGTTGAGTAACGCTTGTTCTGTTATCCCCTCACGAAAATGTTCGTTGCAGGCTATGGCTCGCAGCAGGGCGATCGCCACATCAAAATTACGTTTTTCTAAATCTTCCCAAATGCTTTTTTCTAAGTAATTTTTCAACTCGCCTTTATGAGTCAAAGTCTTTTCTAAATATCGCTCTACCGTCGCCCATTCAATAAGCATATTTCTGCTTTGAGAAGGCTTTGTATTTTTCTCTTGAATTTTATTTTGTATTTTTTCTGTTAAAAACCGAGCAAGTTGACGAGAGACAAACGGGTGTCCACCGCTTTACCGATGAATTTGTTTCGGGGTTTGTTCGTCAAACTCTAAGCCCATCAATTTGCCGATGTTAATGAGCATATCTTTCGTCTCTTCTTCAGAAAAAGGAGGCAGAAAGACTTCTTTGAAGAAGCTAAAAACTGGATTTGTTGCCACCCCTTGTTGCTTCCACATATTGATTCGATTGCAATCTGGATGCACATCAGCGACGAGAAGTGACAGTTGACGCTGTTCTTGACACAACACTCGTAGCGCCCCAAAACAAGCATTAAATTCTTCTGCTTTCTCCCGCGAGTCTTCTGGAGTGGGAAGAATTCGTTCTACTTCATCCAAAAAGCACAGGATGGGCAATTTATACTTTTTAGTTTGCTGGATTGCACTGGCAAAGTCAATCACTCTTTGGATGAATTCTCCAGTTAACTCTGCGGCTGGTTTCTCTAGGGGAAATGGTTCAAAAGATGGGAGTTTCGCCTCAGTCTCTAGGGTGGAAAGAAGCTGAAGGATATCGTTGAACAAAGCCGCACTGTAGCGAGAGCCGCCATACCGTTGCAGGTCAATATGTACGATGGGATGTTGTCGCAACAAGAATCCTAACTGAAGCAGCACAGAGGTTTTGCCTGATTTGCGTAATCCAAATAGCCCAATTCCTTGATATCTCAGCAGTTCTTCTGCCAAACGCTGTAGTATTTCTGTGCGACCAAAGAAAGAAAATGTGTCGCTAATGGCGTTTTTGTCATCAAAGAAATCAACACGCTGGAGGTAGCGATCGACATACACCTCTAGCAATCCTCTGCACTCGTCTTGGCTCGGTAGCGCTTGTTCCACTTGCGCTAGAGGAATTGGAATCAGCACAAAATGGTCGCGTAACCGTACCTTAGCCGTTTCCATTCTGGCGGTGGTATCCGGTGGAACTCTGTATATCAGCAAGCCAGCCCTTTGTGTCTGCTCCCTTGCCAATTGTTGGGAGATTTGAACCAGTCGGATGATATCTTGGTCAGTTGGCGTATCCACAGTTAGCAAAACTGGTAAAGGCGTGTAGGTACTGAGACTGCCTTCGATAGTTTCGATTGTCAGGTGCAGTTCTTTCTCTCGTTTTATTTTCGCACCTACGAGTTCCAGAAACTTAGTTGCTAAATCCAAACACTTAGCTTTCTGTTCGTGTTGTTGTAGCAGTTGCTTTAATGTACCGTCTTGTGTCCATTGTGGCAACCGTAACTTTAATAACTGTACATATTTATCGCTCAATGTATGGTCTTTGGTATTAGCGGCGTATTCGATTAATCTTTCTCGTAGTTCTAAGGCTGTATCTAAGGGGAGTAAGGTTGCCAACAATAAGTAAACACCGCGAAAACGTGGTTCATCTATGTGTTGATTAACACGCTCTTGAATTTCTTCACTTTCGCCAAGAAAGTTTTGCACCAAGAAGAATTCCATAATTTTGTCGTGGCGAAAGTACCAGCTTTTGTGCGGTTCTCCCTCAGCATCTTCCCATTGACGGCTGACGACCATTTTATATTTTTCATCTTCCATACTGATTAATTCTTGCCTAAATTCATCAGCAGGTATGGCGCTTTCGTCGTTGAGCCGCATCTGGTAAACTGCTTGCGAGAACTTCTTGAGTGGAAATTCGTGTTTCCATTCTCGCAGGTATTCTTCCGCCATGAGTTGATATTGCTGTTCTTGCAGGCGAAACAAATCTGGTTGTTTGCCTTGTGATAGCATCAGGGCAACCAGCGTTAAATCCATTGGGTTGGAAAGAATTCGCTTGGCTGCTGCTAAATCTTCTGGAGATTGTTGATCGTTGAATGCTGCTGCTATGTAGCGGGCGCAGGCTTGTTCGTAATCTCGGAACCCACCCTACCCTCCGCAGTCGCCTCAACGGGGGGAACCCCCGCACGGCGCTGCTCTCCGCAAGCGGGGAGGGGGAAAGAAGGCGGGGTGGGATTTTGGTATTGTGGGTTATTCTGACTTTTCACGTTATGTGGAAAAATCCACGAAAAACCTAACCCCCAGCCCCCTTCCCTACAAGGGAAGGGGGAAGATTAAAAGCCTCTCTCAGTATAAAAGCTGCTCCTCTTCCCTCCCCTTTTAGGGGAGGGTTAGGGAGAGGTGGGGAGAGGTTTGGAGAGAGGTTTTCCACATCCGGTGAAAAGTCAGGTGGGGTATGAGACGAACTTGGTAGAAGTTGCTGCTGACGATAAAGCAAAAACTGCTGTATTTGTTCACGTTCCAACGGCTGCAATTCATATTTCTTTGCCGTTGAGGGCGGTATCCAATCCAAGGGCTGTGTCGTCATAATAATGTTGCCCCGGAAATAGCTTTCCGCAAACTGCGAGATTTTCGCCCGCGTATCGGCGGTGACTTCGTTGAGTCCGTCGATGCAGATGTCTATGGCACCATAGTAAATGAGGTTTCTTAGGAATTTCGCATCTTGTACCTGTCCTTGCAGCTTGGCATAAATTGCTTCAATGATGCCGTTGTCACACTTTTGGGCGGGTAGATAGGCGACTGTTTGCTGGGAAGTTTTCACCAAATGGCGCAGAAACATTGATTTGCCTAAACCAGAGTCGCCTTCTAAGACGATTTGCCCCGTGATACTGGAAATCGCCTGCGTAATTGGTCGAATTTCCCCTGCATCCTGATGTAGAGACGCGCCATGACGCGTCTCTACAACGCCGGATTGGGGAAAATATGCTAGAGAACTGAAATTGTCTAATCCTGCATCAGCTAGCAGGATAGGTTTGAATGGTTCAAACAGTCGGCGACGCAGGTAAGGAATCCAAGTTAGGAGTAAGCCAATGTAGCCAAAGCCCAAAATACGCCTTATCCAGGGGTTCCAGAAGATTGTTTGCACTTGGGGAGATATGGGGTAGGCAAGGATGAGGGTAAGCCAAATGGCAAGGTGAATGAGGATGATGTTTCTGGCAAGGAAAAACCACTTCCAAAATTCTAGATTATCTATGACTGACTTAACAGCATGAGCTTTGGTGGAATAACCTGCTTTCAGATTTTTGTAGTGACTTTCAAGTAAACTAATATCCTGCGGTTTCCAAAGAACTTTTTTGTTGGATGCAACTATCGAAATCTGTTCTGCTAAGTCTTCTCTTAATCCATTCAACCCCTGGCTAAGCACCCAAATCTTGCGAAATAATTCCAGTGTTTTCTTGGCTTCATCGTGTTTAAGTTGATCGGGAATTGCTTTTTCATCAGGTTTACCAAGCCACTTTAGCAGTGTTTTCACCTCATCATTGCCACCTCCAAGAAAATGGGTTAAAAACCGCCAATATTCAAAATTCATATCATAAAAAGAAGAAGGGCTTGACCAAAGCTTTCCCTGATTTGGCTCATAAACATAATTCAAGATGACAATAACGTCTTCTAACTTGAGTTGTTTTATATTGCCCAATGCTCTTGCCGCTTCGGCACGAACGTTAGCGTCAACCTTATCATCCTTGAGGAAATTGACATTGACGATGTCTGGAACGTATTTTGCTGCCGCTTGCCCCAAATTGCCCAAAGCTTTAGCCGCTTCGGCACGAACGTTAGCGTCAACCTTTTCATCCTTGAGAATTTCGGCAGCTTTCTTAGCAATCTCTTCCGGTTCCCTCCCCACAGATTTCAAATTTTGCAGATCATATGCCGTCAACTTGTCCAAAGCATATTGCTTTACCCTAGGAAGATCATCTTCAAGCGCAGCCATTATGCCGTCAATCTGCCAAGGCTGCGGCTTTGGCTTGTCGGTTTCTTCCGCACTCACCCAAGGTAGGGAGAGGAGGAGAACAAGCAAAAGGGTGAGAGGGAAAAGGAGAAAGGTAAACTTTCTGGTTTTGCGGGGAGTTTTCAGCATGGGGGACACAGCCAGGAAGAGGGGGCGATGCTGCAAGCAGTGGAATTAAGGCTTAGGCGTTGATGGTTGTATCATAATCTGAGGTTAGCCTGAGTTGTTGGTTTTCTCTATTGTTTATAGGTGTTGGTGAGATTAACTTATGCATTAATAGATTGCAACATTCTCGACTTTGAAACTTTCATCTGGTAGGGTGCGTTATGGACATGAGTCCTAACGTACCGAAAATCTCTGATGGTGCGCGATTCCTGCGACATAACACACCCTAGCAATTTGTAAGGTGGGCAGTGCCATGAACTAATGTTGAAATCATCAAGTTTTACTTAGGCACTGCCCACCCTACAGTTGAAAAAAAAAGAATAATTAACCACAGATGGACACAGATGGACACAGATGGAATCAAAGAGATGCTAGAGGTTTAATTTGTGAGCTAGGACAACGTTTGTAAAATCTTAGCTGAAAAATATCTAACGGATTTTGCGCGTTGGTTGCTAGCAGTCGAACCACGAAGCATCGAAGTCTTACAGCAATTTTGCTGTTAATTAGACTACGCCAAGAAACCTAACCCCCCAACCCCCTTCCCTACAAGGGAAGGGGAAAGATTTAAAGCCTCTCTCCTTGTAGGAGAGAGGTTTGGAGAGAGGTCATAAATGTGGTTCATTTACCTCAAAACCGCTATAAAAACAGAATTGAGCATTGAACCAATTCGCGCTGATTCTTTGACATTTCTGCAAACAGAAAACCGCATTTTACACATAGAATTTCAAACCATAACAAGGTCTAAAACACCGATTTCTTTTCGGATGTTGGATTATTCTGTTAGATTGATCCGTCAGTATAAAGTCCCTGTCACACAAGTCGTCATTTTTTTACAACAAACAAATGACGAAATAGCATTCACTGAAGAATATCGCAGTGAAACAACAACTCATCGCTACCGCGTTTTGCAGATGTGGGAACAAGATTCAGTCCAATTTCTCAACAATTCTGCACTATTACCGTTAGCACCGTTAACGCAAACAAACTCACCACAAGCGTTATTATCGCAGGTTGCCCAGAGTGTTGCTAGAATTCCGGATAGAGAGACGAGGCAGAATATCGCAGCTTACACAGGGATATTAGCGGGTTTGAAATTTGAGAAAAACTTGATTCGTCAATTTTTGAGCGAGGATGTTATGCAAGAGTCAGTGATTTATCAGGATATTTTGGAGAAGGGAGAACAGAAGGGAGAACTTAGATTCTGTCTGTCTTTACTTGATGAACGCTTTGGTGAAATTGATTCCTCAATTATTGAGCGAGTTCAAGTTTTCAAGAAAGAACAGCTAGAAGCTTTAGGTAGAGCGCTTTTTAGAATGTCATCAATAGCTGATTTAGTGACTTGGCTAGACGAACAGGAAAGCAATTAAGTTTTCTATACAATAGTTTGTAGCGGCACAGCATAGCTAATGAATGTCAACTCTAAAAGTCTTTATTGAGATGCATTTGGGCATTTTTCAATCTACCATCTAGATTTTTGATCCCCCCTTAATCCCCCCTTAAAAAGGGGGGAAATAAAATTTTAGCCCCCTTTTTAAGGGGGTTGGGGGATCTAAGTAGCGGCACAGCATAGCTAATGGATGTCAACTTAAGCTAAAACCTGTATTGAGATGCATTTGGGCATTTTTCAATCTACCATCTAGATTTTTGATCCCCCCTTAATCC